>CAYYCB010000163.1:0-7208 GCA_964469715.1 uncultured Ktedonobacterales bacterium | reverse complement strand
ACCTGGCGCGGGTCGTCCAGATTCATCGCGGCGAGCGCGAGCTGATCGGGAAGATATTGGACGAGGTTGACGAGCCGCTGGAAGAGATCAATGGCGTTGCGCTTCAGGGCCTCAATCTCGATGTCCTGCGGGGATGTCTCGGGCGCGAGGTGGCAATGGGCCCTGAGGAACGGCTGCTCCTCGACGAACTCCTCGACGACGATGCGCTCCAACCCCTGCACGATGATCTGAATCGTGCCGTCGGGGATGCGCAGCAGCCGGGCGATTCGTGCCACCGTGCCCACGCGATAGCAATCGTCAGGGCCAGCCTCCTCAATCTCCGCGTCCTTCTGCGCGACGAGGCCGACGAGGCGCGAGCCGCGCATCACTTCGTCGATCAGGCGGATGGACCGCTCTTTGCCGACGCCGAGCGGCGTGACCGCCATCGGATAGACGACCGTGTCCTTGAGCGGCAGGATCGGCAGGACGTCGGGCAGATCAATACTTGGCTCGTCGGATTCCTCCGGCCGCTCCTCCGACCGCGATGGCTCATGGGTCGCGGCGGGCTCGACCGGAGCCTCGTCCACGGGCGTTTCTTCCTCGCCATCCGTCATAGGGGTATCCAGCGGAGGCAGGTTGGTGGATGGCTGCGAAGGGGTTATCTGATCATCAAACGTAGGGCGCTCCTCGCGCACAGGCTCGTCCCGAGAGTCGGGTGTCTCGGGCTGCTGCTCGGGAGAGAGGGGAGCGTCATCTCGCATTACAAATATCTCCTCGTGGGCGTGATCGCGAGGTCCGCGCCGTGGGGCGGCGCTTCGGGGCGCGCCACGGCAGCGGCGCCGACCGAGGGTGTGGTCGTCGGGACGGCGTACTCGCCTGAGGCGTTTAGATAATTCCTGGCGCCGGTGACGCCGGTCTCCTCTCGGGAGCCGCTGCCGCGCCATGAGCCTGGCTCGCTGGGCGCGGCCTTCGGCAGGCGGATGCGCAGGAACCCGTTCTCATAGCTGGCGGTGACGGTCTCCGATTGCACCGACGTCGGCAGGAGGATCTCCGCGCGGAATGGGCCGTAATGGACCTGCGCCTCGTGGTAGCAGATGGCTTCGTCGTGTTCCGAGTCATCCTCGCGGCGGCCGGTCACCACAAGCGCATTATCATAAAGGGTAATTTCGAGATGCTCCTCGCGCACGCCGGCAAGCTCGATCTTGACCAGCATGTGGGCGGCGGTCTCATGGATGTCGACCGGCGGGCGCCAGAGCGTCGCGGGCTGCAAGAGCCCATAGTGCTGCCCCTGGCGCAGCAGATCGTCGCGCAGCTCGCGGTAGTGGCGCTCCAGGCTCTGCGACGGGCTGCCGAAGGAATAGGTGACGGAGACGTAGCGGAATCGCATGGATGCTCACCTCGCTGCGGGGCGCGTCGCATTCGCGGACGACCCCACCGGCCCGCGCTTCACATGAGCGTCGTGGGCAGATCCTTCTCGCCGTTCGCCAGAGCACGCTGACAGTCGGCGCAGAGGTACGTATACTCGGAGTCGTCTTCGAGGGTGTCACCCTCCACCACGCTCGCCATTGCCTGGGGAACGGCATGGCCGCAACGGGCGCAGGTGACGTAGACGGTGCCGTTAAGGACGCGCTGTGTGCCCAAGATATCTTCTTCCACGGCTGGACCCTCCATGCTAAATGCGAATAGAGCTTCGCTTCCGTGGCAGGCGCCAGGATGTGACGCGGGCGCGCCGGCTCACGACAGTGGCCAATTGTACCGGCGCATGTATCGTAAATTATGCCACGCGCGGTCTACCCACGCAAGCGAACTGCGATCCGGGAACCAGTCAGCCGGGACTGTGACATGCTCGATACCGCGCCACGCCGCGGCCGTTCTATATTGGTGATTGATAGGCGAGCGTCGCTCGGGCGGTCGCAGTCGAGACGAGTGCGACGCCTGCTGGTCACGGACCCGTGAAGCGCGTCGAAGCAGTGTTGTGGGAGGGTGACATGGGGATGCCGGGAGGGCCAGAGGAGCCGGCACATCCGCTGGGTGAGCCCCGTGAACAGCAAACGGCGCCATCGACGCCGCCGGCCTCCGCGCAGCCTGCCATGCCCACCGCCACACCCGCGCAGCCCGAGGTCCAGCCTTCAGTGGGAGCCGTTCCACAATCACCGCAGCCGGCGCATGTTGTCACTGGCGCGCCGGAAATGCGCGCGACACCTCCGCCGCCAGTAGTCTCTGAGTTGCCGGCGAAGCCTCGTCGCAACCGGCTGCGGATCGCGCTAGTCGCGGCGACCGCGGCTGCTCTGCTCGTCGCCATTGCGCTCGGCGCGCTCCTCTTCTACGGCTATCAGCAGGAGAAGCGGCCCATCGATGCGGCGCAGACCTTCTGTGCCGATCTTAAAGCCCAGCGCTATGCCGCCGCTTATTCCAGATTCTCCCCCGCCTACCGGGCCCGCGTGTCGGTGGACCAGTTCCTAGCCGAATTGCGGCTCCACGACGTGGTTGATGGGCAGGTGACAGCTTGCGGCTTGCCTGGTGTGGCGGCCGGCCCGGCCATCAACCTCGGAGGCGACAAGACTGCCGTGTTCGGCGCCCGCATCGTTCGCGCGACGCGTGGCAGCTTCGAGGGCACGATTGCGCTGGTGAAGGATGGCGACGTGTGGCGTATCGACCGGCTCGACGACGCGCTCCAGGGGACGGACCTTGGCCCGCTCACGGTAGGGCAGCGCCTCTGCGCCGCACTCGTTTCTGGCGACTACGCCACCGCGTACATGCTCTACTCGGCGCGCGAGCAGCAGTCCCTCGGCAGCACGCAGGACTTCGCGGATACCTACAAGCACGCCTTCGGCGGTTCGCTCGCGCTCAGCGGTTGCGCGCCAGACATCAAGTCCTATCAGGCGGTTGGTCCCACCGCCAGCCTCGACATACGCCTGACCGTGACCGAATCTACCTCGCTCGGAACGCAGACCATCGACGTGCCCACCCCCGTCACTCTGCGCTTCATCCAGGAGGGTGGCGCGTGGAAGGTGGACCAGTTCGAGATCAACATTCCCAACGTGTGAAGGCCCAAGTCGCTCCCGGTCTCTCCTGCGCCTGACGAGTTATCCCCTCAGAAGTGTGACGCATTTCACATGATGGCCGAGCTGCCGTGCGTCATATCCATTGGGGCTACAATCGGGTATTGCGCCGTGGGTGATCGGAGAATCGCGCATGCGAACGAAGCGACCTAGAGGCATTGTCGTCTGCATCTTGTTGGCGGCGCTTCTTGCCGGCTGCGGCTCGACCGCGAGCGGGAGGAGTGGCAAGTCAACGCCAGCGGCGCTTCAGTCCGGAACCACAACGGCGACTACTCCCGTCTTGCCGACGTTTACACCGGCTCCGACCGACACCCCGACCTCGGGAGTCGTGCCACCACTTGGCCCTGGTGGTCTGCCTGCAATCGCCAATGGAGTCGTTTATGTTGGAGATAGTGACGGCTTCTTGTATGCGCTCGATGTCGCCCACGGCAATATCTTATGGCGATATCAGGCTGATGGGAGGGTGCATGCGCCTGCGGTAGCTAATGGCATCGTGTACTTTGGCGCCGATGGGCCATCTCAACAGAGCGGCCCCCCAGGCCCACGATATCTCTATGCAGTGGACGCCACATCAGGAGCATTGCGCTGGAAGCAGTCGGTAGGATTAGGCGTATACGGGCCACCGTTAGTGAGCGGTGGCGTGGTCTATGCTGGCACGGCCGAATCGAATTTGTTCGCGTTGCACGCAAATGACGGCTCACAACTGTGGGTCTTCAGTGAGGGTGGCTGCAGCATGGGCCAGGGTGCGGCCGACGCGGACACTTTGTATGTAAACGTCCAGGCATGTGCGGGCCTTGATGCCGTCCGGCTCAGTGAAGGCACGCTGGCCTGGCATACGAAGCCGGGCTACTGGGGCTCTCCGGTTCCGGCAAACGGGCTTGTCTATGTCGGAGCCTGCGCACTGCGGCCAGCCGACGGCTCGGAAGTGTGGTGCTTCAAGTCCGCTGGCTACTACGGCTCAACAGCCTTGGTCGCGCAAGGCACGGATGTCGTTATATCGCCGACTGCCGTGTATGCCCTCGACGCCACTGCTGGCTCGCTACGCTGGCAGCGCAGCGATCTCAGTGACGCCGCGTTGCTCGGAGCCGACTCAGCCACGCTGTATATCGGCTCAGCAGACGGCTACGTGCGCGCCATACGGTTAAACGACGGGACCGAGCTTTGGCGAGTGCCCACGCAGGCCATACTCGTCGCTGCCCCGCAGCCTGAGCATGTAGATGGAACCCTATTCGTCAATACCCGCGACGGGGCTGTTGCTGCTTTGCGCACGAGCGACGGAGCCGTGCTGTGGCGAACGCAGCTTGGTGGCCCCGCGGCATGACGCTCCTTGGGGGCGGCCCAGGCTGACGAAACCCTAACGGCAGCGGCAATCCCCGACGTACAAGGCCAAGGTCTATCACTCTCACCGCGTCCAGAATCCCTCCGGGTCCACCTCGCGGATGATGCGCAGCTCTTCGGCGGTCGGCGGCGGCGTCTCGCGGGCGTCGGGGGCGACGCGCAGGTCCCAGCCGGTGTTGGCGCGCACCTTCTCAGGACTGGCGCCCGGATGCCACGAGCGCAGCTCCATCTCGTGCGTCTCGGGCGCGAAGCCGAGCACCGCGAGCGTCGTGATGACCGCTGCCGGTCCCCCGCGCGGCAGGCCCACGCGCTCGCGCCAGTCGCCGCCTTCGCCATAGCCCGGACTCGTGATGTACGCGACGCGCTCGGGGAGGCGCTTCTTCTCGTGCGCCATGATGATAGCGAGGCGCTGGGCGAGCGAGGCGATGTCCGCGCCTCCGCCACTCCCTGGCAGCTTCACCTGCGGACGCTCACGCGGGCCAACGTACGACGTGTTGAGGTTGCCGTAGCGGTCCACCTCCGCGCCGCCGACGAATCCGAGGTTCGCCCACCCTTGCGCGAGCAGGCCCATCAGCGCGGTCGTGCGCGTGGCCCACTCCGCGCCCGCGATGTTCGGCGCATCGCCCATCGTCAGCAGTAACTCGCGCGAAGGCGCGTCGCGCACGATGCCGTTCTCGAAGAGGCCGATGGCGCTCGGCGCGTGGGTGCGCTTGGCCAGCGCGAATGCGATCAGAGGCAGGCGCATGCCAACGAAGACCACCTCACCATCGCGAATCTCGCGCGCCGCGCAGACGACCATCAGCTCCTGCGGCGTGTAGGCGGGCTGCAACGTTGCCATTCGCTGGACCTCCTGAGGGGAATAAGGACATGGAGTCGCAGAGGGTGGAAGCTATCCGGGCCGGCATATAGGGCTTAGAGCAGCCATGATCTCGCTAATACCCGTAATCCACGGGAGCGGCATAGGCATGGTCACGGACGGCAAGCGACCGCCAGCGCTCGTCGCCGACGCGCTCTAAGTAGGCGGCGCGGTCGGGCACGTCCAGCACCCATTCGCGTAGCCACTCCGCGAACCCTTCGGGCGTGCGCGAGCGCTCGTGGTAGTCGTGATAGGTGGCGTGGTCGCGATTGTAGTAGCCCTGCACCGGCGACGGATGCGCCCCGCCCGGCGCGTGCACCACGGCGAGCGTCTTGAAAGCCGGCGCGAGCACGCGGTTGGGATCGCTCAGGATCACGTCCGGCGAGACGATCTCCTCGGCAGTGTAGATAACGCCCTTCGCCGCCAGCGCCGCTTCTTCTGTGACGCCCAGCCCGCCCCAAACATGCGCGCGGCCTTCCTCATCGGCGCGCTGCGCGTGAACGATGGCGACATCGGGCTGCAACGCGGGGACGAGCAGTGTTGGCGTGCCGTCGAGTGGTGAAGTTTGGGGGCGGAGAGCGGGATGATCGCGGGCGATGTCGCTGCCGATTAGCGAGCGCATGGGAATGTATGGCACGCCGAGCGCCGCCGCCTGGAGCGCCAACCCAACGCTGTAATTGCTGTGGTCCACGACTTCGATGGGGTGTGGCTGGCCCTTCTCCGTCGCGCGGCGATAGTTGTAGCCCAGGCCCTCGCTCACATTGCCGACCCACGCCGCTATGATGCGCGAGACGCAGCCGGCACCGACGAGTTGGTCGAAGAGGATGTCCGAGATGGGGCCAATGAGCGTCAGGTTTCGCCTGCTCTGGCGGATGAGCTCGTGACCGGCGGCGAACGGGATGAGTGGTTCGAGCGCCAGGCCCAGGGCGACGCTGCTGTCGTCCGGCACGAATCGGCCTATGGCCTCGGCCATGCTCATCAGCTTACTCGCCATCGGTCCCTCCTCGTGGTCCTACACGACGATTGCTCGCGACATCTGCATCTCTGCCGGACCATGCCACAAGTCATACGCCCTCGCCGATTACGCGTCCAGGTCGTAGCCGAAATCGTAGCCAGCGTGTCCATTCTGTGTCAGCGCCCGGTTGAGCCGGTAGCCGGGGATCCATTGCTCCATGAGGGCGCAGCTCGCGAATCCGAGCTCCTCATAGAGTCGGCGCGCCTCGGGTGTTGCCGTCAGCGCCGCCTGCGAGCAGCCTTCCGCTCGCGCGTCACGCAATGCGTGGAGAACGAGGTTGCCCGCGATGCCGCGCCGCCGTGCTGCTGGGATCGTTGCCACGTTGAAGAGCAGGGCGACGCTATCGGCGCACTTCATCATCGTCAGCGCCGCGACTGGATGCTTCCCCAGCCGCGCCAGATAGGTACGGAACGTCGGGTTATTCACGGTCCAGCGCGCGGTGGCCTCCGACGGCAAGAAAAAGACGTCGCAGATGACCTGTAGCGCGGCGCGGGCGTCCTCTCCGCTCGTCACATGAGACAGGCGGACGTCGCCCCTCGGCGCCGCATACTCTGGCTGCCACCCCGCGAAGTCGAGCGTCATCGAGGTGGACCCACCCCAGCTCTGCATACCCAGCGCCTGCAAGCGCTCCCGCAGCCCCTTCGGCTCCAGCCCTGGTGTCAGCCACCACTGGAACGGCAAACGATGGCGCCGGTATGGGGCGATCACCCGCTCGATATCCTCCGCCATCACCGGCTCGGACGCGGCATAGCGCATGACGAGGTTCAATAGCATGTCTGGCGCGCCGGGAGTGTAAACGCGCAGGCAGTCGGGCAGGTCGTCCACGACCGTCCGCGGTTGAGCGTCGAGCGCGCCGAGCGAAGCCCACGCCTCCGCCCATGCATCCTCCACCACATGCGCCTGCCGGCTGAGGTGGTCGAGGGCCATCGGCATGCTCCTTCGCGCTCGCTGGTACCGG
>CAYYCB010000162.1:3909-7243 GCA_964469715.1 uncultured Ktedonobacterales bacterium | reverse complement strand
CTGATAGATCGCAAGGCCGGCGATGTGCGTGCTGAAGACGCCCACAATGACCGTGACCGGCAAGAGCACCGTCGAGACCAGCGTGAGTGTTTTGATGACGGCGTTGGTCCGATGAGCCACGTGCGAGGTGTAGATGTCGAAGGCGCCGATGGTCGCTTCGCGCGCCCCGCTGATGTTGTCTACCAGTCGCTCCAGCCGGTTCTGCAAATCGCGAAAATAGACCTGGGCATCGTCAGACGACAGGATGCGTAGGTCGGGTCGCAGCAGCGCGGCGAAGACCTGGCGGTGCTGATCTACGAGCTGGCTGAGCGTGAAGGCGTAGCGTTTGAAGCGCAGCAGCTCATGGAGGAAATCCTCCGACGTGTCCGTGAGCGCGCTGTCTTCGAAATGCTCGACCTGCACGCGCATCCGTTCCTCTAAGCCGTCGTAATACGCCAGCAGCTCGTCGAGGATGATGTAGAGCAGAAATGCCGGCTCGCCATGCACCAGTTCGGGACTCTGATGTGCCCGCTGGCGCACGCGCTCGAAGAATGGTAGTGGGAGCCTATGGGCGCTCACGAGAAAATTGCGCCCCACGAAGATATCCAATTGGCCGACGAGCACTCGCTGTGTCTGCGGCTCCAGCCGGGCCACGGTCGTCGTCACCTGACACTGATCGGCGAAGAGATCGAGGTGCGGCCGCTGCCAGGCCGAGAGCGCCGAGTGGACGGCGTTGCGATGCAGGCCGAACATCCTGCCCACATCGCGTAGCTCGCGCTCATCGTAGCCCGAGAGGTCGCACCAGACAAAGCTGTCCGTATCGGCGCTGTGTTCGGAGATGGCAGCGTGAGGGATCTCCTGAGGAGGCTGGTCGCCGTGAAAGAGATACGCCACGAGCGACTCGCCACGGGGCGCGTTCGGTGCCTCGAGCGACGAGGACGCCGCGCCTTCGACGCTCACGAGCGGCTGCGACGCCTCTGGGATGTCTTCGTGTCCTTCGGCGGCGCCCAGCTCGTCAACCGTGTCGCTGCCAATAGTCGGCTCTGGCGCCGCGCCGAATACGATTGGATGCTCCAGCGGAGAGGCGGGCGGACCGTCGGTGCCCGACGAGTCGCTGGTGGATTGACCAGCCATGGGACGAGTTCGAGACATGAAGGCCACGACTTCCAGAATAGGGTAGAGGGGTTGCCACGCTCGGTAGAGACGCATGCGCCATGCCGAGCGCACATCTGCGTGCGGATTGCGCCGCTGGCGCTGAGCCGGGCTACCTGCCCTGGCCGGAGAGAAGCCCGATGAAGAACAGCACGGTCGCGGCACTCATCAAAATCGCGGTAAGGATTAGGCCGATGTTCGTCAGGCGCCCGATGCGCTGCCCCTTCATGATGTGCTGGTTGTTGGCGACCAGGATGAGGAACACGATCAACACCGGCGCCAGCAGCCCCTGGAGCACGTTCGCGCCGAACATCAGTCCGATAGGATCGAAGCGCAGCAACGCCAGGATGAGGCTCACGACCAGCGCGGCGGAGAGGATCAGGTAGAAGCCCTCGTTCTGCCAGGGCTTCTTCCATAGGCTAGCCCGCCAGCCAAGTGTGCCCGAGAGGCCGTATGACGTGCTCGCCAGCAACACGGGGATCGCGACGACGCCCGCGCCGATGAGGCCGACGGCAAAGAGGTACTTCGCGAATGGACCCGCGAAAGGCGCCAGGGCACTGGCGGCGTCGGCCGCCGTCTGAATGGATCTGTGGTGAGTGTAGAGCGTGGCGGAGGTCGAGACGATGATGAAGTAGGCGATGAGGTTGCCGCTGAGCGCGCCGCTGCCGATGTCGAGCGCCGCCGCACGGAGCTGCTGTAGGCGGTTGCCGGGCCGCACCTCCTCTTTCTCGCCCTGCACCTGCCAGTACATGACGTAGGGCGAGATGGTGGCGCCGAGCAGTGCGACAGCGCTGCTGATGCCGGCAAAGTCGAGCGGGATGCGCGGCACGAAGGTACTCGTCAGCACTGTACCCCAATTTGGATGCGAGAGGATGCCGGTGACGAGGTACGCCACGAAGGCGAGACTCATCGCGAAGAAGACGCGCTTGATGGTGGCGAAGTTCTGATACACCGTGAGGTACCAGAGAATGGCGGCCACCGGCACGACGAACCACTCCCAGGCGATGCCGGTGAGCAGCTCAAGTCCGCTGCCGATAGCGACGAGGTCGCTGGCGATGAGGCCGATGTTGGCGGCGACGAGAATGATCGAGGCGGGCAGCGAGACGCGCCGGCCGTAGTGCTCGCGCAGCAGCTCGCCGAATCCGCGCTGCGTGGTGCGTCCCACCACGGCGCATGTGTAGACGACCGCCTGCAAGAGCGGTGTCGAGAGCAGCATCAGCCAGAGCTGGCCATAGCCGGTCGTCGCTCCGGTGACGGAGTACGATGTCACCGCTGACGCGTCGTTGCCGGCCATCCCCGAGAGGAAGCCAGGCCCCAGGTCGCGGAGAGACAGGCCCGATGCCGCCGTCGTCCTGTCGCGTCTGACGGTTTCGCGGCTCGCTCGCGAGAGGCGGGCGCGACGTGCCTCGTGGCGGCGCAGGCCCTCCGCCGTGGGTAACGTCTCTTCAAGTTCGCCTAGCACGTCGTCGCCGTCGTCTCCCTCGACCAACGACTCCGAGCCGGTCGCGGAGAGGCTCTCGATCTCGAGCTTGCTCGCCGCGATCGTCACGTTGCCTTTGCGTGAGCCGTGCGTCTGTGGCGGTTTGACCTGCTCCACACGGTCGGCGGGCACTTCGATGTGTTTCCTGAAGAGGAAGCCCTTCTCGACGACCAGCGACTCCACCTGTCCCGCGTTGTCGCGCACGACGTCGGTCACCTTCGGCTCGGTCACATCCTTCTCGCCAAGGTCGCCGCCCGTCGCTTTCACGACCATCCCCGGCTCGACCTTATCAGCCGGTCCCGCCCCCTGCGTCTCGTCCTCGATGTCGTGGTCGCGCCCTTGTCTCACAAAATCACCCTTCTGCCGCCCACGTCACGTACCCCTTGCGCGGCGGGACACCGCATGACGTTTGCCGATGAATCACAAATGCAAGAGGTGTACCAGACAGACGGAGGCGCGAGAACGTCCGGCGCGGCACGGACATTGCGGCCAGGTGGAGGCGCCGGTACCGAGATTTCTGGCAAGTTGGCTATCACCGGAATGGCGGCACATCCGCGGGAAGGAACACACGATGCCTAGCAGCGTGCTCGCTGGCGTGGCGGCTGGAGCCGCCGGAACGGTCGCCCTCAATGTGGCCACCTACGCCGACATGACCTTGCGCGGTCGCGCTTCGAGCGACGTCCCCGCCGAGGTGGCCGGTGAGCTGGCGATGCGGGCGGGCAT
>CAYYCB010000162.1:0-3809 GCA_964469715.1 uncultured Ktedonobacterales bacterium | reverse complement strand
CTTCGAGCGACGTCCCCGCCGAGGTGGCCGGTGAGCTGGCGATGCGGGCGGGCATTGCGCTGGCAGACGGGACCGATGACGGCGCCAATGAGAAAGCGCAGCATCGCAAGCGCGGACTCGGCGCGCTCATGGGCTATGGCGTTGGCCTGGGCCTCGCCACAGCTTATGGCCTGCTGCATCCACACCTGAGCACATCAGGCCGCCTCGCCGCAGGTGCGGCTCTCGGTCTCGCGGCAATGGCGGCGAGCGACGTTCCCGCGACGGCCCTCGGAAAGACCAATCCCAAGACATGGGGCGCTGCGGGCTAGGCCTCCGACGTCGCGCCCCACCTCGCCTACGGCCTCGTCACCGCCCTGGTCTACAGCGCCCTCGCGGACGACTAAGAGCGTTCAGTGGCCTTAAGCGAACGTCAGGTGTAGGGTGAGCACGCCGTCTCCGCTGCTCACTCCAACCACCGAGTAGTGGATTCCACCCTGCGTGAGCAGTTCTCGCTCCGCCACGATGCGCGCGTTGATGGCCGATTGCAGGACGTCCGTGGCGCCTCCCGCCAGGGTCACGCCGCCCATAGAGCCGGAGAGATTGCGCAAGGCAATCGTTCCGCCCAGGGCATAGGCCTGGGCCTGCGCGGTGAGCTCTGCGCTCGCCACCCCCGCGATCTCCACCTGCCCGGTGATGATGACGATGTTGCCGGGTGCGGCGTGGGCCCTCACGTCGCGGACCACGAAGGGCAACTGCGCCTTTGCCACGCCCTCGCTGACGAGTCGTGTCAGATAGCGGTCGTCCACGCCGATGCTGATGTCACTCTGCGGCGGTGGCCCTGCGGGAGTGAAGACGGCGCGCGGCGTGAAGAAGATAAGGCCCAGCATCGCGAGCGCCACGCCGAGCAGCAGGCCGCCGCAGCCCCAGGTGACGCGTACACGCGTGCGGGGGGCGACACCGGCGAACTTGGCCGGCGCGACCACGAAAGGCTCCTCCTCGGTGGCCGAGGCCCTCTGCTGGATGCGTGCCACGTCGCCCTCCTCTAGCCGCCTCGTGACGCTGGACCAGGCGCGACTCGCCGCGCTCCCCATACGTGCGAGCTTCCTGCGCGAGCTTATGCATAACCAGCGCCACGAAAACCGTCTTCCCATTCCGGGGGCGCAAATGATGACAGAAGTCCGTCAAGGCCCACGCTGTACGCGCGGATTCACCATCTCATCGAAAGCGCGGCCTTCTGGCGCGATGTTTGAATCCGTAGCTCATCCCAATTGCGTCTGAGGTGCTGAGGGTGCATGTGGCTTCAGTCCACCTTGCGCCCTACGCCCGCCCCTTTAGGGCCGCGACTCTACATCCTGCGCCGCCGCCTTTAGCGCCGCGACGATGACGGCATGTCATCAGTGTCATCCTGCGTGGCACCGGTGGTGGGACGGACGGCGGTGATTCTCAATCGCCGTCGGAGGAAGGCGTGAGCGTCAGTGCAGTGTGCGATGCGACGCGGAGCGGGGTTGCTCCTGGCGATAGCTATGCAGCGCCTGGATGGCAATGTCGAGGTAGCCGGCGATCTTGTCAAAGAGCTGGCGTCCGTGCGGATCGGCGACATGCTCCACACTGGCCCGGCACTCCGCCTGCGCCTCCGTAAGGAGCTCGGCGATCTCCAGGGCCCGGCGCTGGCCGTTCTCGAATCCCTCCACCGGGTGCGCCGACTTGTCCATCATCGAGCTCCTTCCAGCCACGGACGCCCCAGGGCCGTGTTTCACGTGAAACGCGCCCAGCCGTGGGCGCCGCACGTCCCCTTCGCATGAATAGTGCCGAATGCCGCCGTATTGCCGCATACGAACCGACGTATGTTCCTTCAGCGTCATAACGCGGCGGCGTCTGGGGCGTCGCTCATCTCCGGCGCGCCGCTCACGGCTGTTGGGCGCTCGCCTCGTCCACGTTGTAGCGGGCCTCGGGCAACACGCGCAGCCGCGCCAGTGGAATCGGCCGGCCGCTGGCCTCTGAGACACCATACGTGCCCGCGTCGAACTTGGCCAGCGCGTGTTCGATCTCGGCCAGGTCGCGCCGCAGCACGTCGCCCGTCTGTACGTCGCGGTCGATCTCGTCCAAATCCACGCTATCGTCCCCGGCGTCCCCGGCGAAGTCGCTGCCGCTTCCCGACGTCGCACCCTCCTCCGTCTCGCGCCCTCCCAGCGTGCGCAGCTCGTCCTTCAGGTGCGTGCGCTTCTCCTGAAGTCGCTGCCGCAGCTCCGCGAGCGCCTCGGGTGTCAGCTCATCCGGCATGACCTTTTCCTCGCTCCTTTTCGCGCGGGCGGTATTCTCACCTCTCCCGCGCTGGCCGACGTGATCTGGCGTACGCTCAAATTGTACGATACCCAGCCCGGCGCTAACGGTCGCCTTTGAGGCGCTGGACGTCGCACTGGCTGCCTCAGGGCTGATTCATCGGAGTCTGCGTCCCATCGGCCAGCCGCAGGTCGATTTGCCGGAATCCCCCGCTGCTCACCGTCTCGCCCAGCTCGACTCGAAGCGGATGGCGGAACAGCGGCCCATCCACCACCAGCGTATGGTACTCGCCACGCTCGCCGCACGGATCAATCCCCGCGCGGGCGAACTCCTCCAGCAGCGCCGGTGTCAGCTCCTGGCCGAGCCACGCGGGATTCGTCCTCGCCTCCTCGATGCACGTCAAGATGGCGCGATATCCGCGCTCCACCACCTCGCGCGCCAGCGCCGCAGGCTCGTCGCCCCAGAGCGGCTCGACGTGCTCAAGCCCCGCCGCCCGCACCCGTTCCTCGTACCACGCGCGCACGTCGGCGAGGTGGATATTGCCGAAGATGATCCCGCCGATGCCCGCGACCCGTAGCTCATCGAGCGTCCGCAGGAACACCGCCTCGAACGTCTCGGGAGTCGTCGGCGCGAGTGTCGACGGCAACCCTAGCGCCTCCGCCTGCGCCCGCATCACCAAAGCCGGCACCCCATGGAAGCGCACCCGCTCCGTCGCCCCGTCATACAGTGTCACCAATCGCCCGACGCGATAGCCCCGGCGCACCGCTCGGTCGAGCGCGAGCATCGAATCCTTGCCGCCGCTGAAGAAGACGGCATGAAGCAGGTGGCTTGTCATAGTCACGGACACTGCCAGCCTTTCATACCGGCTCACTCACCTGCCGACCGGAATGTGCCGCGCTAACGGCGCTCCAGGGCGAGGCGCGCCCCGAAGCCGAGCAACACCAGACCGGTGACTCGCTCCAGACGCCGCTGCACCGCTGGTCGAGCGAGCTGGACCTGCGCCCGGTTCACCATCCAGATTAGCACCACGTACCAGCACGCATCTACGACGAACCATACAATCGCCAGGAGCAGCAATGTCGCGAACAGAGGGGCGTGTGGAGGTACGAACTGCGGCAGAAATGAGGCCGCGAAGACCGCCGCCTTTGGATTCGCGATGGTGGTCACGAGGCCGACGCGGAAAGCTGACCATGTTGCATGGTTGGCGCTTGCCGCCGTCTGCCCTTGACCGTGACGGCTCATCTCGCCTGATTTGGTGTCTAGCACGGCGGCATCATCCACGATCACCGGCGCACGATGGCGCGAGCGCCACAGCGATTGGACGCCGAGGTAGATCAGCACTAGCGCGCCTATGATGCCGATGGCGTTGTAGGCCGCCTCAGAGGCGGCGACGAGAGCTGAGAGGCCAACGGCCGCCATCACCACCCAGAAGAGCGATCCAAGCTCATTGGCGAGTGTCGCCGCGAGGCCGGCGCGGCGCCCGCTCCGCAGCGTCTGGCGCAACACGACGGCGGTGCTCGGGCCGGGGACCATCGCCAAAAGCAGGGCGG
>CAYYCB010000161.1:3757-7293 GCA_964469715.1 uncultured Ktedonobacterales bacterium | reverse complement strand
ATGTTGCTCATCGTGTGGTGGCGCGGGACGAGGTAGCCCTGCTCGTTCATGTCGAGGACGCCCTTGAAGATGGACGTGTTGGGCTGGTGGCCGATGGCGACGAAGAACCCCTGGACCGGAAGCGTTGTCGTTTCGCCCGACTTCACATCCTTGAGGACGAGCCCCTCGACCGCGTTCTCGCCGACGACGTCTTCGACGGCCACGTTGTAGTGGACGGTGATCTTCTCGTGCTCCATCACGCGCTTCTGCATGATCTTGCTTGCGCGGAACTGATCGCGGCGGTGGAGCAGATGGACGTGGCTGGCGTAGCGCGTCAGGAAAAGGGCCTCTTCCATGGCGGTGTCGCCGCCGCCGACGACTGCAAGCTCTTTGCCGCGGAAGAAGAAGCCGTCGCAGGTGGCGCAGCCGCTGACGCCGCGCCCGCGGAGGCGCTCCTCGTTGGGCAGGCCAAGCCACTTGGCGCTGGCGCCGGTCGCGACGATGACGGCGTTCGCCTGATACTCGGCGTTGTCGGTCGCGACGATGAAGGGCTGGCGCGAGAAGTCCACGCGGACGGCATTGCGGGCGACCATCTCGGCGCCGAAGCGCTTGGCCTGGGCCTCGAACTTATCCATCAGGTCTGGGCCCTGGATGCCTTCTTCGAAGCCGGGGTAGTTCTCGACGTCGCTGGTGATCATGAGCTGGCCGCCGACCTCGTCGCCCTGGAGCACGAGGGTGCGCAGGTTGGCGCGGGCGGCGTAGATCGCGGCGGTATAGCCCGCCGGGCCGGAGCCGATGATGACGACGTCGTAGATCTGCGGCGCCTGGCGCGCGCCGTCGGGATGGGTCATGCCAGATTCTCCTCGCGTTGTCGGGCGTCGGGACGCCCTGTCGCGCCCGCGCTACACGGTTCTACCACAAAGCTTGCCGCGCGGGCGCCACACCACAGTATATCATACCCCCAGGGGGTATCGCAACCGTGTGCGACCGGCCAACGGTGGCCTACAATGGAGTGTATGGGACAGGAACAACGTTACAAGCGTGCGGACCTGGCGGCGTTAGCGGGTAGTGGAGTCGCGGCATGGCACTAGAGTCGATGCGCGGCGAGCGCGCGGTGGGCGAGAGCGCGCCGGCGACCCTGGAGGGGCAGGAGCGTGCGCCGCGCGTGACGCGGCTCGACGTGGCGCTGCTCGGGTCGGTGGCGATCTCGGTGGCCGGAAACGTAGTCTCCGCCGTTCTCGCGGCGGGCTGGCGGGCGGCTGTGGCGCTGGACGTCGTGCTAGCCGTCTATTTCGCGGCGATGGCATTGCGGCGCGACTGGCGTCCGCTGCTGGGCCGGCTGTTCCTGCTCGGATGCGTCGCGGGGGTGATCGAGCTCTTCACCGATGCCGCTGGCGAGCATGTGGTCCACTCGCTAAGCTATCCCGCTGGCGAGCCGATGATCTGGGCGTCCCCAGCGTATATGCCGCTCTCGTGGGCGTTGGTGTTGATGCAGCTCGGCTATCTCGGCTGGCGGCTGCGGGGATTGGTCCCTCGGCTGCCGCTGGGGATGGCCTGCGCGCTGGCGGGCATCTGCGGTGGCCTGCTGGTGCCGTTCTACGAGGAGATGGCGTACCACGCGCGTTGGTGGCAGTACGCGGTGGCGCCGCGAATTGGGCACACGCCGTTCTACGTGATGCTGTTCGAAGGGGCCGTCGCCGCGTCGCTGCCGCTGGTGTTGCATCAAGTGGAGCGGCGACCGCTCCGGCGCGCGCTCTTCGCGGGTGCGATCGTCGGCCTGTGGATGCCGTGGGCGGCGCTCTTCTCGTGGCTGCTGATCGGGCGAGCGTGACCCGCCGGTTTTAGCGCGGGAGGATATGATACCAAGTCCGTCTGGGCCTCGTGGGTCGTCGTCGCGGCCTTTTCCGGGCCGGCGCACAGCGCGCGGCGGGCTGAAGCCCTCACGATTCATCAACAAGTTTGACGAAATCAGTAGGATACTATGTCGGTTTGGGGCGTGTGGGTCGTGGTCCCGGTGCTGAAGATGCCAGGACAGGACCAAATGTCGCCCACCCGACGAACTACAAGGTTCCCTACGAAGCAACGCTCTATGCGTCTGCGAAAGGATTGGTGAGGCGATAATGAGTACCTCAGTCACGGCGCTGCATGTGCGGGAGCGGGGCGCTGAGGATGTTGAGCGGGCGCTGGACGCCATCTTCGCAGGCGAGGAGCGTCCGCGGACGCTGCGGCTGGAGGGGACGTACTCCGCCGTGCTGGCGCGGGTGACGGACCAGGGGCTCGACGCGAGCTATCGCTATCTGATCCTGCGGGCGCACGCACCCTCGAAGTGGACGCCGATGTTCGAGCTGGGGAACCGCACCGTCGGGCTGGAGGCGGAGCTCTCGAAGGCGCTCGACGGCGCGGACGTGGTGACGGCCTTCGTCTACGACGACGGGCTCTCCGGCTATGTGGTGGCGCGGGGCGGTCGCGAGGTGGACCGCTATGCGAGCGATCCGACCTACTTCGGCGGCGAAGAGGATCAGGGCGACGAGGTGGAGGCGCGTCCCGGCGCTATCGGCGGGGAAAGCGGCGAGGGCGGCGAGGCGTTGATCGGCCACCCGGAGTGGTTCGCGGACCTGCTGCCGTCGGGGACGTCGCCGGAGGATTTCGCGCGGGTCGTGTTGCGGCCGGGCTATTGGGAGGAGCGCGCGGGCGGCGTGGGCGGCGGCGAGGACGCCGAGGACGAGGATCTGGTCGACGAGATGGACCGGATGCGCTGCATCGGGCTGGCACTCGAACTATGGGAACCGGCGGAGTATCCGCTGGCGCAGCCGCCGGAGGAGATCCCGAACGCAGTGGCCGGGCCGGCGATTGTGGTGGCGTACGCCTGAGGAATGGATGGGGACGCGTCGCGGGTTCCCGGCGACCTCCGCGACGCGACGCTCTGTGCGGCTGTACACGCGGCGCAGGCGGGTTGGCACGTAAGTGCTGGCGCGGGCCTTGCCAAAGGGGTACGATTCAGAATATGGACCATGCCCTTGGCGCATGGATGCATATATTCCGCGATAGTGATGCGGCCGATGATCTTCTCCCTGAACGTGATATCGCCGATGAGGGGATTCCGCGTCTCCGTGTGCGTGTCATCGGGGAGGCCAACCCCATTTGGGCTACGCACCGTTCCATACGCGCCACATCTACTGTTGACTTGTTATGATGGCTTAGCGTCGTGAGGCGCCCGGCGAGGTGGCTGACGCGGTTCATATGAGCTGCTCTGTGGCCCGTGAGTGTGGAGGATCCATGGCGAAGCAGATGATCGCACCGGGGGACGTCGAGACTACGGACCCGTTGGCGACGCGCGGGACGACGCAGCCGATGACAACGGTGCATCAGGGTGATGAGGTGGAAGAGATGCAGGCCGCCGCAGGCGAGCGATCTTACATTCCTACGCGCTGGCCGCTGGCGAACAAGGCGCTCGACGTCGCCGATTCGATGACGGGCGGCAAGGCTGGCTGGATTCAGCGGCTCGTGAGCTACCTGATGGTTGGCGGCTTTGCAGCGGTGGTCAATCTCATTTTCTT
>CAYYCB010000161.1:0-3657 GCA_964469715.1 uncultured Ktedonobacterales bacterium | reverse complement strand
ATCGTCACGGCGTTCAATTTCACGATGCACCACGTCTTCACGTATCGCCACAAGCCGGAGCCCGTCGAGGCGCTTTAGCTATGGACGCGGGACATGCTGCGTGCTGCGCGCCGGCCATTTGGCCGGCGCGCTTCGTTGTAATGGAGAGACATTCTGGCGCTGAAGGCGTGAGGGCGGGCGTAGCAAAGTACTAGTCGCGGTTGACTCATCGGGTGGTTCCCATACAGTAGGGCTGATGAGCGCGCATGCCGACGGTGTATGAGACGGGATCCGCCGAGGTCGTTGTTGATCCGCCGTCGCGGCACTCAAAGTGCCGGCGCAGGGCGAGCTGGGACTACAGGTCCCGCAGATCCCCAATGGCAGCAGGGTCCAGTATGAGTCTGGGTTGTACGAAGGAGCAGGAGCACATGGGCGGACCCATCCCGCAGTCCCAACTGGAGACGGATCTCGGCCTCCGCGGCGCGGTGGCGCAACCAGCCCGGCGCGCGGCGGCCACCGTCGCCAGGAAGGTTCCGGAAGTCACTATCTTCTTCTGGATCATTAAGTTGCTGACCACCGGGATGGGCGAGACGAGCTCGGATTATCTGGTGCATCAGCTTGACCCGTTGGTCGCGGTAGCCATCGGGGGCGTTTGCTTCGCTGGCGCGCTGCTATTGCAGATTTCGATGCGTCGCTATGTGGCGTGGATCTACTGGCTTGCCGTCGTGATGGTGGCCGTATTCGGCACGATGGCGGCTGACGTCTTGCACGTCGGCTTCGGCATTCCATACGCCGTCTCCTCAACATTCTTCGCGGTCGCGCTCGCCGCTGTCTTCGTCGCGTGGTATGCGACCGAGAAGACGCTCTCTATCCACACGATCTATACACGCCGCCGTGAGCTGTTCTACTGGGCCACTGTGGTGACGACGTTCGCGCTTGGCACCGCTGTTGGCGATATGACCGCGACCACCCTCGGCCTGGGCTACTTCGCCTCGGGGCTGCTGTTTGCCGTGCTCTTCGCCTTGCCGGCTTTGGGCTATTGGCTGCTTGGCCTGAACGAGATACTTGCCTTCTGGTTTGCCTACATCGTGACCCGGCCGCTGGGCGCGTCATTCGCGGACTGGCTGGGGCGGTCGCACAGCTTTGGCGGTGTCGGGCTGGGGACAGGGCCGGTCAGTCTGGTCCTGGCGATCTTGATCGCGGGCTTCGTCGCCTATCTGACGGTCACACGTAAGGATGTTAAGGCGTCGGCCGTGGTGGTTGTTGAACCACTGGCGCGGCCCTGAAGGGGCCGGCGCAGGGCGCAATCGCGGCACTCAAGGTGCCGGCGTAGGGCCGGCCGGGACTGAAGGTCCCGAAGATCCCCGACTGCCCAGCCGGATCCTGTATTGAGGAGTCATAGCACGAGCCCTCGCGCTGGGGAAACGACGGGAGGAGCACGGCGTTAGGAGGGTATGGCAGGCTCCGCGCGGACATGTTTCGCAAGGGGCCTGGCTGTGCCAAGGGCTTTAGCGTTGGGGCGCGGCGCCCGGGCCTCCGAGGGCGTTCTCCGCGAGGGCGCGGGCAATGACGACGCGGTCGGGATAGTCGGAGAAGATGCCGTCCACGCCCCATGCGATGAGGCGCCGGATGGTGGCGGGCTTGTTGGCGGTCCAGACGTTTACGCGGAGCCCGGCGTCATGCGCGCGGCGGATGAGTTTCGGCGTGACGATGCGGCGGTCGGGGTGGATGGCCTCGGCGCCGAGTTTGCGTGCGGGTGACACGAGATCTCTGCCACGCCACTCCTTGCCGTAAAGCAGACCGATGCGCAGCGATGGCAGCTCGCGCCGCAGGACCGCGAGCGCGGGGTGGTCGAATGAGGAAACGAGGACTCTGGCGCGGGAGGCGTCGTCCAGGGCGCGCAGGGTGGGCAGGCAGGCCCGCGCCGTCTCCTGGGCCTCGCCGGCCGACTCACCCTTGATCTCCAGGTTCATGCCCGCGCCCCGCTCACGGACGAAGGTCAGAGTTTCGTCGAGCGTGGGGATGCGCTGGGGCGTACGGCGGTAGCGGCCGGCGTCGAGCGAGCGTAGCTCTGCGAGGCTCATGTCGGCGACAGGACCGGCGCCGTCGGTCGTGCGGTCCACGATGCCATCATGGAAGATGATGAGGCCGCCGTCGCGGGTACGCTGAACGTCGCATTCGATGGCGTCAGCGCCGAGGTCGAGCGCGACGGCGAAGGCAAGGAGTGTGTTCTCAGGCGCGTAGGCCCGCGCGCCACGGTGCGCATAGCAGACAGGCGTTCGGCGCTCTACTTTCTTCGGCGCTGGTTTCGGCTTCTGGTCCGCAAGCGCGGCCACATTTCGGTTCATCGTGCTGACCATCTGTACCTTACCGACCCTCCACACCGACGCGATCTGCGCCCATCGTAGCACAGCCGGCCATCGAGGCCAAGCCCGACTTCGCCGACAACGTGGGCGCGGCGTGGGCCGGCTAGGATACAATAGACGTTGGCCGCAAGCCGGATGAGCGTATCCACACCGGGGCGGCCCGGATATTCCGCGCAACGGCCCGTGTCGTCGCGGGCTTGTGGCCGGGGAGGAGCGGCGGCGACGGCGCGGCCTCCCGGCGTTCGAAGAGGACGGATGCACATGCGGAGCAAAGTGACCGTGGTCGGCGCCGGCAACGTGGGCGCGACGCTGGGCCAGCGGGTGGCGGAGCGCGACTACGCCGACGTGGTGCTGGTGGACGTGGTTCCCGACATGCCCCAGGGCAAGGCGCTCGACATTCTCGAGGCCGGCCCGGTGCTCGGCTACGATTCGCTGGTGATCGGCACGAACGGGTACGAGGAGACGGCCGATTCCGACGTCGTGGTCATCACCTCCGGCATCGCGCGCAAGCCGGGCATGAGCCGCGACGACCTCGTCCGCACGAACCAGGGCATCGTGACGACGGTGACGCAGGAGATCGTCAAGCGGTCGCCCAACGCCATTCTGATCTGCGTGACGAATCCGCTGGACGCGATGGCGCAGCTCGCCTTCAAGGTGAGCGGCTTCCCGAAGCAGCGCGTGCTTGGCATGGCGGGCGTGCTCGATACGGCACGCTTCCGCACCTTCATCGCGCAGGAGCTGAACGTTTCAGTGCGCGACGTGCAGGCGTTCGTGCTCGGCGGCCACGGCGACACGATGGTGCCGCTGGCGCGGCTCTCGACGGTGGCGGGCGTGCCGCTGCCCCAGTTGATCGCGCCGGAGCGGTTGAGCCAGATCGTGGACCGGGCGCGCAACGGTGGCGCGGAGATCGTGAACCTACTCAAGCAGGGCAGCGCGTATTACGCTCCGTCGGCTTCTGTTCTGCAGATGATCGACTCGATCCTGCTGGATAAGAAGATGATCATGCCGTGCGCGGTGTACCTGGAGGGCGAGTACGGCATTTCGGGGCTCTTCGTGGGCGTGCCGGCGAAGCTGGGCGCGCAGGGCGTTGAGGAGGTCGTGCAGCTTGAACTCACCGACGAGGAGCGCGCGGCGCTGCAGAAGTCGGCGGATGCGGTGCGCGAACTCGTCGACGTGATGGGCATCTAGCGGGAAACCCATTCGGAGCGTGCGGAGAGTGGAGCAGGTAAGCAAGATATCCTGCTTCCCTCTCCCTTAGTCTCATCTCCCTGTGTGGTAGGGGCGCACGGCCGTGCGCCCCTACGCGGCGACG
>CAYYCB010000160.1:6120-7310 GCA_964469715.1 uncultured Ktedonobacterales bacterium | reverse complement strand
CCCTGGCATGGATGGTGCGCGCAACGCCACACGCGACCCGTCGTAGGAGCGCGGAAGGTCGTGTGCCGCATTGATACGGCCATGCGAGAGATCGCCGCTAAAGGAGTATGGACGCTATGCCGATGCAGTCCCCAATGGACCTCTTGCTGCACGAACTGGGCGACATCTACGACGCCGAACAGCGGATCGCGCAGATCCTGCCCCAGCTCGCCAGCGAGTCTACCGACCCGCAGGCCCAAAATGACTACCAGACGCATCTGAAGGAAACACAGCAGCAAATCCAGAATATTGAACAGGTATTCCAAGCACTCGGCACCCTACCTAAACGCGAGGCGTGCGCCGCGATCCAGGGGCTCAAGACCGAGCACGACACGTTCTTGAACGAGAATCCCAGCCAGGATATCCTCACGATATTCGACTTGGGCGCCGCCGCCAAGACGGAGCATTACGAAATCGCGTCCTATATGGGCCTGATCGAGAAGTGCAACATGATGGGGCAGCAACGCTGTGCGGAGCTTCTGCAGCAGAACTTGCAACAGGAACAGACGATGCTGCAGCGCGTGATGCGCGACGGTCAGCAACTCGCCCGCCAGATGATCGGGCAGGCCGGCATGGGGCAGATGAGTCAACCCTCTCAGGGCACTCAGGCCGGCGTATAGGGGCGACGCCACCAAACAATCACCGTGTCGAGATTGCGGATCATAGTGAAGGAGCGCCCATGTGGGCGCCCTCCTTCGCGCTAAAGCTCTCCGTGCTACGAGGACGTGTCCGGTGCTGCGTTCGCCTGCGACCGCGTCGGCATGGCCAGTCGGTCGAGCAATACACCGCACTCTACGACGCTTTGCGTGCCCGCCCAGCGCAATGCGGGGCATGACGCGCCAGCACGTAACGCGCGACACCACGATCTACGGCGCGCCGGAGATTGGCCTGGCCGTCGTAGCGTTCACCCCAATTGTTCGTCGCCCAGACCCGCACGTCGGTGCTGACGTCCTCGCCGCAGTCCGGGCACGACCCGACGACGGGCAACTTCGCGTCCCACATAAGGCCACCTCGAACTTCCTGAGTCGGTCTCTCGCCGTCCCCGTTGCGGGTGCATCCTCGCATCCGCCTCACCGCTACCCTGATATGCAAGGACCGTGCCTCCGCCCCACGGGCCTGCGTGAATGCGGGGCCGCGGCAGCCGTCCACGC
>CAYYCB010000160.1:0-6020 GCA_964469715.1 uncultured Ktedonobacterales bacterium | reverse complement strand
GGGTTGCTCATCGGCAACTACGGGCAAGATGGCATACGCTCCGACCGGCCAGAGACGAGCAACCCTGCGCGTGCCGGTGTGGAGATGGCCCCGGCTGGTGTCCTCGCAGACCTCGGCATCGAGCGTGCGCAAGACGGTGGTGCATGCAAAACGGAAGGTGCGATGTGTGCGCCGAAACTCGTCCAGCACATGATCGGGCATTCCATAACTGGCGAGCAATCTCAAGGCGAGCGGATCGCCTGAGCGCGGCGCCACGGCCGCCACAACGCATGTGTCGAGACCCGCAAGAGCGCGGCGCAGCTCCTCCACTGTACGCTGTGCCATTTCCTCCGGCGCGGCACCCGCGAGCAGCACACCGGTGAGCTCGCGCACGGCACGCATGGGGCCGCTCAGGGCAGCCTCGCCTGTGGCAGCGGCCTCACCAAGTCGCTGGCGGTAGGTGTCTAGTGTTGCCCGGCGGAAGCGCACATGGCCGCCTGGCGTGCGCCCGTCAGGGGCGAGCGCCCCCTGGCGGATTGCGAGATGCAGGGTAGAACGATGGACGCCAAGATAGTGCGCAGCCGCCTGTGCGCCGAGCAGCGCGTGATCCGCATCTCGCTGGCCGCCCTGCGTGCCATCTGCCGCTTCCTGATTAGTTTCCCGAGTTGAGTCATAACCGGGCACCATAGACTCCTTTCGCCGCCTCGGCTGCGCAGAGGGTATCACGCGCGTCGTACGCGATAGATATGTGTCGTAAGCGAGATGGGATTCGACCAATTCGACGTTTTTGCCTAACCCGTGGTCTATCTGCTGCGTTGCTAGAATGGTGCAGCTTTTATCCTCCCCTTGCTACGATGCCCGGGGCGCTGCGCCAGCGGCCGGCTTGAGGTCGCATGGCGGGTCTCGCCCGTGCTGGTGCGGGTGGACGTCTCACCAGAAAGGATCCCATTCGTGAGCACTAAACATTCCCAATCTGAGACTGAACAGGCGGCCGGGCAGACGCCCGAGCGGCCGGCACGACGTAAGCCCGGTCCCCGCCCTGGCACGGAGGCGGCAAAGCGCGGGGGAACCGCCGCACGCGACAAGTATGGCCGCGAGTTCTACAGCAAGATCGGCTCTAAGGGCGGCTCGACAGTCCGCGAGCGTCACGGATCGACCTTCTACACAGAGATCGGCCGTCGTGGCGGCGAGTCGACCAAGCGGAACCTCGGCACAGACCACTATTCCCGCATCGGCCGCATCGGCGGACAGCGCGCCCATAGCCACCGCCCCGGCGAGGGTGACGAGTCAGGGACGAACGGCGCGAACGCCGGCAAGTAATCCGGTCCTCACGATTCGCCCATCGGGGTGGCGGCATCCCGCAGTGCCGCCACCCCGCGGCTCGTCGTGCCTACCTTTGCCGTACGCGGTCCTCTTAGTATATCGCAATGCGCGTTACTTTGCGGCACGGATTCCATTCCATATGCAAGGGGGGCCAATGGCCGCAAGCCGAACACGGATCGCATCCTGCGCGAGCGCTCCGGCTACTCGTTCCCAGGGCGCGAAGGTCCCGCGTCCAGCGCGCCACAGGCGTCGAGCGCAAGCGTGACGGCGGCTATCGCGGCAGTTTCGGCGCGAAGGATGCGCGGCCCAAGGGTAACGGGGACGGCGCCATTGCGCCGGGCCAGGGCGATCTCCCCCGCGGAGAAGCCGCCCTCCGGGCCGATGAAGATATGGATCTCGCGCAGGCTGGGATTGGCTGCCCACGCCGCCTGTATCCCACTGCGGAAGGTAGTGTCGCGCTCGCCCTCCCACGGTATGATCGCGACGGCGTCTGGCGGTCGCGCGGCGAGCGCGTGCAGCAGCGGGCGGGGCGCCGCAAGATCGGGCAAGGTCGTTCCGCCGCACTGCTCCATTGCCTCGGCGACGATGCGGAGCCAGCGGCGGCGCTTGGCCTCACCCATCTGGTCCGCAGCGGCGACGGAGCGCTCCGAGAGCAGGGGCACGAACGCCGCCGCCCCCAACTCTGTTCCCTTCTGCAGCACCCATTCCAGCTTGTCTGCCTTCAGCATGCCCAGACAGAGGACGATGCGGACGGACGGCTCGGCACCAACCGGAACGCGCTCGCCCAGCCGAACCGCAACGCGCTTGCGTTCGAGAGCCGTAATGGCGGCGGGGTATTCGCCGCCCGCCCCATCCAGCACGCACAGTGAATCGCCAAGCTGCAAGCGAAGCACGTCACGCGCCTGGCGGGCGACATCTTCGGGCAACTCTAGATCCATGCCAGCGTGCAGGGGGACGTCCGCGACGTAGAAACGGCCCGCAGGCATCAGGCGTCCTCTTTCCGGCGGCCGAACAGCGTCACCCAATCCCCTTCGACGTATTCGCGTACATCCATCAGGCCGGCGGCTCTCAACGGTTCCTCGGCCTCATGACGGCGTTCGGCGATGATGCCGCTGGCAATGAGCCACCCACCAGGACGCGTGGCGCGCACAAGCGCCGTGGCGATCTGGCCGATGACACGAGCGATGATATTGGCGACCACGACGTCGTACTGGCCAACATCCTCGCCCAGCACCTGCACCTCCGGAGGGAGAGGCGCGAAGGGCTCACCGGCGGCGCCCTCCAGAGTAGCCAGGCGCACCTCGATCTGCCCGGCAACGCCGTTGGCCTGCGCATTCGACTCAGTCGCCTCGACAGCGACCGAGCTCACATCCATCGCGAGGACGCTTGCCGCGCCCAGTTTCAGCGCGGCGAGCGAGAGGATGCCGGAGCCGCTGCCGACGTCGAGTACGCGGTCGCCGGGTCGCAGCACGTCTTCGAGCGCGAGGACACAATTGCGCGTGGTGGGGTGGAGGCCGGTACCGAAGGCCATGCCAGGGTCCAGCTCGACGACGACGTCGCCGGGATGCGGCTCGTACTCACGCCAGGTAGGCTTAATGACCGTGCGGCGGCCTAACCGCGTGACCTGGAAGTGCTCCTTCCAGGCGGTGGCCCAATCTTCTTCGGCGAGCGTGCGCACGGTGACATCGGAGATCTCGCCGAAGCCAATCTGGCGCAGGTGCCACACGCCTTCCTCGATACGCTGGCGCGCCTCCTCGCCGCCGGCATCCGCAGGGACATAGGCACGGACGGTGACGGGCGCGCCGAGGATAGGAATGGGCACCTGGCCGTCGTCCGCGAGGCTGTAGGGCTCCTCGATGGCAACGCCGCCGTTGGTGTGGCGACTCATCACTTCGCTGATCGCCTCGACAGCCTCAGGCTGGGCGGTCACACTCAATTCAAGCCAATGTTGGGGCATGAGACAGCACTTTCCGCAATCTGAGCATTTTTTCGAGCAACGTCTCTATTTAACCTCAGAGAACCCCAAAGACGCAGGCTTGACGATATCCACGCGTCAATTGACCACCGAATGCATAGGCGCAGGCTTGCATCGCGCTTTGACGCCCCCGCACGCGCCGGGCTACAGTAGGACCAGACAAGGCAAAAAATCGAGGACCGCCGGGAGAACCGGAATAGAGACGGGGTAGAGCCGATGACGCAGCCGGCGAATCAGACGGTACACGATGAGGCGCTGGCCCAGCTCACCGCCGGGCGCAATCTGCTTGCGGAGGGACGACTGGAGCTGGCCGCCGAGGCGCTGGTGACCGCCGAGACCATCCTCCGCCAGCTCGACGACAAGGAGCATGCCGCCGATAGCCGCGCGGCGTTGGCCGAGGTCCAGCGGCAGAACGGCGCGGTGGAGCAGGCCGCGAAGAGCTACGAGCGCGCAGTTGAGCTGTACAAAGAGGCGCATGCCCCGGCGCGGGAGGCAAGCGCCACACTGCAGCTTGGCCATCTGGACCGACAGCGAGGCCAGCTCGACCGCGCATGGGAGCGATATTACCTGGCGCAGCGCCTCTTCGAGCAGGTCAATAGCGCTAGCGGCAAAGCCAGCGCCTCCCTTGCGCTGGGCCACGTCGAGCGGCAACGCGGGCGGCTCGACAAGGCGGCGGAATATTACGCGGCGGCGCGGGAGCTCTACCAAGCCACCGGGGATCGCTACGGTGAAGCGGACGCCACACGCGGGTTGGCTGACATGCTCACCGGGCGCGGACGCTATGCCGAGGCGCTGCCTGAGTATCGGCGGGCGCTAGCGCTCTACCGGGAAGCGCATGATCGCTTCGGTGAGATCGACACGCTCATAGGTGAAGGTCGGCTCGATGTGGAGAGTGCCGATCTGAACGAGGCGGCCAACCGCTTCGGCGAGGCCATCGCGCTAGCAAGCTCGCTCGAATACGAGCTGGCTGAGGCCGACGGCACGCTCGGGCTGGCGGAGGTGGCGCTGAGGCGCGGGCAGCTTGACCAGGTCATTGCCAATGCCATGAGGGCTGAAGGTTCCTTCAGCACGCTCGGCAACGGACTAGGCCAGGCGGAGGCGAACCGTGTGCTCGGCGAAGCTGCGCTTCGCCGTGGCCAACTCTCGCAGGCTATCGCCGTATTCGACCGCGCGACACGAGCATTGCGCGAACTGCGGGCGCAGGTGCAATACGCCCGCAGCGAGCTCGGTTCCGGTGAGGCAAATCGCCGCAAGGGGGTGCCGCGCCGTGCCGAAGACCATTTCGCGGCGGCGCGCATGGCGGCGCACGAGACGGAACAGGCGGCCGTCGAAGCGCTGGCAATGCTAGGGCTGGGGCAGATTGCCCGCCAGCGCGGCCAGTCCGCCGAGGCGGAGCAGTTGTTGGGCGAGGCGGCGGCGGGCCTGGAACGGGCCGGGCGTCCGGCGGCGGCGGCTCAAGCCACCGTCGAGCGGGCGCGACTGGCGCTGACGCACGGCGACATCAATGGAGCGCGTCAGCTCGCCGCCCAGGCCCGGTCTCTGGCAGAGACAGCCGAGACGACGACGGGCGAGCCAGGGCCTGTCGCGGCCACGGTGGACCTGGAGCAGGCGGCGGCGCGGGCGCTCGGACGGCTCGACGCGGCGCGGGCGAAGGCGGAGGAGGCCGCGGCCGAGGCACGGCGCGAGAGCGATGTTCAGCCGGGGATCGAGGCGGCGTTGGCGCTCGCCGAAGTGGAGTTGGCGGCAGGGCGACTTGACGCGGCGGTACGTGGGTTCAACGAAGCGTTGGATGCGGCGAAGGCAGGCGAGGCGGGCGTGGCTGAGGCGTTGGCGTCGCTCGGTTTGGCGCGAGTGCTGATGCGGCGCGGGCTGTATGAGGAAGCGGCCGCTGGGCACGAGGAGCAGGTGGCACGGCTCAAGGCGGCGGACAACGTGGCGGCGCTGGCGCTGGCACAGACGGGCGTCGGAATTGCCCGGCGCGAGCTGGGCGACGATGCGGCGGCGCGGCGTGCCTTCGCGGAGGCGCTGCGACTCTATGCCGCGAGCGAGAACCCACTGGGCGAGGCTGGAGTAATGGAAGAAGATGGGCGGCTGCTCGCGGCTGGCGGCGAGCTAGAGGCGGCGACTGAACGCTTTGGCCAAGCTATCGCGCTCTACGACCGCGTCGCGAGCAGCGTTCCGGACGCTGGTGAGAGAACCAGCTTCTACGACGCGCACGCCGCGCTCTACGGCGATGCTATCCTCGTCGCGGCGCGTGAGCTGAACAGCGCCCAGGCTGCCACGTTGGCTCAATCCTACGCCGAGCGCGCCAGCGCGACGGGCCGCGTGGCCGTCACGCAGCGCCTGCGCGACGAGGAGCAGCGCATCCCTGTGCGCGGGCCAGACATGACGAAGGAGGAGGGTGAGCGCAACAAGCAGATTGCCCACATCATCAGCGAAGCGCGCAAGCCACTGTCGCGGTAGCATGGCGCGCCCACGCGGCCGGAAGGAGACCGGCATCGCCACGCTTTCCAAAGACCCAGGCTCCGCACGGCGGCACGGTGCGTGCGCCTACTGGCTCATGAGCCACAGGCCTCAGCGAACTGTGACAAGTCGCCAAGGAGGGATGGATGCCGAACGTTATAGGGTTGCCTGATTCGGAATCCCAGATCAGGGCATGGGACGTCGACCCGACGCGCATGCCACTTCCAAATCCGATGCCAGACCCGGCGCCACAACCTGTGCCCAGCCCTGTCCCTGGGCC
>CAYYCB010000159.1:0-7327 GCA_964469715.1 uncultured Ktedonobacterales bacterium | reverse complement strand
CTCAGCCGCGCTAGAAGCTCGGGTAGATGCCCCGGATCACGCCGAGGCCGCCAAGGTAATACACCTTCAGCGTCTCGTCGACATACGAGCCGAACTTGAAATTGGAGTCGGTGAGCGCAAAGTCCACACCCCAATATTCCTGGTTTGTTTCGATCTCGACCGCGTTGGCGACCTCCGGCACAGGGAACGGAATG
Source organism: uncultured Ktedonobacterales bacterium (assembly GCA_964469715.1). Classification (GTDB taxonomy): domain Bacteria; phylum Chloroflexota; class Ktedonobacteria; order Ktedonobacterales; family JADMIN01; genus CAWAWP01. The sequence goes on along the minus strand of CAYYCB010000159.1, from coordinate 7,133 downwards.
GAGATCGGCAGGAACACCATGCACCCCTGCGGGCAATAGCGGTCCAGCACGATTGGCATCTCTTTGCCCGTGCTCTTGTTCAGGTACCGCGTGACGCGATACTGCGCCGTGAGCTGACCCTGGTCCGCCGAATCGCCCGCGCTGACGACGTAGCGGAGCTGCCCCGCGCCGACCACCAGGTTCGTCAGCCGCACGTTATCGAGCGGATTCATCACCAGGTAGTCCGGATCGCCTGCCGCCTGCATATACATCGAGGCGAGCAGGTTGTCGATATCCGAGAGGGCAAGCTTGCCGGTCGGATCGGCCGGCTGCGCCACTTGCGCGCCCAGCGTCGCGCCGTTGGCCGTCGTCGCGTTGTTGATCGCCTGCGCGATCAGCCCGTCCCACATCAAAGCGTTGCCGCTGCCGTCCACATAGGTCTTCGCCGTGTTCGCCGCGACGCTGGAGAGCGCCGTGCCGCTGGTAGCCGGTGGCGCGGAGAGTGTCACCGTGAGATAGGCGGGGTTGACCTCGCCCGACGGCATCACTGTCGCGCCGTCGGCCAGCGTGACACTCGCGCCAATCGCCGGTTGCGCCGCGTTCGCGCCCGAGATGCCCGCCTGCAGCCACATCGCCGCGTCGCCGGGATAGCTGGCGCCGGACCCGACGTAGACGTTGTACTGCGTCGCGTTGGGCACGGTGAAGAGCGTGATCGTGATGCTTGACGTCGCGCCGGTGGTCGTCACCTTCGCCGCCGCGGATGCCGTCGTCTCACCTTGCGCGTTCTTCGCCGTCACCTTCACCCAATAGGTGCCGGCGGCGAGTGTGCCGCCTGTCGCGCTCGCCGCCAGGACCGGCGCGGGCGGTGGCAGCAGATAGGCCGAGGCGCCCAGGATCCAGCGCTCCTCGGCGATCTTGAGCTGATAGAGCAGCTCCGCCACACGCCGGGCGCGCACGTCCGCCTCCAACGAGCGGCCGCGCCACTGCGCCTGGAAGCTAATCTGATTGCTCAGCGCGAGCGTCTGGATGGTGTTCTGCATCTGCGCGACGGCGTATTGCACCTGACTGGGCAGCGCGCCCTCGGCCACCGTACCCCAGTTGCGCGCCGTGTCGAAGCTGGTGATCGCCTTCCAGTGGACGATGTCCACACCGGCGCCGCGACGCCGCGGCAGCAGGTTCACCAGCGGCGTGATGACCGGCACGACCACGCGCGCCGGAGTTTCGAGCTCATAGCCGTTGAAACCGCTGGCCGTGGTGATGGCGCGCGTCGTGTCGGCCATCGCCTGCCGCACAAGCTGAACCGTCTCGTCGGTGATCGTCGGCCCTGTGGCCGGCGCAAGATTGACTGCCATAGCTGGATACTCCTGTTGGTTCTGATGAACTGGAATGTGTTGAGACGACGACATACGGTGCGGAGAGCGCCGAATCTGCCTGTTTGCGCCAGACGAGAGCGCCGTCCGGCGCTCGGCCTCCGCAATCTCCGCGAGAAATCTCTCTCCTCTGCGGTTCGACCCTCCTATCTCTCCTGCTGCAGCCGGATGAGCTCGGCCGCGACCGCGATCTGCGCCTGCGGATCGGTGAGCCGTCCCGCCAGCCCTTGCAGCGCGCGAATGGCCTCGTTGGAGGCGCCCAACGCCGTCTCGCGCACCCGCTCCGTCGCGAGTGCAAGCGACTTCTCCACCGGCCGCGCCGCCGGACCGCCGGGCATCGGCTGCGCTTCCAGCGCCTCCAACCGGCGTTGCAGCTCGGCGTTCGTCCCCGTCGCACGCTGGCCGGCCTCGCGCACGAGCGCCTGCACGTCGCGAATCCCGATCTGCACCGCGTCGAGCCGTGCCGAAGACGCCTGCATGCCCACCGCTAGCGCGCGAACGACGGATGCATCACGCCATCGGACCTGCTGCGCGCGAGCCGTCGCGGTGCCGTCCTCCTCCGCCTCGTCGTAGAGGGCCGTCGCCATCTCACACAAAGCGCAGCCGCAGCCCCGCGCGATGCCCAGCAGCGCGTCGTGGAACCGTCCTCGCGCATTCCCGTCCGGTGTCATGCCCAGCGCGCTCGTCGGCGGCTCCTCGCTCCGCGGCGGCACGCCCACATCGGGATAGCCCTCCGCATTCGTGCTGAAAGGCCCGCGGTCGCGCGTCGCCACGCTGGGCGCGTCCTCCTGCGCGATCCCAATCTCGGCCAGCAAACCCTTGTGGGGTGGACGCACGGCGTCCTTGCCGGGGCGCCCGTGCAGAGAGGCAGGTATTCTGAGCGTCGCCTCCGCGCTGCCCGAATTGCCGGAGATCGAGACCGCGAGCGCGCTTGGGTGCCCGCCCTCGTCCGCCTGTGATGCGGGCGCGGATTCCTCTCCGCCCTCGGATTCCGCCGCCTCGCGCTCATAGCTGCCGAGTGACGCCAACACCGCCGCGTCCGGCACGGCGTCGCGCACGATGGTCACGCCCAGCGCATCGGGATTGCTCGGATTGTCAACCAGGCTCAGCTCTACGAGGTCGTAGCTCACGGCGACGTCGAGCGGGCGCGACTCGCCCTCACGCCGCCAGAGCCGTTTCTGCCAGACGACGTTGCTCGCGCCGATGCTCGCGCCCCGCAGCGTCCCGTCAAGCACCTTCTGCCACGTATCCTCCGCCCCGAGCGAGATGCACACGCGGACGAAGATTTTGCGCCCCACGTCGTCATAGGTCACGTCGAGCTTCTGCCCGACAGCCTTGTGGGGGTCGTGCATCTCACGCACGTTGCCTTCCCACCGGCCGAAGGCATGCTTGCTCGCCTCATACGAGAAGACCGTGCCGTAGCTGTCCCGCGCCTCGCTCGTGGCGCAAAGCTCGATCTCCCGCCGCTCCGCGTTCACCCGCCAGATGTCCGCGAAACCGACGCGCGTGATCGCCACCCTAGCCTTACGCTTGGCGCCGCCGGCCATCGCTCGGCCCCCTGCCGTGGTCGTTTCGCTCGCCAGGGGCGGCGCGGCGACCGCGGCCCCCACGTCGCCCGGTGTCTGCTGGTCCATTGCCTCCTCCTCCTGTTCTCCAGTCGCTCGCTGTCTCCGCGCTGCCCGCGCGACCGCCGTCAGCCCAAAAACACAAAGCGCCGCCCTCTTCCCGCGAACTCCCACGGGAGAGGACGGCGCCCTCTTCGGACTGACCGTTGCCGAAGCCATTTCGCGTGCCGATTGCTGGCACGCTGCCGACGCGGCAGCTCCTGCGGGCCACAACCCTAAGTGTGGACCCACTGCCGTCGTCCGACAAAACGATAGTAGAACATATTTTCTATTCACGCAAGGTTGCCGAGGGGTCAGCGGTTCAGGTCATGACGGGAGATGACGGGAAATGATGTGAAATGACATGAAATGAGGGGAAATGGTCACCCCCTCGACACCCCGACCCCCATCTAATCTGGCCGTCGTGCGACACCATGTATGGATGGGCATGCCGCGCACGGCTCGTGCGTATGGCACGCGACTCGCTAGAGCGAAGCCCGGTTCGACAGAGCGAACCTCCGGCAAAGAACATCTCTCTTTGCGACCATAGAAAGGGACATGACGCGTGGAATCGCACGGCACGGCGCCGCTCCTTCCTACTGGCGTGCCGAATCTCGACCTTATCCTCGGCGGCGGCCTGCCCGCCAACGCGCTCGTGCTTGTCATGGGCCGGCCAGGCAGCGGCAAGACAACCATCGCCAACCAGATCGTCTTTCACGCCGCGGCCACTCAAGGCAAGCGTATACTCATCCTCACGGCCCTCTCCGAGCCGACGAATAAGCTCATCGAACACCTGCGCTCCTTCGCCTTCTTCGACCAGAGCCTTGTAGGCGGCGCCATCCAGTTCTTCAGCCTGCAGCAGGTGCTCCCTCGCGGGCTGGAGGTCGCCGGCCGCGAGGTTCTGGCGATGGCGCGCGAGCACTCGGCGGATATCGTCGTGCTCGACGGCTTCCGCGGCATGCGCGGCGCTGAGGGCGCGCCGATAGCCGCCCGCGAGTTTCTCTATGAAGTCGGCACTGCGTTGAGCGCCCTCGGCTCCATGCTCCTCGTCACCAGCGAGACAGACCCCCGCGACTCCACCTTCTACCCCGAAACCACTACCGCCGACGTCATTCTCGGCCTCCACTACGACGTCGTTGACGTCAGCCAGCAGCGTGCCCTCGAGGTAGTCAAGGCGCGCGGCCGTGCCCCACTCGCCGGCCTCCACGGGCTCACGCTCAACGCCGCCGGCGCCTCCATCTTCCCCCAATTCGAGGTGCGCATCATCCATGAGCTGGCCGGCGGCGCGAACCACCACCTCGCGGTTCAAGACACGTCGGTGACAGAATCGATCTCCGGCCAGGGGCGCCCACTCCCCACCGACCCCAAGGGCACGCCGTCTCAGAGCGAGCGTGCCACGTTCGATCTCCCCGTCCTCGATGAGCTGACTCGTGGCGGCCTCACTCGCCCCACCGCCACCCTCCTCGCGGGCAGTTCCGGCACTGGCAAGACCCTGCTCGCGCTTTATTTTGCCCTGGCCGGTGTGCGCCGGGGCGAGCCGGTCCTCTATGTCGGCCTGCGCGAGAACCTCGACCAGATCATCGCCAAGGCCGACGCCTTCAACATGGGACGCGAGCTCCGGGCCGCGCTTGAGCCCGGTGGGCGTCTCACCCTCCTGCGCCTACCGCCCATCCAGCTCAATCCCGACATCGTCGCTGAACGCATCCTCTCCGAGATCGACCGCCTGGGCGCGCGGCGGCTCGTGGTGGATAGCATCTACGAGGTCGAGCGCGCCATCCGCGTCGGCGCGCATCCGCAGCGCCTCGATGATTACCTCTCGGCCCTGGTGGAGACGCTGCACCAGCGCCAGGTGACGGCGATCTTCACCAAGGAGACCGAAAAGGCGCTCGCCGCTACGCTAGACTTCTCTGGCGAGCCGCTCTCCGTGCTCTCGGAGAACGTGATCCTGCTGCAGCAGGTGGCCTACCAGCGACATCTCTATCGTGTGCTCTCCGTGCTCAAGATGCGCCTCTCCGACCATGACTACAGCCTGCGCGAGTTCCGCATCTCCGCGCCGACCGGCATCGAGGTCCTCGGAGACGGCGAGAGCCAGGACGGTATCCTCCGTGGCATCGCGCAGCAGAGCAGCGCGGAGAGCGAAGGGATCGCCGGGGCCGTAAACCGCGCGCTGACGCTGAACGGCGCCTCCAAAGGCGGTAGCTTCCCTCGGCGGCAAAGGCGTGCGCCGCGCACCGCTGAGAGCGAGGGCGCCAAATGAGCATGGAACGCTCTTCCCCAGATCAGTTAGTCATCCTCATCGTAGAGGATGAGGAACCGATCGCCCTGGCGCTCTCCCTCGTCATCGAGGACGCCGGATTCAGCGCAGTTTGGGCGCCCGATGGGCGCACGGCGCTCGCTCTCGTGCGTGAGCGCCGGCCCGCCCTCATCATCACGGACTACATGATGCCGCGCATGAGCGGCGCGCAATTCGTCGAGGCGCTACGCATCCAGGAAGAAGCGGCCGGTCGCGCGTTGCCGCCCATCATCGTGATGAGCGCGACCGACATGCAATACACCAAAGATCTGCCTGCTGTCGCGCGCATCGCCAAGCCCTTCGACATCAACAAAATCGAAGATCTCCTGCGCCGTCACGCCACCCCAGCCTCCGCCTGATATGGACTCGCTTGGACCCTTTGAGGTTGGCGTCGCACTCGCGTCGGGGGTTGCCCACCGGTAGCCCCCGGCTGCCAGCGTCCTGCTCCAATTCGCTAGGCGCGCTCCCACGGGAGCCGGGTAGATTGTCAGGGGCGACGGGCTTCGGCCTGGCTCCGCGCCCCGGCGCGAGCCCTCCAGTCCTCGGTGTGGCGAGCGCGATGACAACACAAAGGCAGTATCTCTGGTCCCGCTCGTCTCCCCCGATGTCGAATGCGTCGTGCATTGCGCGAGTGGCAAAAGTAGGCAATGTACGCGCCCGAGTGTAACCGGCCGTGCCTGCCTGCACATCTGCTGGTATGCCTTGTGCAGTGCACGAGGCTTCGGCTCCGGTGCAATGAAGGCACCTGGAGGGATCGCCCCCTATGGGAGGGGGTGTTTAAGGAGGGACGCAGCGTGAAACTCAAGACCAAAGCCAGACTCGCGGGATTAGCCCTCGTAGCCACGCTCCTCGTAGCGTTCGCCGTCGCCCCGGCCGTCGCCGCAGCGCCGCCCCAAGCAACCTCACACCGGCCCACGGCGACGCTCACCGCGGCCATCAACAATGCACCGGTCAAGGATGCCACCGGCACGCTCGTCGGCTATCTCACCGGCACGGCGCAGGTCACCCACGTCGGCGTGAGCGGCAATCAACTCGTCGGCAGCGGCACCGTCACCGGCACGCTCACGAATCTCAGCGGCGTCGCAACGCCGATCAGCACGACCTTTAGCAACGCCGTGATCGATCCGCCCGCCACCTGCAGCATCCTCAACCTGACCCTCGGCCCGCTCCACCTCGACCTGCTCGGCCTGGTGGTCGACCTCAATCAGGTCCATCTGACCATCACCGCGCAGCAGGGCGCAGGCAACTTGCTCGGTAATCTGCTCTGCGCCGTGGCCAACCTGCTCAACGGCACGGGTGGCTTGAGCGCGGCTATCCAGAACCTGCTCAACCAGATCAACGCGATCCTCAGCGGCCTCTAGCCGCCATCGCGTAGTCGTATCGACTTGTTGGCGGGGGAGCGCATCGTACTCCCCCGCCTCGTTTCGTCCGTGTCCCCATTGCCATGCGCACGGTAGAGATAGCGTTCGCTGTTTCCGAGCGCTCCCTCTCAGCCAATCGGCGGCGCCGGCATCTCCACCATGAACTCCAGTACGTGGTCGGTCGGGACCTCCGCCATATCGGCATATCCGTTCGCGGAGAGAAAGTCCTCCGGTTCCGCCAGCCCTTCATCAATAGGGAAGCGTGGCGTCTTCGCCCAATAGGGCTCACCTTCGCCCGGCGTGCCCCAGAGGCGCTCGCCCACGCGCTCCTTCTCTTGCAACTCGTTCACACTAATCCTCACCGGCACCTGCGGCATGTAGCCTCCTTCGCGGTCGTTCCGACGCTCCCTATCTTTTCCCCGCCTAGCATACGAATTCTGGCTGCGTGACTCACGCCCTGCGCCGGCCTCTGGGGGCCGCGACCGCAAGCTACAACTACCCACTCGGCCTATCGGGGTGATAGCGC
>CAYYCB010000158.1:0-7453 GCA_964469715.1 uncultured Ktedonobacterales bacterium | reverse complement strand
GGAACGCGCTCATGCCCGTCAGATCGGCCAGCTCCCCCAGCGTCACCGGCTCCGCCGCACGCTCTTCCAGGTAGTTTCGCAGCAGCCGCACCGCCACAGGGTGATCCCGCGCATCTGGCGGCAGGTGAAGCGCGTCGGCATGACGGCGAATCAGCGCGGCGAAGGTCGCTAGCAGGCGCGACTCGCGCTCCAGCGGATCGGCTGAATCCTCCAGCGTCGCGTGCAGCGCCAACAGCTTGCGGGCAAGGTCGGCGTCGCGGACCACCGGCTCGGGGAAGTACGGGACCGAGCGCGGCCGACCGGAAAGTTCTGACGCGGCGCGCTGCACCAGCTCGGCGGCGGGATAGAGCATGCGATAGCGCCAGCCGGAGTCCGTCGCCGACGCCCCAGTATGCACCTCGCCAGGATTGATGACGACGATGGCGCCGGCCGGCGCCTCGTGATTGCCACGGCGATAGCGGAAGCGCTCAGCGCCCGCCTCGATCACGCCGATGGCAAAGCCGTCATGGCTGTGCGGCGCGAAGCTATGCGTGACGTAAGACGCCCGCAACAACTCCAGGTCGCCTAGGTCGGCGGCACGCCAGAACGTGGCCGACTCGCGCACAGCGTCTCGAATCACTTGAGATCGCCTTTTCCGAGGAATAGCCTGGCTTGGACTTACTGATCCTAGCGCGGGCAACTAAACCCGCGTGCTCACGCTCACACTCCGCAGGCGCGAGGTAATTTGTAGCTCTGATCCTTCCGCGGAGGCCAACAGTTGACCAATTGGAGGGTGAGGAACTGGCGAATGAAGTACCCTCATTCGCACTCGGTGTCGTGTGCCTCCCCACCTCGGAGGCAACGATTCCGGCGAGGCAGTCGCGAGCGCAACCTAGCGAGCGGCGGACTACGCTGGCACGCGTTGGCATCGGCAATCAAGCCGGCATCCCTCCAAGGCAGTGAACCTCGGACGGATGCCGGCTACCACGCTCCGCGGCCTCGTGCATCCTCTGCCGTCGAGTTTAGGCGTCCTCTTGGGTCTCTTTGCCTGTAAGATCCTCGACGACCACCCGTGTCCTGATCTCGCCGCGCAACGGCTCGTCGCCGAGCGCCACGCGAAGGAGCCTGACGCCCTCCTGCACCTCTAGCAGCCGAGCGGCCACCTCTGCTGCATTCGGGAACAGTTGACGCAACTCGTCGGGGTCATGGTTGAGGAGGTTGGATGTTCTGTCGCGGAAGGCTCGTACCGCATCGAGATAGTCGTCCACGAAGGCCCTCCTGGCATGCGTTCCTGCTTCACCTCAGCAGGGATTATACACCTGCGAGTTGGGCATGGAAACGCTCCAGGAAGGAGAGGGCTGCGCCTCCGTGGCAGTCGATGCATTTGGTTCCGTTCCTCTGGCCGTCACCGTGAAGCTAAGGGTAAACTGCGGGTACGAATTCACGCCGTTGCTCCGGCAGACCGCACAGAACCCTGTGAAACTGAGATCGTAGTTCTGCGTGTTCGATGGCGGCTGCCAGGACCACGGATTCGGGAGGATCATGCTGCCTTGGTTAACGGATCCTTGTCCTAGGCAGTCGATGGTTGCGGTGACATTGAGGTAGGCGCGGATGAGATCTACCCCGCAAGTGTTGACGACCTGTCCGAACGCCTTGGCGACATTCGTATTGACGCGTTGCCATGAGGGATAGATTGTGATGCAGTCGTTTCCAACAGGCGTGTGCGGCGTAGGTGCCAAGGCAGCGGGCGGGTGCGGCATACTCGGCGCAGGATGGGCAAGTCCGGTGCCTGCCACACTCAACATGACGCCAAGCACGATGGTGACGACAGCAACGGCTCTGACGAGCGGAGGAATCTTCATTCGGACCTCCTTCTTCTGCCCATCTAGAGTCTGCTATGGACTCGCTCACGAGCCCGGACTTCATGCGGGACGACCGTTCTAGCAAGTGGACGTGCTCACACCGCTTGAAATCCGGATTCTAGAGGTTAGTTCATAACAAGCTCTAGCCCCGAGCGCCCCTCACCGAGGGCGGGCTTCCCTCCTTTCCTGACAGTTCATGGGCTTGCTCTCAGATTACCTGGTGGACGGCGAAACCGCCCCATGGTTTTCCGTAGTTTTTGGCGCCAATTTCTCACATTATGGCGAGTAGCCGTGGCAGCCGGGAGGGGGCGGACGCACCGAGCGCAAGACGATCAAAACTGCTCCCTGCTATGACACGATATATTCCCTATGCGATTGATGAAGGATTCGAGATGTCACGGCGTTGGTAGCCATTGCTAACCTTTGCCTGAAGGGTTAAATATGGTAGCCCGCCTGTCGGAAGCCGGCCTGGATGACCGCGCGCTTGTGGCGCAGGCGCTTCTTGGCCCGGCGGAGCGCGGCGGCCAATTCGGCCAGTCGAGCTAGGCACGCGAGGCGCAGAGGGTGGTATGGCTGTGGTGGCCTCCGCGGCCGCTATGATTCATCCTCCTGTCTCGACCGCGCGGCGGCGACGGCGGCGAGGCAGGCCTGGTGATACTGCGGCTCGGCGAAGCACGAGACACAGCCGCGGCGCTGGCAGAGCAGGGCATAAGCGTCCTCGAGATCCATCTCGCCGTGGGTCGCGAGTAGGAACGCCGCGAGCAGGGGACTGCGGTACGCACCGGCGACGCAGTGGACGTAAAAGTGGGCACGGCGGCCTTGCGCGGCGAAATCCTGATCCTCAGCCTCGACCCACGCCAACAAGTCAAGGAAGTCCTCGGTCGGCTTGAATGCGCCGTCGTCGCGCCAGCGTACGTGGTAGAACTCCAGCCCAAGCGCCTTGCAGAGCGCCGCATCGTCAAGATTCCAGGCGGCGCTCACCACGTGCGTCACGCCTGAGGCCCGCAGCCACTCCATCTGCTCGTCGTTCTCGATCAACGCGCCAACCGAGAGCCAGCTTGCGATGCGGCTCACGTCCCACCGCACATCGGAGTGCGAACGACGCACGACATCCCAGCCACTCTGCGCGTCGAAGGGATTACCCACCATCGCCGCCTTTCACGCCGCGCCGCCGTGCGGCCTGCCCCGCCCGCACTCTATCACATTACCCGCCGGCCCCTTCCACCTCGGACGTTGTAGACTATCGCGTTGTGGCCGGTGGTCTGGTGAAGGCATCGAACACGGTGCGACCGGCCAATGTGAGGAGCGAGCACGATGCCTATCACGGCGTTGATCTTCGATCTGGATGAGACCCTTGTGGAGGACCAGCGCGCCACACGCGAGGCACTGGCGGCGGCGACGAGCGGGTTGCGCGACCGGCACGGCGCTGATCCCTCGACGCTGGCGCATACCCTCTGGGATGTCGCCGAGCGGCGCTGGCTGGCCTCACCCTTCGTGGCCTACACGACGAACATCGGCATGGCCTCGTGGGAGGGCCTGTGGGCACGCTTCGAGGGCGACAGTCCTGAGGTACGCGGCCTGCGCGATTGGGCTCCCGCCTACCGCCTCGGAGTTTGGAACGACGCCCTCGCCGCACACGGCATCCCCTCCGACGACGCGCTGGCCGGCGCGCTCCAGGCCGCGTTCGAGCGCGAGCGCCGCGCCCTCCACATACTCTTCGCGGACGCCCTCCCCGCGCTGGAGCGGCTCGCCGGGCAGTACCGGCTGGCGCTCCTCACCAACGGCGCGTCGGACCTCCAGCGCGAGAAAGTGGCGGGGGCACGCCTGGGGCAATATTTCGACGTGGTGGTCGCGTCGGGCGACATCGCCACCGGCAAACCGCATCCGCGCATCTACGCCCACACGCTCGATCTACTAGGCGTCGCGTCGGGCGAGGCGGCCATGATCGGCGACAGCCTGCGCAATGATGTCGAGGGTCCGCAGCGCGCCGGCCTCCGCGCCATCTGGCTCTGTCGCGACGGGGACGAGCGGGAGGCTCAGGATTCCGGCGTTCGACCCGACGCGACCATTACGACGCTCTCCGAGGTGGAGGCGGCGCTGTAGAGACGGGATGTGCGGGGTGATAACGACGGGGCGCTCCAGCGCATCCCTTCAGAGCGAGCACGCCGCATGGAATCACCGGCGTGCCGCCAACCCAAGCCCGCTCGTTTACAAGTGAAAGTAGGAAGAATCGCGACCGTGCGCGGGAGAAGCCAGACGTTCACCGGCCAGCCGGAACGGATGTCATATACTGACGGATGCGGCGCGGGCAGCGGCGCAACGCGAAAGCGAGGCAGGGCGTGCGAGAGTTGGAGCGAGACGGCGAGCACATTTGGCTGCGCCAATCGGTGACGTTCACGGTAGACGGGCAGACGCGCACCATCGAGATTGCGGTTCCCCTACGCCCCGGCGCCACCTCCGGCGAGGTGGAGGCGCTGCTGCGCGAGGCGCAGGAGGGCATGGCCCGACTCACACGCGACCTCGACGCCCAGGTTGCCGCCATCGCGAACGGCGCCCCGGTATCCGTAGCATCCGCGCCCACCGTCCCCGCCATGTTGCCTCCCGCCTCGAACGCAACGGCCGACGCCGAGACGCCGAGCGCGCCAGCCGCCGCGCCACACATCCCCACCCCAAGCGCCACCACACCCACACCCGCCCCATCACGACCTGCGCCAACGCCCGCAACGCCGCCTCCTGCCACGCCAGCGCCAGAGATGCCAGCCACGGCGCGTGCTCAGCCGAGCGACTCCCTCGTCCGCGAGACGCCCGCGCCGCCCGCCGGACCACCGATGGACCTACGTGAGTTCCTCTCTACCGCGCGCAGCGAGCTTGATCTCATGCCGCCGCAAATCATGAGCCGGTTGGGAGTGAAGTCGCTCTCAGGCATCAACTATCGCGAGGCGCTTGAGAACCTGCGCCGTCAGGCGCTCCGTGGCGAAGGGAGTGCCAATCCGATGGCGCCCGCCTCGGTCCCGCCTTCGCGGCCCGCACCGGCAAGCCCCACGCCCCAGCCCGCGCGCTACTTTGAGGAGGAACTGGACGAACCGGAGGTCACATTCAGCGTGGAGGGCGAAGGCCCACACGGCCCCGATTTCGGAACCTACGACGAGGCGGGTGAGTTCGACTCCGAGGGCAACGAGTACGACGATCTGGCATTGGGCGACGACGAGGAAGATGTGCCGGACTTCGGCCCCCCACCCGCCCCTGCGCAGGCCGCGCGAGAAACCTATCCGACGCGCCCCCTCACCGCCAGCCGGGCGCCTGAGCCGCCGGTTCCCGCGCCCGTCGAGGGTGGAGACAGCGGCGAGCGCGTGTATGCCATGCAGCTCATCGGGCAATTCCGCAGCGCCACGGCCGGCGGAACGCCCTCCATGCAGCAGCGTAGCGCCTTCCGCAATATCCTCGTCCAGGAGTTGGGACCAGAGAAGGCGAAGGCCGTCGTTCAGGGCCTCTATCGCGTGCCGCTAGAGCGCCTCGGTCCGGAGCAGCTCGACACCCTCATCAGTTGGGGCAAACGCGAAACCTTCGGTGGGGACGTCGAGCTCGTGCTGGAAGCCCTGCGTGCCGAGCGTGAACACGCCGAACGCGAGCGCACAGGCAGCGCCCCGGCACCTGCCGCGAACGGCGCCGCGCCACGCCCACCCGCTCGCGGACGCCCCGCGCCACGAACCACCACCGAGAGATAGAATAGAGAAGACGCGCATGGCCCTGAGCCGTGCCGCTTACTATTCTCCGCTCTCCCTACGAGGTAAGGTGGTTGCCGATGCGAGTGGTCGCGGGATCGGCGAAGGGTCGCAGGCTGGTCGGGCCGAATACGCCCGGCACGCGGCCGGTGATGGACCGGGTCAAGACGGCGCTCTTCGACATCCTCGCGCCGGAGGTCGAAGGGACGCGCTGGCTGGACCTCTTCGCCGGCACGGGCGCCATCGGTATCGAGGCGCTCAGCCGTGGGGCCGCATTCGCTACCTTCATCGAGCTTGGACCAGAGGCGATGCGCTGTGTCCAGCAGAACCTCGCCATCACCGGATTCGTGTCACGCGCCCAGACGTTGCGCAGCGACGCCTTCAAGTATCTTGATAGCGCCGCCGCCACCGGCACGCGCTACGACGTCGTGTACGTCGCGCCGCCGCAGTACCAGGAAATGGCAGCCCGCGCGCTCGCCCAGCTCGACGCCCACCCACTCACCGCGCCGGGCGGCCTCGTCGTCGTGCAGATCCATCCCCGCGAGCGGGCAGAGGTGGACGGCCTGCCCCTGCGGAGCCTGCGCGCCTACGACGAGCGGCGCTACGGCAGCACGCTCCTCATCTTCTATGTGCACATCGCCCCGGGGCTATCGGCCACCGGCGGCGCGGAGTAGAGACCATCCCATGGCACCAACACGATTCGCATTTTTGGACGAGGGTGAGGCACTACGCCGCCTCAACATTGATCGCGACACCCTACGCGCCCTCGTGGAACAAGGGCGGCTCAAGGCGCACGGCGTCGGCATCCACCACTACTACCGCACGAAAGACATCGAAGCGCTCTACGCCGAGCTGCGCGGAGAGGCGGCCGAGCCGGGCGCAACGGAGACGCGCACCCCTGGCGGCGCCAAGCTCTTCGATCCCGCCTACAAGGTCCACGTGCGCTTGCAGGCGGACCTCAAATGGTACGACCTCGGCGATGACGACCTGCGCGCGTGGGCCCGCGAGATGACCGAGGACGGCTACCCGCGCCAGCGCGCCAACATCCAGATGGTCATCGGCAAGCTGCAACGGATGGTCGAGCTGATGGACGAGGCAGCGGCAAACTGGCAGGTGCTCAAGCCGGCGCATCCCGTCCCTCGCAAGGCCGAGCCGCAAACCGCCGGCGCCCCTGCGACCGAGGCCAAACCGAAATCGCTGCGCGGCAAACCGCTCGCCATGCTCTCCGGTGCGACCCCGGCGTCACCGCCCGCGCCTCCATCGGCGGCTCCCGCCGGCGCACCCATCACGCCCACCCGACGCGGCAAGCCGCTACCCCTCGCGGGCGCTCCCCGGCCCGCCGAGGATGAGTAGGGCCACATGGAGCCGCCGATAGCCGCCCGCACTCCGGCCTCGCGAGCGGTCAACCTCCGAGCCGGCGTATATATCGAACTCGCCAGCATCGGCTGGATGGTGGTGGAGGCAGTGATCGCACTTGGCGCGGGCATCACTACCCACAGCGTCTCGCTGGAGACCTTCGGCATTGACAGCGGAATCGAACTAGTAGCGGCCTGGGCGCTGCTGCGCCGCTTGCGCTTCGAGCTACGCCAGCACTCAACGGCAACCGGAGAGGATGCGGAGCGCGTCGAAGGGGCCGAGCACCGCGCGAGCCGCATCGTCGGCTGGGCGCTCTACGCGCTAGCGGCCTATGTCGTGCTCGACGTCTCCTGGAGCTTGCTCACACGGAATCGCCCGCAAGCCTCGGCCGCCGGCATAGCCCTCGCCCTGGCGGCCTGCTTCATCATGCCGGCGCTGGTCGCCGCCAAGCGCCATATCGCGGGCCGCATCGGAAGCGACGCCCTGCATGCGGACGCGGCTTGCGGCGTCGTCTGCGCCTACATGGCCGCCGCG
>CAYYCB010000157.1:0-7495 GCA_964469715.1 uncultured Ktedonobacterales bacterium | reverse complement strand
GGCGCGGCTCGAAGTCGTGCCGGATGCCGGCCATGCGGTGCATTTCGAGCGCCCTGAGGTATTCGACGCGCTAGTGTCCGACTTCTGCCGGACGGTAATGGAGAGCGGCATTGTTGCCGCGAAGGAGTAGCGATCATGGCGGTTGAGTGGAACAAGGTCCGCGACTACGAGGACATCATCTATGAAAAGGCCGAGGGGATGGCAAAGATTACCATCAATCGGCCCGAAGTACGCAACGCCTTCCGCCCGAAGACGTTGGACGAGCTAATCGACGCCTTCGAGCGAGCGCACTACGATCCTGAGGTCGGCGTCGTCATCCTCACCGGCGCGGGCGACCAGGCGTTCTGCTCAGGTGGCGACCAGCGCGTGCGCGGCCATGGCGGCTATGTCGGCGAGGATGGTGTGCCGCGACTCAACGCGCTCGATCTCCAGCGCGTCATCAAGTATCTGCCCAAGCCAGTGATCGCGATGGTGGCCGGCTACGCTATTGGCGGCGGTCACGTACTGCAGCTCCTCTGTGACCTGACCATCGCCGCCGAGAATGCGCGCTTTGGGCAAACCGGCCCGAAGGTGGGTAGCTTCGACGCCGGCTGGGGCGCGACCTACATGGCACGCGTGGTCGGCCATAAGAAGGCACGCGAAATCTGGTATCTCTGCCGTCAGTACAATGCGCAGCAGGCGCTGGATATGGGCCTCATCAACACCGTGGTCCCCTTGGAGCGGCTTGAAGAGGAGACGGTCCAGTGGGCGCGGGAGATCCTGGAGAAGAGCCCCGTCGCCATTCGCTTCCTCAAGGCGGCGTTCAATGCTGATACTGACGGGCTCGCAGGCATTCAGCAGCTCGCGGGCGACGCGACCATGCTGTATTACATGACGGACGAGGGCAAGGAGGGCAAAAACGCTTTCCTTGAGAAGCGCAAGCCCGACTTCTCCAAGTATCCGCGGCTGCCGTAGCCCAACATCGTCACGGCAGCGCGCCGGCGACACCTTTCTGCGAGTATCTGCATGCGTATCGTCGATCTGCGGTGGCGGCGCTATCGCATCCCCTTCCGCCGGCCGGTCGCTACGGCCCACGGCGAGATGGCCGCCCGCGAGGGCGCTATCGTCGAGGTCGTCACCGATGAGGGCGTTATCGGCGTGGGGGAGATTGCCCCGTTGCCGCAGTTCGGCTCCACGCTGGACGATGCGCTGGCCCCGCTGTTTGAATTGCGCCGGATTGTGACTGCCAATTCGTGGGACGACGCTGTCAGCCGCGCTGTTCAGCAATGGGAGAACTTGCCTGCGGCCACGCGATTTGGTCTTGAGACAGCGCTGCTAGATGCTCAGGCCAGGGCGCTAGGTGAGCGCAAGACAGATCTTCCACTCGGAGTGCCCGTGAATGCGACAGTCGCGGTGCGCGAGCCTGACAAGGTCGCGGTTCAGGTGCGTCGCGCGGCCCGTCAGGGATTTCGCGTCGTCAAGCTGAAGGTTGGTATCTGCGACTCTCCGGAGGACGAGGTTGCGCGAATCGAGGCCGCGCGGCGTGCCTCGCCCGGCGTTCGGCTGCGACTCGATGCCAATGAAGCCTGGACGCTCGACCAGGCAGTTGACATCCTCACCAGAGTTGGAGATCAACAGATTGAATACTGCGAGCAGCCGCTGGCGCGGGACGACCTCGAAGGCGCGCGGCGGCTGCGCGACAGGGCTTCGGTGGCCATCGCCGCGGACGAAGCCGTCACGGATGTGCAGAGCGCACGTCGCGTGTTGGAGGCCCGCGCGGCCGACGTTTTGGTGCTCAAGCCCCAGTGCCTTGGCGGCGCGGCCGTGTGCCGCCGGCTCGTGCTCGGTTTACCCGCCGACATCCGTTGGGTGGTGACAAGTTCAATGGAGGCCGGCGTGGGTGTGAACGCTGCTCTACACATCGCTGCGTATCTACATGCTGAGAGTGCCCGTCCGCAGGCGAGCGTTGCTTGCGGTCTTGCCACGCTCGACCTGCTCGAAGATGATCTTATCGTCGAGACGCCTCGCATTGAGGATGGTGTGATGTACGTGCCACGGGGTCCAGGGCTCGGCATAGAGCTAGATCGTGCTGCGCTCGCGAAGTACGCGGTGGATTGATTCCCTATGCCGAATTCAAACAATTCGAACCTGCTTCCTGACTGGTTAGGCCGCGCGGCGGCAGGCGCTCCTGAAAAGCTTGCCCTGCGCGGCGGAGGTGAGGACTGGACCTTCGGCGAGCTTGACCGGCGCGCCTCTTCGATAGCCCGGCGCCTGGCGGGGACCGGCGTGCGTGAAGGCTCACGCGTCGCCTTGTTGGCCGGAAACAGCTTGCTGTTCGCCGCAGCCGTTCACGCGCTGACGCGGCTTGGCGCGGTGCTCGTGCCGCTCAACACACGGCTGACAGTGGATGAGCTGCGCTGGCAAGTGGCGGACGTGCGGGCTGAGGTTTTGCTCTGCGACGAGCGCTGGTCGCGAGTGGCGGCCGAGATCGGCGCGACGCTGCCGGATCTGTCGCGCTACGTGCTGGGCGAGCGAGCCGCGAGCGGCATGTCGGCGCTCGACACGCTGCCCGATGGCGGCGAGGCGCTGCGAACTGAGATCGACCTGGACGCGGTACAAGCAATCATGTACACCTCGGGCACGACTGGCAGCCCGAAAGGCGCCATCCTCACCTACGGCATGCAATGGTGGAGCGCCGCCGCCTCGGCGTTGAACCTGGGCCTCCGCGAAGACGACCGCTGGCTCGTCTGCCTGCCGTTCTTCCACGTCTCCGGCCTGACCACGCTCTTCAAGAGCGCTATCTACCAGATGCCCATCGTCGTGCACGAGCGCTTCGACGCCGCTGCGGTCAATGCCTCGATTGTCGATGATCGCGTCAGCATCGTCTCTGTCGTAGCCGTCATGCTCCAGCGCGTGCTGGCGGCGCTCGACGCGGAAGAAAGTGGGGGGAGTTACCCCGCTTACTTTCGTTGCGCCCTGCTCGGCGGCGGACCGGCTCCCCGGCCGCTGTTGGAGGATTGCGCGAGGCGGGGCGTTCCCGTCGTACAGACGTACGGGCTGACGGAGTCGTGCTCGCAGGCGGCGACGCTCGCGCCGGCCGATGCGCTACGCAAGCTCGGCTCCGCGGGACGCCCGCTCCTGCCGGTGCGGCTACGTATCATGCGTGAGGGAGGCGAAGCGCGACCGGGAGAGGCGGGGGAAATCGAGATCTGTGGCCCGACGATCACGCCTGGCTACGCGGACCGGCGAGAGGCTACCGAGGCGGCGTTCCACGATGGCTGGCTGCGCACCGGCGACCTTGGCCACCTCGACGCGGAGGGGTATCTCTACGTGCTCGACCGTCGCAGCGACCTCATCATCAGCGGCGGCGAGAATGTCTATCCCGCCGAGGTGGAGGCGGCGCTGCTGGCGCATCCTGATGTGGAGGAGGCCGGCGTCTGCGGCATGCCGGACGCCGAGTGGGGACAGGTCCCCGTGGCGTTCGTCCGCCTGAGCGGCCTGAGCGCCACCACGCCCGACGATCTCGCCGCCTTCGTAGCCACACGCCTCGCGCGCTACAAAGCACCTCGACGGATTTACCTCGCCGATGCCCTGCCGCGCAATGCAGCGGGGAAGCTCCTGCGGCGCGAGTTGCCGGCGCTGCTCGCGCACATTGCCGGGGACAGCGCGTCCTGAGGGCGATAGGAGCAGTGACAGGGATCTGGTCGGAGTTTGTATCAGAGAGCAGGATTCCCCTCCCCGTCGCGACGGGGAGGGGTTGGGAAGAGGATCTCTTACTCCGACGGAGTGTGCTGCTCGGCGCGCTGGGCGCGCAGCACCTTCTTGTCGAACTTGCCGACGCTGGTCTTGGGCACGCTCTCGATGAAGACGACCTCGTCGGGCAGCGACCACTTCGCCACCTGCGGCGCGAGGTAGTCGAGAATCTCCTGCTGCGTGAGCGTATCCTTAAAGTCCGGCTTAGGAACCACGTAGGCGACGGGGCGTTCCTGCCACTTGGGGTCGGGCACGCCGATGACCGCGGCTTCGAGCACCTTGGCGTGCCCCATGATAAGGTTTTCAAGGTTCACCGACGAGATCCACTCACCGCCGCTCTTGATGACGTCTTTGGTGCGATCCACGATGCCGATGTAACCGTACTGATCGAGCGTCGCGACGTCGCCAGTGCGCAGCCAGCCATCGGCGAATTTGTTGGTGTTGTCGGGGCCGCCGTGATAATAGGATGCCGTAATCCAGGGGCCGCGCACCTGAATCTCGCCAAATGCTTCGCCGTCATGCGGCACCTCATTGCCGTCGGGATCCACCACGCGCAGATCCACCAGCGGGACGGCGAAGCCCTGCTTCGCCCGCGCCTGATCTTGCTGCTCCGGTGAGCGATCCTCAAGCGGACTCTGGAGGCGGCCAATCGTGCCGACGGGGGACATTTCGGTCATGCCCCAGGCCTGGATGATGGTGAGGCCATGGCGCCGCAGACCCTGAATTAGCGCAAGCGGCACCGCCGAGCCTCCACAAAGGATGCGGTTGAGCGCGGAGAGGTCGTAACTATCCTTGTCCTTGTCGAGAATCTGGACGAGGCCGATCCAAATGGTGGGGACACCTGCCGCGAGGCTTACGCGCTCCGAGGCCATCAGTTTCGTCACGCTTACGGGATCCATCAGACGGCCAGGGAAGATGAGCGCCGCGCCCACCAGCGGGGCCGCGTGCGCCAGGCCCCAAGCGTTGGCATGGAACATCGGCACGAAAGGCATCGTGCGGTCGCGCTCCGAAAGCCCGGCTACGTCAGTCATCGTGAGACATTGCGAATGAAGGACGATGGAGCGATGGCTATAGACAACGCCTTTCGGGTTTCCCGTTGTGCCCGAGGTGTAGCACATTGCCGCCGCCACGCGCTCGTCGAGCTCCGGCCAGGCATAGTCGGTCTCGGGTGCCTGGGCGAGCAGGTCTTCGTAGTCCAGAATGGGCGGAAGCTTCGAAGCATCGGATGGGGTCGCTTTGCCGTTCATGACGATGAGGCTGCGAACTGGGCCAAGCTGGTCCGCAATCTTCTCCAGCATGGGCAGCAGATCGGAATCTACAAAGATGAGGCTATCCTGGGCGTCGTTGATGATGTAGGCGAGATCCTGCGGGAAGAGGCGCAGGTTGAGGGTGTGAAGCACCGCGCCTACGCAGGGGATACCAAAGTAACATTCGAGGTGCGCCGTCGTGTTCCAGCCGAGCGTGGCCACCCGCTCCCCCGGTTTCACGCCGAGCCGGTCGAGCACATGCGCCAGCTTATGAACGCGCCGCGCCCAGGCGCCGTACGTGGTGCGCTGCGGACCCTCGGCGGTGTTGGTGACAATTTCGCGGGCGCCGAATAGCGAGGCGGCGCGGTTCAGTGTGTGATGGAGCGTGAGAGGATAGTCCATCATCGTGCTGACGAACGTCGCCGGCTCCATTGCGGGTGGTGTTGCGGGCATGGCCGTGGCGATGGGAGCGAATGTGGCCGCCGGGGCGGGCGCGTCCGCCTGCGCCGCGCTACCTTGCGGTCCTGCGGACCCGTCAGGCGCCTCCGGCTGTTTCGAGCGACCCCAATGACCGAAGAATCCGCTCATGGTGCGTCTCCTGTGGTGGAGTGTCGCCGGGGCGGGCGCCATTCGCGGCCCCGGTGCGAGGGTCACGCGCCTCATCGGATGTAGGTTGTCTGGCATCGCCTCGCCCAGAATCTCCGATGTGAGGCGGATGCTGTGCCGACAAACATAACCGCAGAAAGGGGCAGGCGTCAAGCGCTCCTGTGAAGTTAGAGAAAGGCAGGTGTCAGCCGCGCGTCTCCCCGACCGGTGCGGACTGCGCCTCGGCGGCCGCGTCGCGCACGAAGGCGAGGAAGTCGCGCATGCGGCGCGTCTGGCGTGCTCGTCCGAGGTAGCCGACGTGCTTGGGATGTACCTCAAAGGTGACCGGGCCGGCGTATCCGTCGCGCGCCAATTCGGCCAGGAACGCCCGGAGAGGGAGGGCGCCTTCGCCCGGCGGCATGTGCGTGTGTGTGTGGCCGTCGTGCCATTGGGTGTCACTCAGATGTACGTTGCCGAGCGCCGGCCGGATCATTGCATAGTCCGCCAGCAGATCTTCGCCGTTCGCGCCCGCATGAGTGGTATCGAACGTGACGCCGCAGCCGCGCTCCTGGGCAAAGCGGACCAGGGTCGCCAGGTCGTCGAGGAAGTAGCGCTGGTGGGTCCTCTGAGAATATTGCAGGCTCTCGATACAGATGTGCACCTTGCCGTCTGCGCGAGCCAGGGCATGTTCCAGCAGGCGGGTGTAGGCGCGAGCCTGGCGGGAGTCCTCACGGCGGTAGAGCGGCGCATGGAGCACGAGGATCTCCGCGCCGACTTCTTGCGTGATGTCCACAAGCGTATTCAGGCGGTCGATGACATGGGTCGGCCAGCCTGGCACAGGGACAAACGGCGGGTGCACGGTCAGAATCGGTATGCCGAGGTCACGTGCGATCCGTGCCCAGTCCTTTGGCTTTTTGATCAGATATTCAGGGCCAACGGCCAACTCGACACCGTCAAAGCCGGCCTCGCGTGCGATCCGCGCGCTGTAGGCGAAGCTACGGTGATAGAAGGTGGCCGTTGAGAAGGAGATGCGCATGGATAGACGATACCTGCCTGGCGCGGAGAGCGTCAATTAAGAGTCCGGTTCGTGCAAGTCGCGTCGGTACTTAGCCGAGGATGCCCAGGATAGCGTCGAAGATCTCTGGCGTGCCGGCCGCGATGACGCTGTATGGCGCGGTGAATGTGACAGGGCCGAGCGGCCGTCCATCCGCGCCGGCGAAGTGGCCACCTGCCTCGCGAATCACGAGGGCCGGCGCGAAAAAGTTCTCTGGCGTGAGGCGGCGGCGCACATCCACATAGGCATCGCAGGCCCCTTGCGCCACGTAGCAGAGGTCAAGCACCGTCGCGCCAGTTCGTCGCACGGTGGATACCGAGCGGAGGAGTCGCCAGAGCGTATCGGGATTGGCCGGCTCGCCGGGCTCAATGGTGCGAGCGGAGCGTTCGCGCCCCAGGTTGACGCCGAGCATCGCATATTGCAGGTCGGTCACGCGCGAGGTGGCGCACGGCTCGCCATCCACAGTCGCGCCATGCCCCCGCGCGGCGGAATAGAGTGTGCCGGTGAAAATGTCGCCGCAGACGGCAAACTCCACGTGGTCGGGGTCGAGCGGCGCTCCGGGCGGTAGCGCGGCCACGGCGAAGCCCACCGATCGGATGCCTCGGCGGAAGTTGTTGCTGCCGTCGCATGGATCCATCACCAGCGTCCACCCCGGCACGTCACCCACCACGATCTCGCCTGCTTCTTCGCTGAAGGCGCGGAATGCGCCAAGGCGGCGCTCCGCGATGTCGAGCGCGATGCGTTCGGCGGTCGCGTCGAATCGCCTGGTTGCCTCGCCCTTGGGATTGACCGCCACGCGCGCCGCCGCTTCGCCCGATTGCCCTTCGCCGAGCAGGTAGCGGCGCACCGCGAGGAACATTTCGACGAAAGCTGGCCG
>CAYYCB010000156.1:0-7533 GCA_964469715.1 uncultured Ktedonobacterales bacterium | reverse complement strand
GTGGTTGCCGCCGGCAACGAGCTTGGCACAACGCAGACCGGGCGCGGCCAGAAGGTCAACCTTGAGTTCGTCAGCGCGAATCCCACCGGCCCGGTGACCGTTGGTAACGGGCGGGGCGCGTTCATCGGCGACGGCCTGGCGGCTATCATGTCCGCGGCAGGCTACGACGTGACGAGGGAATATTACTTCAACGACTTCGGCGGCCAGATCGACCGCCTGGGCAACTCCGTCGAATATTACCTGCGCCTGGCTATCGGCGAGAGTGACGCTACGAGGCCAGAGGAAGGCTATTTCGGCCCGTACTACGAGACGGTGGCGCAGCGCATTCTTGAGCGGGAACACGGCCGCGATCTGCTGGACCTGCCACTCGACAAGCGCGCGTCGGCCATCGGCGCGGCGGCGGCCGAGGTCATCATGAGCGACATCTCGCAGACGATGGCACGACTGCGCGTCGAGTTCGACGTGTTCTTCAATCAGGCCTCGCTCGACAAATCGGGCGAGCTGCAGGACGCCGTAGCCGAGCTGCGACGGATGGGCCAGGTGGAGGAGCGCGACGGGGCGCTGTGGGCGCTCACCAGCCGGTATGGCGACGACAAAGATCGCGTGCTCGTCAAATCGGACGGGGAACCCACCTACTTCGCCTCCGACGTCGCCTACATGCGCAACAAGTTCAATCGCGGCTTCGACAGGCTGATCTACGTGCTCGGCTCCGACCACCACGGCTACATCCAGCGGCTTAAGGCGGTGGCCCAGATGCTCGGCCGCGCGGCCGACGACCTGTACGTCCTGCTCTATCAGTTCGTCACCGTCAAAGGCATGCGGATGGGCAAGCGTCTCGGCAACGTCATCACGTTGGATGACCTCGCCGATGAGGTCGGGGCGGACGTCACGCGCTTCTTCTTCCTCATGCGGTCACACGACACGGCGCTGGACTTCGATCTCGACCTGGCACGCAAGCAGACGGACGAAAATCCAGGCCTCTCCGTCCAATACGCCCACGCGCGGACCGCGGGCGTCTTCCGCAAGGCGCGCGAGCAGGGCATCACCGAGGCCGACTACGCGACGGCGGATACGGCGATCCTGGCGAGCGACCCGGCGGAGGAGTTGCAGTACGAGCTGGCGCTCATGCGGCAGATTCTGCGACTGGAGGAGGTCGTGGAGCGGGCCGCGCTGGAGTTGGCGCCGCACGCCCTCACGCGCTACGGCATGGACCTCGCGGATGCCTTCCACCTCTTCTACGATCACTGCCCCATCCTCAAGCAGGGCAGTGATGTGAGCACGGCGGTGCGCAATGCGCGCCTGCGGCTGCTGCGCGCGGCACAGGCGGGACTCGCGCGCACGCTCACGCTGCTAGGCATGAGCGCGCCCGAGCGCATGGAACGCGCCGAGGAGGTCCCGGCCGGAGCGTAAATCCCGGTCGCCAGCAGCCCGGCACCGTCATCTGGTCAGCCATCTCCGTTTGGAGAGTCGAAGCGCGTCGGCAGTGCCGTGCCGACGGTGACGCCCTGCACGGATAGCGAGACGCCCCGCCTCGATGTGAGGCGGGGCGTCATCTTCTACCACGTTCGTCGCGCTACTTCTTTGGCGTCGCCGTCGGCTGCGCGCTGGCCGTCGCGGTGGGTGAGGGAGCGGTAGTGGCGGTCGGCGTCGGCGCGTGTGCGCTCTCGGTGATGGTGACGCTGTCGATCTTGTCGTTCATCTGGATCTTCTGGGCGACGTCCAGGCCAGCGATCACGTGGGCGAAAATGGTGAACTTGCCCGCGGTGATGGCCTGCGTATTGTCGGCGAGGTTGACGAAGAACTGCGATTCGTTCGCCATCGCGACCGCGCCAACCGCATACGTACCAGGATTGCTGTCGAATTGCAGCGAATAGCCCGGACCAGAATTCTTGCCGCCGGCGCCGCCCTGGATGAGATCCAGATTGGACGGCTGATTCGTAACGGCGCTCACCTGGCCGGGGTGCTCCACGCGGTCGAACGTCAGCCCGTTATAGAACCCTTGCCGCGCGAGGAAGATGAAGTTGTTCACGGCGATAGGGGCGTCTTGAGCCGCCAATTGGAGCTCGATGTCCCCCTTACTGGTCTTGATCGTGGCCGTGAAGTAGTGGCTCTTGTCGATCACCATGAACGGCGCTTTGTTGCAGACATGCGTCGTCAGATTGCATGTGGCCTGCACAGGTTTCGCCTTCGGCGTCCACGGGCCAACCTGTGCCTGTCGCATCGCCAGGACGACGGTTACGACGATGAGCAGCGCCAGGAACGTCGAGAGCCACGGATATGTGCGCAGGAACCCCTGAAGACCCCGCGGCCGCGCCCGGCGCTGGACCAGCGGCACACGGTGGCCGACGGGGCGTTGGAGCGGCGCCTGGTGGGCCCGTTGTACCCTCGTCATCCGGCGCGCCTCCGCGCGCTTGTTCGCAGTCTTCGGCATCGGACGGGTGCTCCCTTTGGATTGGCCGTTTGGACCGGCCTCGCCGCGCACTTCTACATGCGGTGTGCCAGCGGCGCAACAATCAGCGCGCCGCGCGGCAGGTATCGTCAGGTTGATTGTGGCCGGGTGATGCCCGCACCAATGTGAGGGTATAATACGCCTGCAGGCCCCGCCGGTCAATATCGGAGGCCCCATCGGGCCTGGTTTTTCCGCCCACTTGATCGCGCCGCGCGTCCTCGTCGCATGGCGCTCCTCTCGCACAGGGATGGTTCATGCAGGACGTCTCCGAGCGTATCCAGGCCATTTTGGCCTCGCTGCCACACAAGCCAGGCATCTACCTGCATAAAGACGCCGACGGCCATATCCTCTACGTGGGCAAAGCCGCCGACCTGCGCCAGCGGGTCCGTCAGTACTTCGTGGACCCAAGCGAGCTCAGCCCGAAGAACCGCGCACTGGTGGCCAAGATTGCCGACATCGAGTTCATCGTCGTGGGCAGCGAGATCGAGGCGCTGATCCTCGAAAATGAATACATCAAGGCGCACCAGCCGAAATACAATGTCCGCCTGCGCGACGACAAGAACTACCCCTATATCAAGGTCTCGCTCACGGAGGACTTCCCGCGCGTGTATCGCGTGCGCAGCTTCCGCCAGGACCGCAACCGCTACTTCGGGCCCTACACCAACTCAGCCGCGGTGGACGCGACACTGGACCTGATGAACAAGCTGTTCCCCTACCGCACCTGCCGCTATGACGCGACGGGGTGGGCGCCTCCCCGCGGACAGGAGGAGAACCCGCCCTCGGACTGGAAGCTCAAACGGCTGGCGCGCCCATGCACGCAGTACTACATCCATCGCTGTAACGCGCCCTGCGTCGGCAACGTCACCCGCGAACAATATGACGACGTCGTGCGGCAGGCGGTGCTCTTCTTGGAGGGCAAGCACGA
This sequence comes from uncultured Ktedonobacterales bacterium, assembly GCA_964469715.1. Classification (GTDB taxonomy): domain Bacteria; phylum Chloroflexota; class Ktedonobacteria; order Ktedonobacterales; family JADMIN01; genus CAWAWP01. Next base: position 4,159 of record CAYYCB010000156.1, on the reverse strand, counting down.
GGAAGTGCTCGACGAGCTGCAGCGCCAGATGGGGGAGGCCGCCGAGAATCTGGAGTTCGAGCGGGCGGCGGCGCTGCGCGACCGCGTGAAGGCCGTGGAGCAGGTGCTTGAGAAGCAGAAGATCGTCAACACCACCGGCCCTGGCGACCAGGACGTGGTCGCGCTGGCCTCGACCGACGACGAGACATGCGCCCAGGTCTTCTTCTTCCGGGGGGGCAAGCTCGCCGGCCGCGAATACTTCATCCTGCAAGGCACGCGCGACACGCTACCCGGCGAGGTCATCGGCTCTTTCCTGCAACAGTTCTACGATGCCGCGCCCCACATCCCGGCTGAGATCGTCCTGCAGCATGAGCCGGAGGACGCCGAGGCCCTGCGCCAGTGGCTGCGCCAGAAGCGCGGCGGCGCTGTATCGCTGACGCTGCCTCAGCGCGGCGACAAGGTGCGTCTCGTCCAGATGGTGGCGCAGAACGCCGCCGAAGTGTTGGAACAGCAACGCATCAAGTGGCTCTCGGATTCGCAGAAGACGGCGCTCGCGCTCGAAGAGCTGCGTGACGCGCTGAACTTGGCTGTCCCGCCGCAGCGTATAGAATGTTACGACATCTCGAACATCCAGGGGACGAGCGCCGTCGGGTCGATGGTCGTCTTCGAGGGTGGCCGCCCGAAAAGCGCAGACTACCGCCGCTTCCGCATCAAGACGGTGGAGGGGCAGAACGACTTTGCCAGCCTGCAAGAGGTCTTGCGCCGCCGCTTCAAGCGTATGCTCAAGGCAGCAGACGGCCAGGCAGCCACTGCCGTTGTGCGGGCACTTGCCGATACCGACGATGCAAACGGGCCGTTCGAGGCGCCAGATGACAATGAGCTGCCCAACGAACAGGGAGCGAGTCCTGACGAGACGGGCGATCCGTGGGCGATGTTGCCCGACCTCGTCATCGTGGACGGCGGGCGTCCGCAGCTCAACGCGGCGCTTGAGGTCATCAACGAGCTACAGGTCGGGGTCTCGCTCATCGGCATCGCCAAGGAGGACCACGGCAGCATCGGCACCTATGAAGAGATTTACCTCGTAGACGCGCCGGAGCCGCTCGTGCTGCCGCGCGGCTCGCAGGGCCTCTACCTGCTGCAGCGGGTGCGCGACGAAGCGCACCGCTTCGCCATCACCTATCATCGCGAGGTCCGGAGCAAGCGCACCTTCAAATCCGTGCTCGATGAGATTCCCGGCATCGGCCCGAAGCGCAAGAAAGCGCTGATCCGCCACTTCGGCTCCGCGCGGGCTATCGCCGCCGCGACCGTTGAGGAGCTCGCCGCGGTGGACGGCATGACACACGACGCCGCCGAGCGCGTCAAGGAGCACATCGGCAACGGCCGCGCGGAGGCGGTGACGCCCTAGGGAATGACCACGCGGCCCCGCGCGCCTATTTCTTCAGGATGCGCAGCAGGATGATGGAGAGCTCGAAGAGGATGGTGAAGGCGACGCCGATGATAACCGGGCTGTAGGGGTCGGCGCCGGGTGTGATGAAACACGAGGCGAGCCAGAGCCCAAAGAGGATGTACATGCGCCGCTTGCGCAGGGTCGCGCTCCTGACGATGCCCACAACACCCAGGAACGTCAGCAGCAATGGCAACTCAAAGACCAGCCCGAAGGCCAGCAGGAAATACGCGACGAAGGTGAAGTAGGAGCTGGCCCTCAGCAGCAGCACGAAATCCTGGTGACCGAAGTCGATGAGCCAGGCGACAGGATAACGCAGGACGATAAAGCCTACGGCGAGGCCGAGCGCGAAGAGACCGACGCCAAGCAGGGTGAACGGCAGAGCGTACTTGCGCTCTCGATGCGTGAGCGCGGGTGAGGTGTAGGCCCAGACCTGATACAGGACGACGGGCGAGGCGACGATGATGCCCACCGCGATGGCCAGCTTGAGGGCGACCATGAAAGGCTCGCCAATGTCCGTCGCCACCAGATGATGGCCGTCAAAGCCGGTGAGCTTGCTCGATATCGTGGGCAGTGGGGTCAGCAGGAAATGGAGGATGGGCTCCCAGAAGAAAAAGGCGGCCACGGAACAAACGGCGATGGCGATCAAAGCTAAAAAGATCCGCTTGCGCAGCTCCTCAAGATGCTCCACGAGCGTCATCGTGGCGCCCTCAGGCTCGCCGGTCGGCTGGTCGCCGCCCACGGTGGTCGTGGCCGCACCTGTCTGAAGGTGCGGATTCTCCGCCACGTTACTCGCTGCCATGAGCCTACTCCTGGCCGACGACTATCGCCGAGCGCGCCCTGCATATCGCCATCGGCACGAGTGCACCTATCAAGAGCGCAGGGCGTATGGCTGGCCACACAGATTCAGACGAGGCACGATTGCGGTCCGCAACGCCAGCGCCCGGCATCGCCACCTAAAGGGTGCAACTACTGCGCGGGCGTCTCCACTGGGGTCGCGGCGGTGGTCGCCGGCGCACTGAGCGACGCAGCCGGCGTCGTCGTGGTCACCTGCGGCTGCGCGGGCGTGGCGACACTCGGCTGAGCGGGCGGCGGAGTCACCTGCGGCTCCTCTTTTATGGACCGCTGGAATTCTTTGATCGTCTTGCCGATGGCCGAGCCCATCTCCGGCAGCCGCTTGGCGCCAAAGAGCAACATGCCCGCAACGAGTAGTAGGAGAAACTCCGGCCGCATTAACCCACCCATCGCTCTCGCTCCGTTTCCTTAGGCATGCGCGTCCACCAGGGGTGCGCACACGTATTCACGCGCATTATAGTCCACCCACCCACCGCACGCCACGAGCTGGCGGTGTATCCGGAGCAGCGGCGGCGGATACCTCGGCGCCACGCTCCATCTTCAGTGTATACACAGTGTACCTGGGAATGGGATGAAAGCCCCTCCTTGCTCCTCGGATAGCCCCTCCTCGTTTTGGTATACCGCATGCTGCCTGCCAACGAAGACTGGCGCCTAATTCGCGCCAGCCCCAGCATGGCGTATCACAGTGCCCTGTGCTACCATCCAGAATGGCCTGAACCCGTTCGACAAGAGGAGCAGCACATGCCGAACAAATTCGATACACGGATGAAGGACCGCCTGCTCTCGGAGGAGCGGGAGGCCGCCCTGCAGCCCGAAGAGCTCCTGCGCAGCTTCGGACTCCGCAAGGGCCAGACCATAGCCGACATCGGCGCTGGCCCTGGCTTCTTCACGCTGCCCGCGGCCCGCATCGTCGGCGAGGACGGGGTGGTGCTCGCCGCGGACATCCAGGGCGAGATGTTGACCGCCGTGCGCAGCCGCGTCGCGGAGCACGGGCTGACGAACGTGCGCGTCGTGAAGACCAGCGACGTCGAGATTCCCATACCCGCAAGCTCCTGCGACCTCGTGCTCATGGCGTTCGTGCTCCACGAGGTGGAGCAGCGCGCACGTTTCCTGCATCGCGGCGCCCGGCTCCTGAAGCCGCGCGGCAAGATCGCCGTCGTCGAGTGGCAGAAACACGAGACCGCCTTCGGCCCACCTCTGGAGGACCGCATCGCGCCTGACGACCTGCAGGCCGACGCGCAGGCCGCCGGGCTAAAGCTCGACGAGCGCCGAGACATTGGCGACGACTACTACGCCGCCGTCTTCACCCCGGCCAAGCGCTGACAGAGGGAGCGCCCAGACGGGCCTCTCGCGTGACACAACGACTCCCCGCGCCGTATACTTTATGGGATTGGGTGGCGGAATGGGCGGAATGCACACCGCCGCACCTCCGGGGGTCGGGAGCTCCTCGGCGGGCGCGGCGGCCGAAGGGAGCCAGGCGTGAACGCGTACGAGCAGTTGGAGACGATTCGGGACCAGCTCGAGCAGAACGGTGCGAGCGAAGCGTCCGTTGCGTTGGTCGAGAAGTTCCTGAAGCGCGCCGAGACCGAGCGGACGAGCCAGGTCGCCGTGCCCCAGGTCATGATGCTCAAGCACCTGTTGCGTCAGAAGGAAGCCATAGATAACTACACCATCTACAATGATCTGCAGGAGATCATGGATGGTCACGACCGGCGCCGCGTACAGGAAGAGGACGTTCGGCCCGCCTACGAGGAAGAGCACAAGCCGCGCTCGCACAGCTACTACAAGACGCTGCGCGAGAAGGAGCAGAATAAGCGGTAACCTCCGCCGCACGCTCTTGCGAAGCCGCCGGGACGGAGCGCCACGGCGGCTTTTTCTTTT
>CAYYCB010000155.1:0-7550 GCA_964469715.1 uncultured Ktedonobacterales bacterium | reverse complement strand
CCGCCGTGGCGCTCGACGATCTCGCGGCAGATGTAGAGGCCGAGGCCCAGGCCGATCCCGGAGCCGGTCTGCACCTCGATGCCCGGCACACGGTAGAAGCGTTCCCACAGGTGGCGCTGCTGCTCGGATGTCAGGCCCGGCCCCGCGTCGCGGACGGAGACACGCAGCCATGCGCCCGAATCAGCGGCTTCCGCGGCATCCACACGCTCGACGCGCACAAGGATGGGCTCCTCCGGCGGCGCGTACTTGAGCGCGTTGGTGAGGTAATTGACGAGCACCTGGTCAAAGCGGCCAGGATCGGTCAGGGCGATGAGCGGCCTGTTGGGGGCGATCTCCAGCAGGATGGTCCGCTCGGGATCGGTCAGGCGCTGCTCCTCCACAACGTCCCGTGCCAGCGCGGCGATGTCGCAGGGATGCAGGTCGAGCCGCAACCTGCCCTCTCGGATGCGTGAGGCGTCTAGCAGGTCGGCGACGAGGCGATTGAGACGGTCGGCGGCGGTCTCCATGCGGGCGAGCATGCGTGTCTGGGCTTCGGTCAGGCCGTGATTGGGCATATCGCGCCGCGCCGCGCCGCCGCCGCGAGCAAGGAGCTGCGTGTTCGTCTTCACGACGGTGATGGGCGTGCGCATCTCATGCCCTGCGATGGAGAGGAATTCGTCCATGCGCCGGTTGGCCTCAACGGCGGCAAGCTCCCGGCTCCGCGCCGCCTCGCGCTCGCGAACCAATCGCTCACGTTCGAGCACGAGCGCGAGGAGCCTGGCGACACCCGCGGCCAGGTCGAACTCGGCCTGCGTGTAGGCGTGTCGCGCTCCGCCCGCGCTGGCTGTGAGGATGCCCACCAGCTCGGTCCCCACGCGCAGGGGCGCGACGATCATCTGTGCCTGATTATCCTCCTCCTCGGATTCTCCGGTACGCATGAATGCGTCGCGGGGTGCGTCCACCAGCGTCACGTCGCCCGCGCGCAGGCGCTCGATCACATCCGGCGCCTGATACGCGTCGAGAGGAATGTTGCTCTGGCTATACTGGCGCCACCACTGCCGCTGCTCTCGGACGCCAATCCCGGCGGTGGCGACGGGTCGCAGGATGCGTTCAGGCCCTTCGAGCGCGAGGATGGCGACCTGCTCGTAGCCAAGCACGTGTGCGGCAAGCGACGCCAGCCGGCGGAGCACTTTCGCGGTCTTGCGCAGGCCGCGACGGCCCACCGTCGCGCTCCCAGAGGCCGCGGGCAGGGCAACCACCTGCTCGGCCATCTCCAGCAGGGCCGTGAGAGTGTCTTGTGTGCGTCGGGCGAGCCGCTGGCCCTCCTGCTCTGCTGACCGCCGCGCGGAGAGATCCTGGATGTAGACGGAGAGGCCGTCCTGGGTAGGATAGGCGCGCACCGCGAGCCACCTGCCCAACGGCGGGTAGCGCGCCTCAAAGGCGACGGAGGTATGCTCGGCCACGGCGCGCCGATATGCGCTCGCGAATACGTTGCCCTTCTTCTCTGGGAAGACCTCCCAAAGAGAGCGTCCGAGCAGATGGTCGCGCTTCGTGAGCAGCAGCGCCTCCGCCTCGTTGTTGAGATACGTAATGCGCCACATATGGTCCACGACGAAGAATGCATCGCTGATGTTTTCGAGGATACTGGTGGTGCGGTGGCCGGCGTCCGCGAGCTTGGCCTCGGTGCGCTTCTGGTGGTCAATATCGGTGGAAATCCCGATCCACTCCACAACGGCTCCTGCGTCGTCGCGCACGGGCGCTCCGCGGCTGAGAAACCAGCGATACGCCCCGTCGTGCCGCCGCAGGCGGTACTCGCTCTGATAGGCGTCGCCGGAGCGGACGGCATCCATCCACGCGGAGGCGGCGCGCACGCGGTCGTCAGGGTGGACGGCGCGGAGCCAGCCCAGCCCGCGCACCTGCTCGCGAGACTGCCCCGTGTAAGCGCGCCACGAAGGTGCGTCGCTCACGTAACCTGTTGCGTTGGTCGTCCATTGGATCTGACCCGCCAGCAGCGAGAGGGCGTCGAAGCGGCGCTGCGCCAGCCGCAGGAGCCGGAGCGAGTCGATGGTGTCGGGTGCGGCCGCCGCGACGACCTGTGCGGAGTCGCCGGATCTCTCGACCCGGAACCCGCCGTCGTCCATCCATGCGGCCAGCGTATCGCGCTCGCCTGTCATCCGCCACTCCCGTCGCTCAGAGTTTGCTTCGCTCGCGTCATGTGCCAGCAATGCGCATGCCGAATTGCACAGGTACGTGCTACAGGATGCGCTCAGTGAGGAGGAGCAGCGGGCGCCGAAAGTGGCAGCGTGAGCCAGAAGGTCGAGCCTTCGCCAGGTGTCGATTCGACGTCGATGGTCCCGCCGTGGATCTCAACCAGGCGCCGCGCGATGTAGAGGCCCAGGCCGACGCCCTTCGCGGGGCCGTGCTTCACGGAAGCGCCGGGCACGCGGTAGTAGCGCGTGAAAAGATGTGGCAACGCGCTGCGAGGAATGCCTATCCCCTCGTCGCGGACGCTCAGCCGCGCAGCACCCGCACGGCGCGTGAGCTCCAGCGTGACCGGCTTCTCGGCGGCCGAATATTTGAGAGCGTTGGAGAGCAGGTTGCGAATCACCTGACGCAGACGGTTAGGATCCGCCCGTACCCAGAGGCGATGGCTCGGCAGTCGCAGTGTGATGTCGCGACCGGAAGCCGCCATCTGTTCCCCGGCGACCTCCTGGCAGAGCGCCGCCAGATCACAGCGGACCAAGGTCAGCGTGGCGGTGCCGCGTTCGAGGCTGGCGGCGTCTTGCAGGTCGTCCACCAGCACGCGCATCTGCTCGATGCTCGTCTCCACGCGAGCAAGACGCTGCCCTTCGCTGTGCCCGGCGTGCTCCAACCGCTGGCGCACGGATTGGACAAAAGCCTTGGCTGTGGTGATTGGCGTGCGCAGGTCGTGTGTGACCATATCCAGCATGGCCTGACGCTCCCGCTCAATCTGGCGCGGCTCCGTCACGTCGCGCAGCACGAGCACCGCGCCGGCGATCAGGCCGTCCTCCCCGATGACGGGCGCGCCCGCGCAGTTGAGCAACACCTGCCGGCCGTCCAGCGTGCGGAACAGGACGTCCATGGCCTTCTCGCCCACTAGCACCTCCCCGCGCAACACGCGGCTGAGTGGCCGGTCTTCGTGGGCAAGCAGCTCCCCGTCGGGCGTGCGATGGCGAATGGCCAGGCCCCGGTCGCGATGCGTCTGATGCGCCCACGCGGGATTGGCGTCGGCACCCAGGAGCGTGCTGCAGGCCGCGTTCATGTGGAGGATACGGCCCTCGCGGTCGTAGAGCAGGAGGCCGTCGGTCATGGTGTTGAAGATGGTCTGGAGCTGGCTGGCCCGCTCCGCCACGGCATGTTCGAGCCGGCGCCGCTCGGTGACGTCGCGCCCGATGGCCACCGCGCCGACAACCTCGCCCTCCTGGCCGTGCACCGGCGCCCCAGTCCAGCTTGTGTGGCGCTCAGATCCATCGGGCGTGGTGATGACGACGTCCGCCGCGTCGGCGCCTGTGACCACCTCGCCCGCGAGCAGACGCTTGCGTACCCAGCGGCCCACGTCGAGCGGCCGGCCGTCGGGTGCGCGCGGCTCCAGGCGGGCGACACGTTCTTCAGCCGTGAGCGTGCCATTTGCGGTATCAAGGTTGCGACCGATCAGCGCGCGAGCGGCGGGATTGGCGTCCGTGAGGCGGCCGTCACGGTCATAGGCGACGAGCGGATCGGAGAGGGCCGCGAAGATGGCTTCGAGCTGGCCGGCGCGCGCCTCCGCCTCCAGCGTGGCCGCGGCCAGTCGCGCGTTCGCATCGCGCAGCTCGGCTTCGAGCCTGCGCCGGTCGGTGATGTCGAGCACGAAGCTCATCCAGGTGAGCGGGTCGCGGCTCACCAGCGCCGCGCCCGTGAGGACCGGCACCCGCCCACCGCCCCGCCGCAAGATCTCCTTCTCGTAGGGGCGCAGCTCGCCCTCGGTCAGGAGCATGTGCAGGCTGGCGTCGTCGAGCGCCACATATTCGGGCGGCGTCATCGTCTCTCGCGGCACCCGCCCCGCGTCGAGGTCGTCGCGTGTGTAGCCTGTGATCGAGAGGAAAGCGTCGTTGGCGTCGAGGATGCGCGCCTCATCGGCCACGACGATGCCGATGATACCGGCAGCGGCAAGACGCTTGAAACGTGTGTCGGCTTCGAAGGCGCGCGCCTCCATCTCGGCGCGCTCGCGCTCGGCACGCTTGCGGGCGGTGATGTTTTGCATGGAGGAGACGCCGCCGACGATGGCGCCGGAAGCGTCACGCATGGGAGCGGCGGAGTTGAGGACGACCAACTGTTTTCCGTCGAACCCTTCGACCGTGATCTCCTGATTCCGCACGTACTCGCCCTCACGGATGGCGCGAGACAGTGCCCACTCGTGCGGGCGCACAGGCGTGCCGTCGGGCCACCATGCGCGGTAGACGTCGTATTCCTCAATGCTCCCCACGAGCGGAGCATCTGCGCCCCAGATCTCGCGCATAGCCCGATTGACTCGGATGAGCTTGCCGTTCGGACCAGCGATGGTGACACCGGCCGGAAGAACGTCGAGTACGGCGTTCAGCCACGCGATTGCCCCCTCCACTGGCCATTGGCCTTCTTCCGTCCGTGCCGTCGTCCTCGGCGGGGCCTCCGGCGTGAGCTCGGTGACGTCGGTGCAGGTGACCACCCATCCAGTGATCGTCCCAGTCTCGCCGGTATCAGGAGTGGCACGCAGAAGCATGCCCCGATACGCGCCGTCGCGGCGGCGCACGCGTCCCTCGACGGCGAATGGGTGGCCGCCTTCCAGGCCGCCGGCGAACGCAGCGACCACCGCCTCGCGTCCGTCGGGATGCAGAGCGTCTTGCCAGCCCGCGCCTAGAGCGTCGCTGGGCGCCTGGCCAGTGAAAACGGCCCATGTTGAGCTGTCGAGCATGCCGCCCTGCGAGTCTGAGACCCAGAGGATCGAGCCAGCAGCGGCGGCGAGCATGAGCCTGCGCGCCAGCGCGGCTGGCGAAAGCTCCTCCCGCTCATGGTACGACCCGCCCACGGATTCAACCGCATTCGGCGCTGCTGCGTCCGAGGCCTCCACGCGCGGATTTGTGAGCGATCGCATTCCTGTCTTGCGCTCGCGCCCCATGAGTCTGCTCCCAGTGGCGCCGCGCTCGTTCGGCGCCTCTAAAAAGAAGAGGAATTGGCAGCATAGGCTATGCCAACTCAGCCGGGAGTGAGACCAGATTCCTCACACGATACAGGCAGCGGTGAACGTGTAGTAGTGGGAGTATAGTAGACGTAGTCCGAATACGCCAGCGCCGCTCCTCTAGCGTCACCCTACACCCGCTCTCATGCTAGCATCTCGTCGCCTCCCCGCCTCGCCGGCGTCATGGACCTCTTGTTAAGGCGGAACCGCTGCCACGTCGAGCGAGCTGGTGCGGGTTACCTGTGGGACCGTGCCCACGATAGAGGATCGCTTGACATCGCGGCCACGGGGTGGCTATACTTCCTGAGCTTTCCGAATAGTAGGCTCACAGCGAGTCCAGAAATTGGGCGCGCTGTTCTTTTTTACTTTCCCTACGAAACCAATACTCGTCTATCGCACTTGTCGCCGGCCAATCCAGCGGCGCGCGGTGATGCGCGGCACGCACGGCCTTTTGGCGTCCCGCCCGATGGCGGGTACGCGCCAGACTCTGGCGGGAGGAGATCACCTATGGCGACACATCCGGCAAGCGCGACGACTGGCTCGCGCAGCATCGAGAAGGAGAAGATCCCCCTCACCCGCGAAGGCTACGACGAGAAGAAGGCTCGCCTCACCTGGCTCGTCAACGAGCGCCGCCAGCAGGTCGCCGACTACATCCACGAGGCCAAGGAAGCCGGCGACGTCAGCGAGAGTAGCGCCTACGAGGATGCCAAGAACATCCAGGCCATGGTCGAAGGCGAGATTCAAGAGCTCCAGCGTGTCCTGGAGAACGCGGTCATCATCGAGGCGCCAACTGCCGTCAACGGCCAGCGCATCGTCCAGATCGGCGCCAACGTGACGGTCACCACTCCGCAAGGCACCGACCGCAACTTCATCCTCGTCAGCACCCACGAGGCGAACTCCACGGCCAACAAGCTGTCGGACCAGTCACCCGTTGGCAAGGCGCTACTTGGCCATAAAGAAGGCGACCGCGTCGAGGTGTCCCTGCCCAACGGCAACATTGCCATCTACACCGTCAAAGCGATCAAGTAAATACCCGTGAAGGCGCGAGTGGGCGAGCGACCGGAAATCTCTGACCGGCGGGACCATTGCCTCACCGCCTGACTAGCCCATTTTCCCCAATCTGGCCGGCCAGCGTGCATCGCTGGCCGGCCTTGTCGTCTCATTCACTGGCACATCCCACAAGAACACCCGATCCCTCCCGCGCCTTGACGCCCCTCCATTTCCGCATTACTATGGGCAGAACAGAAGTTCTAATGAGGGGCGCGGCCGACGAATCGCCTGCCATGGTCTCCTTTTCCGAATAGGAACGTCAGCATGATGCACTCAGGAATCCTCTGGTACGATGACGACGCGCGCCGTACTTTGGATGAGAAAATAGCCGAGGCTGCCCAGCGCTATCGCGAGCGCCTCGGCTACGAGCCGACCGCCTGTGAGGTCAACGCCACCCAGGCCGCCGCGCCGCAGATGGTGAAGACCGCGAGCGGCCGCCGCAGCCGCGCGAGCCGACCCGTCGCGCCGCTGCACGCCCTCCGCCTGATCCCCACCGATCATCTGCGTCCCAACTACTTCTTCGTCGGCGTTGGGCAAGGCGAGCCGCTCGTGCGTACCGCTGGCTGGCGCGACGAAGGAGAGGACGACTACGAGGGCACAGCCACACGCCGCCCGCGTGCGGAGGCCAATCGCCGCGCTGGGAGTGTCGCCACCCGCGCCGCTTCGCGTGCCGTGTCCCGCGCAGTCAGTGCGCCCCACGCCGTCCCCGCCGCGACGCCATCGACAACGCGAAAAGCGGCAAAAACGGCAATGCCGTCTGCCCCCTCGTTGGAAGCACCGCCGCAGAAAGCCACCCCTGACAACGCCTCCAAAGTGCGAAAAACGGCAAAAACGGCAATGTCGCCTGCCTCCTCTGAGGTAGTGCCGCCGCAGGTGACCGCTTCTGACGCCGCCTCCAAAATGCGAAAAACGGCAAGATCGGCAAGTACCCTATCCGTCACGCCCAACGCTGCCTCACCCGCGCCATCTCGCCGGTCTCCCACGCGAGCGGCTGACGCTCCGGCTGCGGTGTCCGTGGCCGCTGGACCCGCTTCCGCCACCAAAACGCGAAAATCGGCCAAAACGGCCACGCCTGACACCCTCGCACCTACCCCGACAGTCCCATCGGCCGCGAAGAAACCCACTCCCAAGCAGCGCTCGACGGGCGCCGCGAAGGTGAGCGCGCCCGTTGCCCCGGCGACGCCACCGGCGCACGCGAAAATCCCAAATCGAGTGCGAAAACCGGCCAAAATGGTCACGCCAGCGACTGACACGCTCGCTCCGCCAGCCCGGGAGCGGCGACCCGTCGCGGGGCAACATGCTCCATCCA
>CAYYCB010000154.1:0-7580 GCA_964469715.1 uncultured Ktedonobacterales bacterium | reverse complement strand
ACGCACGCCGCCAGCGTTTGTCCTGAGCCAGGATCAAACTCGCCATCCAGTATTGATCTCGGATACGTCCCGCTTGCGCGGCGACCATATCCGACATGTGCTGATATTGGTGAGCCTGTTTTTACGGCTCGCACAGGTCATTCAGACGAGTTCATCGACCTAGAAAGGCCGACAAGCCCATTCCCGCGCGCCCATGTTGCCATGTCGCGCGGAACCCGTGACTTCGCTGCTGCTTCTCACTCTTCAGTTGTTCAGGTACCATCTCGGCGGCTCCGCCACCAGCCCCGCGTCGTGCCCTGTTTCAGGGCGGGTGTCGCGGGCGCAAAGAAGATATTATCACGCAGGCCAGGCAGAGTCAAGAGTCCTGTTGACGAGTTTTCGCATGTCGCCATACCCCCCCAAAACTCCCGCCCACGATGGCCCGACGGTCCCCCTCCGCCACAGTCACCGCACTCGACCGCTTACCATGGTGGCGGCGCCCTCGCCCCCGCCGACGCAAGGAGCGGAACGCGCAGGATATCGCATGGGGAAAGGACCGTCATTCCGTGACGCAATACAATGCCGACAACTTGGCGCAGAGCGCACCGCTTCGTACTCTCGGCCCAGCGCGTCCGCGTCCCTTGACCGCCACCGATCCCGATCCCGCCCCTCAACTCCGCCAACTCACGCTCGGCAGCCGGCCCATTCCCTATACAGTACGCACCAGTCGGCGGGCTCGCCTACTACGACTCGTCATCCACCCTGACCGCGGACTTGAAGTAGTCATCCCCATTGGCGCCTCGCAGCAGCGCATCGAGCAGGTGCTCGCCTCAAAATCGGCTTGGATCGCGCGCACCCTGGACCGCATGGAGCGCGAGCGTGCCGCCGCGGCGCCACCACCCTTACACACGGGACGAATCCTCCCGTTCGCCGGCGGGCGTCTGCGCCTCGTCGTCACGACCGGCGCCTCCGAAGGACGTTATCGCGCGGCGCGCACTGGTGACACACTGGCCATCGTGGTCCACAACGACGACCACGACACTATCCGCCGTGCCCTTGAGGCCTGGTATCGGCGCGAAGCGCGCGCAATTTTCGCCAGCCGCCTCGTCGCCTGCAACGCCGGCTACGGCTATTCCTATGCGCGCGTCAGTATCAAAGAACAGAAGAGCCGATGGGGAAGCTGCTCGCGCCGCGGCAATCTCAACTTCAACTGGCGCCTGCTCCTCGCTCCTTTGCCAGTGCTCGACTATGTCGTCGTCCACGAGCTCTGCCACCTCAAAGAGCTCAACCACTCCGAGCGCTTCTGGCGCCTTGTCGCTCGCGGCTGTCCAGACTATCAGACCTATCGCCGCTGGCTGCGCGACAACGGTCGTACCCTGGTTTTCTAGGTGTGCCCTGATAGAGGAGCGTGTCCGCCATTCTTCTCGGCGCCTCTCCGCAGGACACAACAGGACGCAACCTGAACGCATCGGCCATTTCGCATTCCAAATGTGCACACCTGATGCACAGATGTGCGCACGCCGTTTCCGGCGGTCATCTCGTGAGATAGCACGCTATGTCCGACGTAGGTAGCTGTGAGAGGCATGCGTAGTGGCGTAGAGTGCTTGCAAGGCGTGATAGACTGGCACCACGAAAGCGGGCCTGACGAGGTGCGACGTTGCGCTATTGCTGTACGCCGTCTTGACGGTCGCGACGCAGGACTTACCAGCCCGCTCGCTCATTCCATTCCGCATGCCCCAGCACTACCATCCGCAGTCATCGGTCATCCACAGGAGGCACACGGCATGAAACTTCCGCGCATCCCCTCGTTATCAATCCCACGCAGTCAGGCATTGGTAGGCGGATCGCTCAGCGCAGTCATGGGCGCGGCGCTGCTACTCACTGGCTGCGGCGGCTCAACCTCGACCAGCACAGCCGCCGCTACTTGCCCATCATCCACGAATTGGCATCTGGTGGCCTCGGGCAAGCTGACGATCGCCAGCGACACCACCTATGCGCCAGCCGAGTACAAAGACCCGACCGATCCGACCAAGTTTACCGGCTACGACATGGATCTGGCGCGCGAGCTCGCCAAGCGCCTCTGCCTCACCGCCAACATCCAGACGGCCACCTTCGACAGCATTATTCCCGACATGTCATCGGCCTCGCTCGGCCAGCAGAAGTATGATATGTCCATCTCGTCGTTCACGATCAACGACCAGCGCAAGCAGAAGGTGGACATGATCCCCTATCTGACCGCTGGCGAGTCCATCCTTGTCCCGACTGGCAACCCGAAGAACATCAAGGCTTTCGACGACATGTGCGGCAAGACCATCGCCGTGCAGAACGGCACCGTCGAGGCCGACGAGGTCCACGACGCCAACGGGAACGGCCCCGGCACGTCCGGCCAGACTCCCGATTGTAAGAATGCGGGCAAGCCGATCCAGATCCTCTCCTACGACGACCAGTCCGTCGTCGTGCAGCAGGTGCTCAGTGGCCGCGCCGATGCCAGCTATCAGGACCAGCCCGTGACCGGTTTCTATGTCAAGCAGAACGCCGGCAAGCTCGCGACGGGCGGCATCACCGTGCAGCCCTCCCCTGAGGGCATCGTCGTCCGCAAAGACAATCCCGACCTCGAGAACGCCATCTCCAAGGCGCTCGCGGACATGCGCTCTGACGGCACGTACACGAAGATCCTCGGCGACTGGGGCGTTCAGGATCTCGCCTACCCCAAGGCGTAGTAGTGACACGCCCGTCCATCGTATACTTTTCAGGAGTCGTTGTGGCCGTGCATCCCTGCACGGCCACAACGTTGCGCGGTGGCAGGAAGAATGCGAATCCTTCCACCGCAACACGCCGGCCGGACGACGATGGCGTCACGCCGCGTATTTCGCACTGCGGCCACGCTGCCGCGCGTAGAGGTGTTGTATGAGCGGTATCCTCCAGTTCCTCCAGGGCATCATCACACTGAATGGCGGATTCCGCTGGGAATTTGTCTTTAAATATCTCTTCAACGGCTACATTCTCCAGGGCGTACTCATCACCATCATTCTCTCGGTCGTATCGCAGCTCGCTGGCTCGCTTATCGGCTTGCTGCTCTACTTCCTGCGCCGGTCTCGCATCAACGTCTTACGCTGGTTCGGTAGCGCATACGTGCTTGTTGTCCGGGGCACGCCGCTCCTGGTCCAGATTCTCTTCCTGAGCATCTTCCTCCAACTCATCCACGTCGACCGCTTCTTCGCCAATCTTGATATCTTCGGCACACTGGGCTTCAGTATCCAGGTCCCAATGGACGCCTTCGTGGCTGCCGTAATCGCGCTCTCGCTCAACGAAGGCGCCTACATGGCCGAGATTGTCCGCGCCGGCATTGACTCGATTGATGTGGGGCAAATGGAAGCGGCGAAATCGCTCGGCATGACCTATGGTCTGGCGATGCGCCGCATCGTGCTCCCCCAGGCGCTACGCGTTATCGTCCCCCCGTTGGGCAACGAATTCAACGGCATGCTCAAGAACACTTCGCTTGCCTATACCATCTCGGTCAGCGAGCTACTCTTCACGTCGTACAAGACATTTGGCCCCGGACTCGCCGCGACGGAGGAGTTCCTGGTCATCGCCGCGTTCTGGTACCTCGTCCTCACGACCGCGTGGAGCTTCATCCAGGCCACCGTCGAGCGCCGGCTCAATGCATCTATCCTCGACCCGGCGCTGCGCGCGCAGCCCAGTTGGTGGCAGAGGCTAATGGGCGCCCGGCCCGCCGTTAAGCCTGGTCTCGCCGCCGGAACACTTCCCGAGCCGGTTGAGCAGCTCCCCGTCGATCACACCTAAACCATGCCACTTCCCCCGGCATCCACCGGGAGATCGGGAGAGAATTCGATGTCTGATAACCCCACACCGATGCAACCGCCCAGCGCGGCTGCCCAGGCCAATACCTCGACAATGCGGCCCATGGTAGATGCCCAGGACGTCCATAAATATTTCCACCACAACGAAGTCCTGCGCGGCATCACAATGCAGGTCCGCAAAGGAGAGGTCGTCTCTATCATTGGACCCAGCGGCTCCGGCAAGACCACCTTCCTCCGCTGCATCAACCATCTTGAGAAGATCAACAAGGGTCGCATCTCCATCGACGGGGTGCTCATCGGCTATCGCGAGCTGCCCGACGGCAAGCTCGTCGAGGATGCCGAACGGAACGTCGCCCGCATGCGCGCCGAGATCGGCATGGTCTTCCAGCGCTTCAACTTGTTCCCACATATGACCGCGCTTGAGAATGTGATGGAGGCGCCGATCCAGGTGAAGGGCGTGGCCCGCGAAGAGGCCGAGGCTCGCGCCCGCGAGCTCCTCAAGAAGGTGGGCCTTGAGCAGAAGGCCGACGCCTACCCCGCACGGCTCTCTGGCGGGCAACAGCAACGCGTCGCCATCGCTCGCGCCCTCGCGATGGATCCCAAGCTCATGCTCTTCGATGAGGCCACCTCCGCGCTCGACCCCGAGCTAGTCGGTGAGGTGCTCAAGGTCATGCGCCAGCTCGCAGAAGAAGGCATGACCATGGTCGTCGTCACCCACGAGATGGGCTTTGCCCGCGAGGTCTGCAGCCGTGTCATCTTCATGGACGGGGGCGTCATCGTCGAGGAGGGCCCGCCCGCGCAGGTCTTCACCGCGCCGCAGCAGGAACGCACCCAGAGCTTCCTCCGCAAGGTTCTCTGACCCCTCCCGCCCATAGGGCCTGCTTATGCGGGCAATGATCGCGCCCTCCCACGCCCGCCAACATCCCACCCACATTCCGAATCAACCCACCCGCAAAACATGAGGTGGTGAGCCCTCGGGCTCACCACCTCGTCTTCGTCGTCTACAGAAAGCCCACTACTTCACCGACAACGTAGCGGTGAAGACCTCCTCGTTGAGTGCGGCGACGCTCGTGCGGCGGTCCGTCCAGATCGGGTGGATCGCGTTGTCGAACGCCGCGATGCCCTCGTAGTCGCCATACTGGTCGTGAAGCTGGGCGCCACAGCATGACTCATTGGTCATCGCGGTCGTCACCCGCACGTTCGCCCCGTACGTCTGGCCGCCATCCGTCGAGCGGGCAAAGTAGACGTCAGTGCTTACGTGGCTTGGGTCGTTGCGCGTGTCATACCAGCTCAGGTCCACCGAGCCGCTGACCGGGTCCACGGCCAGCCACTGGTTGAACTGATCGTTGGCGACGCCCGTCGGGTCGTCCTCCACGCGCGCCGGCCGGCTCCAGCTCACGCCGCCATCCGTCGAGCGGGCGACAAAGACGTCCGCTCCATTCGTGGCCGTCGAATCAATCCACGAACAGTAGAGCGTTCCGCGGAAGGGCCCCCCGCTGACATCGGCGCCGCACGCCGGATAAATGAGCGCCTGCCTTATGCTCATCGCCGGGATGTTGAGCTCGTAGGCGGTGCGCGTGGGCGCGATGACGTGGGTCGGCCCGAAGGTCCGACCGCCATCGGTCGAACTGCTCATCGCGATCACGCTGTTATGGATATCTGCCCAGGCGACATTGAGCGTCCCGTCCGGGCCGACGAACGGGTCCGCCCCGATGACGGACTTCGGTCCACTCGACGTATCGCTCGCAGGAACCGGCGCCGAGAACGTCTGGCCACCATCGGAGGAGTGGCTGACGAGCAACAGATTGCTGCTCGATGCGCTGCCGTTCGAGTTGTCCCAGGCGATGTAGACTGTGTCGCGGTAGGGGCTGTTAGGGTTCGTATCCACCGTGAGCATCGGCTTGTCGTCGAACTGGGCAGAGCCGGTCTGCGGATCAAAATAGGTCGAGGTCCAGGTATGCCCGGCGTCCGATGAGCGCGCGACAGCCATCTCGGTCCCGTTGATGCCGCCGCCAGCGCCGAAGAACACGACAATATACCCATAGTACACGTTGCCGCGCGTGTCCCACGCCACAGTCGGATCCGACCCGAAGTCGAAACCATTGTTACTGATCGGCGGAGGCAGCGGCAGGTCGACACCGCCCCAGGTCACGCCGTCGCTTGAGAAGTATCCGCGCATCGGGAGGCGATCGATCTCGTTCGAGCCGCCCACGAGCTGCGACGGATTTGACGGATTGATGGCGATGGAAGTCTCACTCTGTGGCCCCGGCTCGTTGCTCACATCCACGTTCGCGCCAACCTTGACGCTTCCTGTGCCACCGGGATTCGCCAGCGCGGTGAAGCCCGCTCCCGACACGTGCTGATACTTGGACCACCAGCGCGGTTGGTTGTACGGAGAGCTCGTGCCACTAGAGGCCCGCGTCGGCTGGACGGAGTACAGTCCAACGCCGACAAGCCCGATCATGAGGAGCGCCGCGCCCCCCGCCATAAGCCACCGAGACTTGGCCATACCTGCTCCTTTCGAGCGCCTCCATGGCTCTGCTGGCGACGTCGCGCCCCCCGCGCCGGGTCAATCGCATCTGACTCGCAAAGCTGCCCGGTCGCCATGAAGATTGGCGGCATGATAGCAGGCGGCGCCGCACCGGTCAACGATAACGACCGATTAGATGATCCTATCCATGCCCACATGCGTGCGGTCTTTCGCGCCGCCCTACCCTATCATCGCCCTGGCCCATTCAGGGCCCGACGCCAGGCCCTGACCGTTCACAGTCAGGACTGCCACACCCGCGCGGCTAATTCCTCTGTGTCCTCTACATCTCTATGGATGGCGCACGAAAAAGTCTCGCACCGCCGCGAAGTACATCGCCGGCTGCTCGATATACGACTGGTGGCCCGCCTCGGGGATGACGACGAGCTCACTGCCGACAATACCCGCGTGCAGGTCGCGCGCCGCACGAGGCGTGCAGGTCCGGTCATATTCGCCCACCAGAATCAGTGTGGGCTCGGCAATCTCCCAGAGCCGGTCCTCATATTCGATGGCGTAGTCGTGCCCGGCGACATATGCAAGCACCTCGGGAGCGTAGACAGTCGAGTCGCCAGCCTCTAGGTGGCGCCGGAAGCCCTCGCTCTCCACGGAGGCGAAGTGAAAGGGCATCTGCAACCGCATCACCTCCGCGAAATCCTCCGGGGTCTTCACCTCTGGCTCCAGCGCCCACGACCGCTTCACATCCTCGCGCAGCTCCTCCGGCTCGAACTCGTCCAGATTTGCCTGGATCTCCGGCATGGACTTCGTGAAGCTCGCCGTCGCTGCGGAGAGGAAGTAGTGCGACGCACCGCCCTGCTCAATAGCATGTGC
Source organism: uncultured Ktedonobacterales bacterium (assembly GCA_964469715.1). Classification (GTDB taxonomy): domain Bacteria; phylum Chloroflexota; class Ktedonobacteria; order Ktedonobacterales; family JADMIN01; genus CAWAWP01. The sequence goes on along the minus strand of CAYYCB010000154.1, from coordinate 425 downwards.
TAACGCGACGAACGACCCGAACGAATGCCCCAGCACCGCGTACCGGTCGAACCCGAGTGACTGCGCCAACTTCGTCACATCCTCAGCGAACCGCGGCAGCGTCAGGGTGCCTGGGTCCACACGCTCGGAGCGTCCCTGCCCACGCAGATCCACATAGACCATGTAGAACGTGTCGGCGAGCGCGTCCATCCATGGGTGCATCTCCGCATGGTCTAACCCCGGCCCACCATGCAACACAATCAGAGGATGCTTCGCCGGAGAGCCTACCGGCAGGTAGAAGATGCTCGCATCATCAATGATCACGTCCATCACTCGCCTCCTCGCCAATCCCTCCCACCGCCGAGTCTGGAGGCATTCTTCTCCGAAGGCCACCTTAACACGCCGACGACCCGCCTCACCAGCCCCACCACTAGGACGTTTCATAC
>CAYYCB010000153.1:0-7626 GCA_964469715.1 uncultured Ktedonobacterales bacterium | reverse complement strand
GCGCATCGCTTCACGACCGACATGCGCTTCACCATCTGCAATATGACCGCGGAGTTCGGCGGCCTCAACGGAATCTTCGAGGCCGACGAGGAAGTTGCCGCGTGGCTGGCGCGCCGCAGGCGCGGCTACAACCGGTCCGCGCTTTATTTCCGCGCCGACGACGATGCGCCCTACCTCGCGCACTACCCGATCCACCTCGAAGAGCTGGCGCCGCAGGTCGCCAAGCCCTTCTCACCCGACAACGTCTTCGACGTGTCCGAGCTGGCCGGTCAGCCGCTAGACGGCGCTTTCATCGGCGCCTGCACCACCACCGAAGAGGAGCTTGCGCTTGCGGCGCTCGTCCTCGAAGTCGCCCTGAACGACGGGGCCGTGCCCAGCGAGACGCCGCCCGACCGCCGTATCGTCGTCCCCGGCGACCTCTGGATTCATAACCACTTCCAGGAGACGGGCCTCTGGGACGTCTACCGCCGCGCCGGCTTTACTGTGGACGTGCCCAACTGCTCGATGTGTCTCGGCATTGCCAGCCGCAAAGCCGGCAAGGGCGAGGTCTGGCTCTCGTCGCAGAACCGCAACTTCGAGAATCGCATGGGTGAAGGCTCGCTCGCCTGGCTCGCCAGCGCCGCCACCGTGGCCGCCAGCGCGCTCGGCATGCGCGTCGCCGATCCCCGCCCCCTGCTGGAGCGAGTGGACCGAGACCGCTTCGCCTCCATCCTGATGCGCAAGCTTCCTAGCCGCACGTACGAGGTTGCGGCCAGCGAGCCGGAGATGCGCGTCGAGGAAACGAAGGCCGGCGGCCACTCCTCGACGTCTGGCGGCGGCACGATTCGCGCGCGCGTGCAGCGTTTCGGCGACGCCGTGGACACCGACGCCATCATCCCCGGCGAGTTCTGCCATCTGACGAAGCTCGAAGACCTCGGCGACAAGTGCTTCTACTACGTCCGCCCTGAGTTCCGCGAGCGCGCGAAGCAGGGCGCGACCATCGTCGTCGCCGGGGAGGGCTGGGGCAGCGGCAGCTCGCGCGAGCATGCCGTGTGGGCGCTCCAAGGCACTGGCACCCAGGCCGTCATCGCCAAGAGCTACGCCTTCATCCACAAGCGCAATTTGGTGAACGAAGCCTTGCCGTATCTGGTCATTCGCGACGACGGTTTCTACGAACTCGCCCAAGAGGGCGCCGAGCTCGAAGTTGATCTCGCGAGCGGCGTTGTCCGCGACGTAGCGACAGGTCGCGAGTTCCAGGCCCAGGTTCCCTCGCCCATGATCCAGGCGCTCACAGCCGAGGGCGGTCTCGTCGCCGCCGTCAAGAAGCACGGCGAGAAGGTATTTTCCGTGCTGAGCGCCTAGTCGTCGTAGTGCGGCCCGTGTCCCGCGAATAGTTAGTCATAGCGCGCCAATCGCCCCGCGAGGAGGCCGTCCATGGCTGACATGCACCCTTCCGCCGCCGCCGTGGACGTCTCGCCCCGGCCCGGCATTCGCACACCGGATCAGCGTCTGCGCGTTTTCGTCAGTTCCACTCTGCAGGAGCTGGTCGCCGAGCGTGCGACCGCGCGCGAAGCTATCTCGCATCTGCGCCTGACGCCCGTTCTCTTCGAGCTGGGCGCCAGGCCGCACCCGCCGAAGGACCTCTACCGCGCGTACCTCGCCCAGAGTGATATTTTCCTCGGCATCTACTGGCAGCGATATGGTTGGGTTGCGCCAGGGATGGACGTCTCCGGTCTTGAGGACGAATATCGTCTCGCCGGCAGCCGGCCAAAGCTGATCTACGTCAAGTTTCCCGCCCCCGAACGCGAGCAGGGCCTCAAGGCGCTGCTCGATCGCATCAAAGCCGACGACAACGCCGCCTACAAGCCCTTCGAGACAACCGACGAGCTGCACGATCTCGTCGAGAACGACCTTGCGCTCCTGCTCACCGAACGCTTCGATCAGGTACGGGCCGCAGACGCTCCTTCTTCCGCTCGCGCAGTCCTGGTGCCGGAGATCCGCCGGCCGGCGCTGCCCTTCGTCCGCACTCCACTCGTGGACCGCTCCACGGAGGCCAATACCGCCCGCACACTCCTTTCCCGCGACGATGTTGGCCTGGTGACGCTCACCGGCCCCGGCGGAGCCGGCAAGACACGCCTCGCGCACGCCATCGCCGCATCCCTGGGCGACGCCTTCGCCGACGGTACCGTCTTCGTCCCCCTCGCCTCCCTGGCTGAGCCATCCCTGGTTGCCGCCACCATCGCGTCCACCCTCGGCCTGCGCGAAAGTCCCGACCGACCGGTTGCGGAGACGCTGACGGAGGCGCTGCGTGACCGTCGTATGCTTCTCGTGCTGGATAACTTCGAGCAGGTCGTCAAGGCTGCGCCATTTGTCGGCCAGCTTCTCGAAGCCTGTCCAAACGTCAAGTGCCTCGTAACGAGCCGACGCAAGCTCCGCGTGCGCGGCGAGAAAGAGATACCAGTGTCGCCGCTTGAGGTGCCCGGCGAATTGACGACCTCTGCCGACTCCCTCGCGCAGATACCGAGCGTCGATCTATTCGTTCAGCGCGCGCAGGAGGTCAAGCCCGACTTCGCCCTCACCGAGCAGACCGCACGCTTGGTGGCCGAGATTTGCAGGCGTCTCGACGGCGTGCCGCTCGCCATCGAGTTGGCCGCGGCGCGCATCAAGGTGCTCCCGCCGAAGACGATGCTCGCGCGGCTCGACCGCGCCCTCCCTCTCCTCACCTCCGGCGCGCAGGATCTCCCCGCGCGCCAGCAGACCATGCAATGCGCCATCGCCTGGAGCTACGACCTCCTCAGCGAAGAAGCGAAGACGCTCTTTCGGCGCCTCTCCGTCTTCTCCGGCGGCTGCACCCTCGAAGCCATAGACGCGGTATGCAACCGCGACACCGATCTCGGGGCGGACCCACTCGAAGTCTTGGAGCTGCTTGTCGATGTGAGCCTGGTGCGCGAAGGAGAGACACCAGAAGGCGACGCCCGCTACAGCATGCTCGGCACGATCCGCGAATACGCCCTTGATCGACTTGCCGAGTCCGGCGAGCGCGACGCCTTGCAGCGCTTCCATGCCGAGTACGTCCTCCAGTTCGTCGAGGACGCCGAGCCGCACTTCACCAGCGCCGAGCGCTGGGATTATCTCGCGCGACTCGACGTTGAGCGCGACAATATCCGTGCCGCCCTCGAATGGTGTAAAGCCACTGGCGACCGGACGATGTGGCTGAGGCTCGTGGGCGCCCTCGGATGGTTCTGGTTCCTGCGGGGCCATCTCCGTGAGGGTCACACCTGGGTGCAGGCGGCACTCACTGGGTCGCCGCCACAAGTTGACGCGCTCGTGCGCGCCAAAGCGCTACACTGGCTGGCCGGCCTCGCCTTCGCTCGGGGCGACTTTAAGGACGCCCGCCAGCCGGCGGAGGAGAGCGTCGCGATGTTCAGCGAGGCGGGGGACCTGCGCGAGCTCGGCTTCGCGGAGATCATCCTTGGGCTGGTTCAATTCGGCTCCGGCGATTCCGACGGCGCGCGTACGACGATAGAGCAGGCCCAGGGCGCACTCCGGCGCGTGGACGGTGAGCAGTGGGGCGTCGCCTTCGCGCTATATAGTCTCGGCGATGTCACACTCGCCGCGGGCGATGCCGCTGGCGCCCACCGTGCCTACGAGGAGAGCCTGGCGATCTTCGACGAGCTCCATGATCGTTGGGGCCGAGCCGTCCTATTGCACGCGCTTGGTCGCGTCTCCGAGGCTCAGCAAGACACCGTGGCGGCGCACTCCCTCTACGACGCCAGCGGAGCGCTCTTTCGCGAGATGGGCGACCGCTGGGACCTCGCCCGCGTCTTGGCCTCCATGCAGTCCCTCGCGCTGCAAGCGGGCGACTATGAGCAGTCGAAGTTGCTATGTAAGGAGAGCCTCGCCCTCTCGCGTGACCTGGGGAACTCCCACGGCATGCTCAGAAGCCTGGAGGGTCTCGCGGCCGTGGCCGCCACGCAGGGGCAACCCGACGCTGCCGCGCGCATCCTCGGCGCGGTGGATGCGCTGTCGCGCGCCTCTGGCCGTCCCACATCCGAACAGAACTCGACCGAGCTCAGATCACAGCTTGGCGAACAGACTTTTAACGCGGAATGGGCCGCCGGCAAGGTCATGACTTTGGAAGAGGTCGCCGCGTATGCGTCGGCACTACCAGCCGCAGGCTAGCATGCTCACGGCGTGCCAGCCATAGGCCGCGCTGGGAGCCTCGTCGCCCTCGCTGTGCCCGCGCTTGTCCTCCTGCCGTCCGGCTTGGCGGCGCGGTCGCCATCTGCCTCCTTCCAGACATTGGCACACGACGTGCGCCGCCAAGGGCTGCGTTGTCACCCCCTGGCGCCGATTAGCTGGAAGGAATCTGATTGCAGAGTCTCTCCGAACATCAATTGCTCGCCGCGCTGCTCGCCGTTGCCGTCATCCTTGTCGTCGGCCGGGGCGCTGCCGAGTTGGCACGGCGCCTCGGACAACCCGAGGTGCTTGGGGAACTGCTAGGCGGCGTTCTGCTGGGGCCTTCCGTCTTCGGCGCGCTCTTTCCCTCCCTCAATCAGGGCCTCTTTCTCGACAAGGCAGTAAGTCAGGGACTGTCGCTCCTGTCCTGGGTCGGCGCCATTCTGGTGCTGCTGATCGCTGGCATTGAGGTAGACCTCCGCATCCTGCGCCAGAATGCGCGCCCTGGCATCCTCGCCGCCGCATTCGCCATCGTCCCGTCTATCGTCGCAGGGACACTTTTCGCGTGGTTCGTCCTCGGCCGCACGCCGCCGGACGGCATCTTCCTTGGTCTCGTGCTTACGGTCACCGCCGTCAGCGTCGCCGCCAAGATCCTCATCGAGCGCGACACGCTGCGCCGCGGCTATGCCCAGGTTATCCTCGCGGCTGGCGTCGCCAGTGAGGTAGTCGTCTGGCTGCTCATTTCTGTCGTGTCCTCGCTCAAGAATGGCGACGCATTCGTCTCTGGCGCGCGTGCCGCCGTAGTGGTCGTCGTCTTCTTCGCCCTCATGATGACGCTCGGACGGCGCTTCACCTACTGGGCCATGCGCCGTACGGCGGACCTCAGCTTCATCGTAAACGGCGAGCTCTCGCTGGTGCTCGTCCTCACCTTCATCTCCGCCGCCATCACGCAAGCGCTCGATCTGCATGCGCTCCTCGGCGCCTTCGTCTTCGGCGTCCTGCTCAGTCAGGCGCCGCGCGCCACGCAAGAGCTCAAGACCCGCATTCAGACGCTCACCGTCAGCCTGTTCGCTCCCATCTTCTTCGTCCTTGCCGGCATGCGTGTGGATATCTTCAAGCTTGGAAGTCTCTGGGCGCTCGTCGCGGTGATTGCGCTCTTCGTGCTCGCGACCACGGTCAAAGTGGGCCTTGGCGCGCTTGGCGCGCGTCTCGGCGGCCTTCGCGCCTTCGAATCACTCCTCGTCGGAATCGGCATCAACCTCAAGGGCGGCACGGACGTCGTGGTCGCCATCCTCGGCGCGCAGCTTGGCTTGCTCTCCGTGCGTGGCTACACGCTCTATGCCGTGGTCGCGATTCTCACCGTCCTCGTCTCGCCGCCAATCATCACACTCCTAGAGCGTCGTGTGCCACCCTCTCACGGGGAGTTGGAACGCCTCAACCGCGAGGAGGCGCGCCGGCGCGCCTATCTGCCACATCTTGAGCGCGTCCTTGTCCCCATTGTCCCGGCTCTCCATCCGGACGTGGCCGCGGGAGTGGTGGAGCAGATTGCCCGCGTGAAGCACCAGGAGTTCGAAGTCTTCGACATCACGGAGCTAACCGTGGGCGGCAAGGGCGACCGCGTGACCGGCCCCGTCGGTGCTGTCGTGAACGCCGGTAACCAGCTCCGCGAGGCAGGTGAGAGCCAGACCGTCGAAGTCATGCGACGTCAGACCGCTGCGCGTGACCCCGTCGCTGAGATCCTACAAGCTGCGGCGGACCACGACATCATCGCCATCGGCGCGGACAGTCCCTCACCCCGCGTCGACGCTTTCTCTCTCGGCCCGCTGCAAGATCGCATCATAGATCAGGCGCAATCTGACGTCCTCGTGGTGGTAGGCCAGGGGGAGCGCATCGCCGCCGCCAACATCCGGCGTATCCTTGTCCCGGTGAACGGCTTCGCGCATTCCCTCGCCGCGGGCGACGTGGCCGCCTACCTCGCTCGCGCCTACGACGCCGAGCTGGTTCTCTTCACGAGCACACGCCCCCATCTCGACTCGCTTTTCTGGCGTGACCGTGGGCACAAGCGCCTCCTTGAGTCGGGCTACCATCTCTTGCGCGAGCTTTCCTTCCGCGTCGGTCGCCTGAACGTCTACAACAACCAGCGCGTGGTCATTTGCGACGATCCTGGCAGCGCCATCTTAAGTGAGTTGGAGCGTCAGCCCTACGATCTCATCGTCCTCGGCGCGGTGGACCGCAGCACCGATAACCGCGTCTATCTTGGCACCCACGTCGAGGTCGTCCTCACACGCGCTGCCGTTCCCGCCGTCGTGCTCGTTTCGCATCCGTGATCCAGCCGACCGCCCCGCTTCAACGCTGATGCCGATTTCGTCCCGGTTGTTGGGTTCTCGTACGAGCTTCAGCCCGCCGCGCGCCCTGCGCCTGCCCCTTCAGGGCCGCGACTACGCACGACAACTGCCCCGCTGCAACGCAAAATTGATCGCTGATGATGCCGCGGCTTCCTGACGGCCGCCGCACATGTTACACTCAACAGCGGCGCGTCGGGTGAAGGGCCTGCAACACGCGGACGGAGATTTGGGGGGCCAGATGGCGGTACGCATCGTCGTGGATAGCACATCCGACATCCCACGGGATCGCGCGCAGCAGCTTGGCATCGAGGTGGTGCCCGAGACCGTGCTCTTCGGCGATGAGGCCTTTCTGGACGGCGTAGATCTGGATGGGCCGGCGTTCTATCGCAAGCTCTCCGGCAGTCGCATCTTGCCGACGACCTCCGCGCCGTCGCCGGGCCTTATGGAAGAGGCCTACCGCCGTGTCATTGCCGGCGGCGCGACGGCGATCCTCTCGATGCACATCGCGGGAACCCTCAGCGCCACCGTCTCGTCCGCCCGCACCGCCGCCGAGATCGTCAGCCGTGAGACGGGCGTGCGGATCGAAGTGCTGGACTCCGGCACCGTCAGCGCGGGTTTCGGCCTGCCCGCCGAGATGGTGGCCGAGCGTGCACGCGCCGGCGACGACCTCGCGACGCTCAAAGCCCAAGCGGAGGATCTGTGTCGTCGGATGCAGATCTTCGCCGCCCTCGACACCCTTGAATTCCTTCAGCGCGGCGGTCGTATCGGGCGAGCAAAAGCGCTGTTGGGGACCGTGCTGAAGATGAAGCCCGTGCTCGCCATCCGTGGCGGCCAGGTGCTTCCGGTCGAGAACGTCCGCACGCGCGCCCGCGCCGTTGAGCGCGTCGGCCAGCTCGTCGCCGCGCTCGGCCCGCTGGAGGGGGTCGCCATCGTCGAAGCCGACCCCGAGGCCGGCGCCCAGCTTCAGCAGATCCTGTCGCAAGCCTGGAACGGCCCAATCGAGCACTTCCCCCTCGGCCCCGTCGTCGGCACACACGCCGGACCCGGCGCCGCGGGCATCGCCGCCATTTCCCGCGGAGGGTGACCCGCTGTACCTGCTCTATTGCCTCGCATTCCTGGCCGG
>CAYYCB010000152.1:0-7638 GCA_964469715.1 uncultured Ktedonobacterales bacterium | reverse complement strand
ACGAGCGCGCCGATGATGAAGCCCGCGACGATGGCCGCCGCGAGCCAGAGCGTGCGCGGCGTGATCGTGACGACGCGCTGTGGCGCGTGCGGCGGCTCGAAAGTGGACGTCGTGGACATCGGCCTGACGCTCTCCCCGAGGGATCACGGCGCGTGGGCGTTCCTATTCATCCGCGCCCACACTGTCCCTCAGGGGAGAAACCACAGCAACACTCGTGCCCGCTCGTTTGTCGCGTATCGAGCGCGAGAAAGCACCCGCCGGCTCCGAGGCGCTGAACACGTTGGCGCAGAGGATGGGGTACGGTCCATCTTGGGGCGCATCGCCGCGCAATTCGTGCTGGCATGCCTACACTCCCAACGGTTCGGCCATGCGCGCGGCGGGCGCGGCATCTGTGGGGAGCTCGGGCGCTCGTGGTGGCGTTCCGCCCCTGATCTGGCGGCGGATCGCCCAGGCCACCACGCCGGTCCCCGCGGATGCGAGCGCGAAGAGGGCCGGCCAGCCGAGGAAGGGCAGCACGGCAACGCTCGCCAGCAGCGCCAGCACGGCCAGGACGCGCGACATCCGCGTGTCGGCAAGGCGGATACCCGCCGCGGCGCCGAGGATGTAGGTGGCGATGAAGTTGCCGGTGGGCAGGGCGAGCAGCAGGTATACCGTGAGGATTCCCGCATGCTCCAGCGCGAAGATGAGTGTCCAGCAGGCGGCAAGGAACAGCAATCCGCCCACCGGGGCTTCCCCACGAGGCGTGCTCGCGCCGAAGGGGCGCGGCGCCAATCCTTCGCGGGCCAGCGCGCGGGTAAGCTGCGCGGCCGCCCCGACATACGCATTGGTCGTCGCGGTGACGCAGGCCACGGCGATGGCGCCGACCACATACCCCGCCGACGGCCCGAGCGCCGAGCGTACCACCAGCACGAGCGCCGCCCCGGTCTTCGCGCCGCCATAGCTGCCGGTCCCGACGGTGACGACGGCAGCGCCGAGATACAGCGCGCCGACGAGCGCGACGGCCCAGAGTACCGCGGGCACGAGGTCGCGCCGTGGGTTGTCGAATTCGCCGGAGAGGTGCGCAACGGCCTCCCAGCCGATGAAGCACCAGAAGAGGATCGCCGCGCCCTGCCCGACGCCGAGCCAGCCATGCGGCAGGAAGGGGGTGAAGGCCGCCGGGTGCACATGCGGCAGCGCGGCGCCGATGGCCAGCAGCAGGATCGTGGCGAAGCCCGCGACTACGGCGACCTGCAGCCAGCCCGCGGTCCGCGCGCCAAAGGCGTTGGAGACGAGCGCCACCAGGAGGATCGCCACGGCGAGCGGCAGTTCGGTGCTCTGCGGCAGCCCAAAGGCCGCCAGCGCATAGCGCACGCCGATGAGCGCCGCCACCGGCCCGCCAACCGCCACCGCCAGGAGGAAGATCCAGCCGGCGACCGGCTCGGCCACGGAACCGAAGGCACGTCGCGCGAAGAGTGAGACGCCGCCCCCGCCAGGGAAGCGCGCCGCGAGCGTCGCCATCGTCAGGGCCAGCGGCAGCATGGCGATGGCCATCACGACCCAGGCGACGAGCGACGCCGGACCGGCGAGCTCCGCGGCGACCGCCGGAATCAGCAGCACGCCTGAGCCGAGCACCGCGCCGCTGTAGAGCGCGACGCCCTGCACTCGTCCCAGCCGTGCCCCACCCGTTCGATGTTCCCCCATGTCGCTCGTTCCCCCTCCGTGACGCGCCCGACTGTATATGCGCTTCTTGTCGCTAAAACACATCAATTACTGTACTGGTTGCACCGAGATCGAATCGCGTGCGAGGCGCGGCCAGAGAGCGGGGCGGGTGATCCGTCCCCGTGGTCTCTCCGGCATGGGGCTTGTTCTTCTTCGCCTCTGCTACGGCCGCTGAAGCTCATCTCCTCGGCCCGCGAGCCAGGCGCGAATGCCAGCGGAGTGCTCGGCGTAGTGGCCCCATGAGTTGCCGTCGATGAGCTGCCAGACGGCGATGCCCTCTAACCAGGGATAGCTCTGTGTATCGTTGAGCGTGCTCTCTGGCAGGAGCTCGATAGCCGTCAGCAGGCGTGCATATTCATGCCGATCTTCGTCTAGCAGCTCATGCAGCGGACGGTCGCGGTTCATGCGGTACACCGCGGCGTTGCGCGCGTGCATGTCTTCCACCTGCACGTCGCGCGGCTGGTCGGGCCTCAGGACCATCCCGGTCTCTCCGCGCGCCATTGCTTCGAGCTGGTCGGCCGTGAACTGCACGTAGAACGCGACATGCGCCACGACGTCCTTCACTGACCACTCGCCGGCGGCGCCCGGCTCCGTCATGCGCGCCTCACCGGCCTCCGCCAGCGCCGCCTCCCAATTCGCGCGGTCGCGCCGCAGACGCTCCAGCACGTCGGCTCTCGTCATCGTCTCCGCCATGTCCCTGTGCCTCCATCGCCGATGTGCTCTTGCTATTGCGCATGCTCGCGCAGGAACGCGACCGTACGCTCCCAGGCGAGCGACGCCGCGGCAGGGTTGTAGGCGTCTGGCCGGTCATCCTCGAAGAACCAGTGCCCCGTGCCGGGATAGCGGTGGAAGGCTACGGGCCGGCCCGCCGCGCGCAGATGATCCTCCGTGGCGCGGACCTCCTCCTCCGGCTCCCAATCGTCATGCTCGGCGAGGTGGACGAGATACGCCGCCTGAGCGTCCGTGAAGTCGAGATCGGAGCGCGAGCCGTAGAACGCCACGACCGCCGCTACCGCCTCTGGTTGTCGCACCGACCACTCCATCGCCCCTGACGCGCCCAGCGAACAACCGAGGAGCGCGATACGCTCGCCACGCACGGCCGGGTGCGTTCGCAGCGCGGCGATGCCGCCGCCAACGACCGCGCGGTACTCGTCCCCCTTGAGATCGTTCACCAGTCTCTCGGCCTCAGGGATCGTCGTCGCCACCTGCCCGCCATACGCATCGGGCGCGAGCGCGACGAAGCCCTCCGCGGCGAGCCGGTCGCAGAGCTTGCGGAAGAAGCCGTTCAGACCCCACCACGCGTGGAGCACGAGCACGCCCGGCCCGCTCCCACTCGCCGGCTGCGCCAGGTAGCCGTGCGCTGTTTTCTCGCCAGCGGGAAACTCGATCATAACGCCTCCTCCGTGTTCGCCGCTCATTGCCGCACGATTTGAGTGTATCCGGCAATGCGGCTATAATCCGCCCTGATTAGTGGGAGTTTGGTGCGACCGGGAGAACGAACGTCGCCATGTATCATCCGACGACCCGTGTCCTCACCGTGCTTGAGCTGCTCCAATCTCACCGGCAGCTCAGCGGGCCAGAGCTGGCGGCGCGGCTGGAGGTGGACGTCCGCACCGTGCGGCGCTATGTGGCGATGCTGCAGGAGCTTGGCATCCCCGTTCAGGCCGGCCGCGGACGACTCGGCGCCTATCGCCTTCGCCCTGGCTTCAAATTGCCCCCGCTGATGTTTGCCGACGACGAGGCACTGGCGCTCGTCCTGGGTCTGATCGTCGCACGCCGCCTGGGGCTGACAGAGGCGGCGCCCGCTGTCGAAGGGGCGCTCGCCAAGATTGAGCGCGTGTTGCCGGAGGCGCTGCGCGAGCGCGTGCAGTCCCTGCAAGGAGCGCTCACGCTCGCCGTCTCGCGTGACGGCGTCGCCCCAGCGGGCGGCGCGCTCCTCGCGCTAGGCACCGCCGTCCAGGGGCAGCGGCGGGTGGCGCTGCGCTACCGCTCGTGGGACGGCCGCGACTCCGAGCGCGATTTCGATCCCTACGGCCTCGTCTGGCGCGCGGGCCGTTGGTACGTCGCGGGCCACTGCCACTTGCGCGGCGACCTCCGCACGTTCCGGCTGGATCGTATCCTCGCCGTCGAGCCGCTTGACGTCTCCTTTGAGCGCCCAGAAGACTTCGATCCGCTCGCCGCGGTGGAGCGTAGCATCGCCAGCATCCCGCAGGCCTGGCGGGTGGAGGTCGTGCTCGAAGCGACGCTGGAGGAGGCGCGCTGTCGTGTTCCGGCGGCGCTGGGCACGCTCGAAGAGACGCCGGATGGCGTACTGCTCTGCTCCTGGGCCGCCGAGCTTGAGTGGGCAGCGTGCCACCTCTCCGGCCTCGGCCTCCCCTTCACCATCGTGCGCCCGACTGAGCTGCGCGACGCCGTGCGGACGGTGGGCGAGCGACTGCTGGCGGCGGCCGGCGAACCGAGAGGTGCAAGCCGGATTAGCAATTAGCTCGTTCTCCTATCGGGGTATGATGGAAGGGTGCATGCAGGGCCGTGTGATATCGATCTGGGTTGGGTTGTTGTGGTTTGTCATCTCGGCAGTGAAACTGCCGGCGCAGGGTCCGACGCGAGCAGGTGGCAGGTGCGGTCGCGGCAGTGAAACTGCCGGCGCAGGGCGGAAGGTGGGCTACAGCCCTTGAGATATACCAACAACCCAGACGAAATCAGTATCATTTGCCGGGGGCTTGCAACGACGATTCGACGGTCAGCGTCGGTTGCGACTCGCCACGCGCAGAGATGAGGAGGTAGCGCGGCTCACGGCCGGGGCTGGGGCGCGCGAGGACCTCGACTTGTATCCCGCGCTCACCATAAGCATCGTGAACTCCTTGCTGCGACGCGCTTTGCAACGTCGTCCAGAGCACGTGGTCAGCGATGACGGGCAGACCCATATTTGCCTGCACGTTAAATGGCTCGGCCGTGTCGGCCAGAAAGAGCGCCGTCATCCCGTTGGCTTTGAATGCGTCTATGAGCGTCGGGAGGAAGAGCCTAGAACTTGCCAGCATCGGGAAGCGCTGGGCGATCTGCGACACGTCATCGAAGACTACACGCTCGAAAGGGCTCTCGTGCTGTTGTCCGGGCGCGTAGCCAATCGTGCGCAGGACGAGGTCGATGAATTCCTCAGGTGTGATATTGCCCGGACGTTGATGGATGACGGTCAGTAAGTCGTCGCCAGGGGTCGATTTTTCGTCCCAGCTAGGCCCGTGCCACCGGATGCCTGGTTCTCCGTCGTTCTCGCGGCGCACAAGCACGATCTCTTGGGCAGATCGGGACGTGGGAGCCTCCAACATATCCACATGCAGGAGACGAGGGCGCTCCCGCCAGTCTGGGACCTTTTCGGCGAGGTCACCGAGGAATAGCTGCCAGATGTCTGCAAAGTCGTTGTCACGCACCGCCGTCCCGCGCTCGCGGTAGAGCGTCGCGAGCCGCTTCAGGAAGGTCTTGGTGGCCTCCGACTCGGAGCTAACATGCGGATCGTCGCGGAATTCTCTGAACGCCACCGGCGGGTCGGTGAATAGATATGGTAAGCGAAGGGGGAGCGGATCTCCATTGGATCGCTGCACCCACCTTTCGATGCCGGACAAGGTCCACTCGAACTGGTGCATGTAGCGGCGGGCCCGGTCGTCGCGCTGGCGAGAGTAGCGCATAAGGTCAGGGTCTTGCGGCACGGTGCGCGCCGTTGTGATGTCGGAATGGTCGCGCAAGGAGATGAAGAGTGTGCGCGTATTCTCGCGCATGCCTTCGATGAGAAAGTTCATGGCCAAGAGACTCTTGGCGGTGCCTGCCGGGCCTAGCAGCGCAGTCGTGGATTGGCGCCGGATGCCGGGCGCCTGGGGCGCGGCGGCGAGCAGTTCGTCGAGACCGGGCAGTCCGGTGGAGAGTAAGTAATCGCCGAAGCTGGGGAGCTGGCCCGATTGATACAGGCGATAGTGCAGCGAGGGATAGAGCACGATACCCGTCTCTGACACCGAACGATCCAGCTTGCCGCGCAAGATGGGGGGTGGAGTGCTCTTGATGTCGCGAAACTTGATCTGGCTTGGTCCTAGGGCGTGGCGCTGGTTCCGCGCCTTGACCACCTCGGCAAAGAGAAGCGTGTATCCGTCCACCTCGGACCGGCCCAGCTTGATGACGACATCCGCCACGAAGTCCAAGTAACGCGGCTTATTGTCGCCATTGTCTTCTACCAGCAACACTAACAGGTCGCAGTGACTGCTCAGGATTTCTTTGAGCTCCAGGAGGTCGCTGCGTGGGACGCTAAGGTCGTCACGCCCCTCCAGGCCGACGTTGGCGAATCCTTCGAGACTATCAATCACTGCGCATCGTAGGCTTTGTGGTTCGTCTTCGCTCGAGTTATCCCAAAAGCGGCGCAGGTGGCTTTTTCGCTCGTTCAGCGACATTGCCCGATGGCCCAGCGAGGACACAAGCACATAACCAAATTGCCCCTGTGCGTTGGCCCGCTTGGCAGTATCCACGGGGTAGTCGTGGTGCAGCAAACCGAGATAGTCGATCGAGCTGCCATCGGCCGCCGCGAACTGTGCCGGCTCGTACCACCCGTAGTTGCGGGCACTCTGGATTAGGCTGTCGCGGTCCTCCTCCAATGAGAAATAAAGCGTGGCGTATCCCTGGCGGGCGAGTGTCACGCACATCTGCAGCGCCAGTGTCGACTTGCCCGCGCCCGGTTGTCCGCGGATCACCATGGTGGTGAAGCGACCGTAGGTGCGTAAGCCTTCGCCACCGTTGAATAGTTGATCGAGTTGATTGCCGAAGAGGTTTTTGCGGGCGAAATCACCGTCCCTGGCTTTCGACGCATCCCACTGACCGCGAGCATCGGCCGTGCCCTTCGCGCGCCACGCTCCGGACCTCGATCCAAGCTCCCAGAGCTTGTTGGCCCAGAACCAGAATCGCAGTTCGGGATCGAAGGGAAAATCCACGCCGGCTTCACCCGCGGGCTTTCCCACCTCCGTGACGGTATACCGCGCGCCCTTGCGTCTCACATCCAGCGCGAATCCCGGCGCCACTTTCGCGGGATCGTGCGCGGACAGCACATCAAGGATCCGGCATTGTCGGCGGACATCAAAGGCCGTCATGTGCCTGTCCCCATCGGAGGGTTTGTAGCGCCCAGTCTTGCGCTGACCATCCAACGCGACCAGCACACGGTAGCAGTAGTCGGGGGTGATTCGCATGGCCCGGTGGCAGATAAGGCCGATCACCCCAGCCAGCGCAATCACGATCCCAACGCCAGCACCCGCAAGATAAGCGACCTGTTGACGACTCAGATTCTCCCAGGCGGCTGGCGTGTCGAGCGGGATCACCAGGACAATGGCCGCTGCGAACAGCCCAGCAGTGACCAGTCCGAGCGCGAGGAGCGCTCCGGGCCCGGTGCGGCGTTGCGAGAATGCGAGCGCGCGGAAGCGAATTGCAGGCTGAAGCCACAGAACAATTCCGACACAGAATAGGACAGAGTTGCCGATGAGCAATCCTTCAAGCCAATGGAGACCAGCGGCGCGGGGATTGAGAAGTGTGTTGATGAGCGCTTCGGCCGAGCTGAGTAGGACGAAGATGATGACAGTCGAGAGCAAGTTTACTGCGACGTCTTCAGCCAGCTTGCGCGTCGCCCTACGGATCATCGCACGCCCTCTCATACTCATCGTGCGGGCTGCCCACATTCCATAGTTCTACTGTAACTGCGCAACGGTGCGTCGCTAGTATAAACCAAAGTGGCGGCGTGTCAATCGGTACGCGCATCTGTGGCCGCGGACCACGTCCTTTCTCTTGACTGCTCTCTTCAGAAGCATGCAGCCCGATGTCCCTCCCACTCCTCCCCACCGGCCAGGCCTAGCCAAAGCGCGCCTGTCCCCACTGCCGCGTTCTCGATGTGTACAACGTGTCCGGTTGTCCACGGTTTAT
>CAYYCB010000151.1:0-7653 GCA_964469715.1 uncultured Ktedonobacterales bacterium | reverse complement strand
TGTTGAAACAGTGAGCGAGCCTGTGGCCGTGGAGGAGCCTGCAGTCGAGGCCGCCCCGGCAGTCGAGGCCATGCCTGAGCCAGTTCCCGCGCCCGCCGCTGCGGAGCCGGTTGCTGCTGCCGCGCCTGCGGCGGCGCCCGCCCCGGTCGCGGTGGCCGCCCCGGCTACCTCGACTCCGGTCGAAGCGGCTTCGCGCGGCAAGGCCGGCGCGGGGCTGCTCCTTGTACTCCTCGTAGTACTTGTTGTGGTGGCCCTGGGAGTCCTGTACGCCACGGGCGTTATTCACATGTAGGCGTCCAGGCTTCACGTGCGGCGGCGATCTCGAACGGTCGCCGTCGCGTGCCATCGAACCGCTCAAGGATGCGGCAGACGCCACTATAGGAGGGCAGCTACGTATGTCGCAATCCTGGCCGCCACAACAGGGCTGGCCCACAGAGCAGCCCCATCAGCCGCCGACCAACGGAGCGCCCGGCGGCTATGGCTATTCCGAGGGGGGCTACGGCCAGGCCGGCCCAACCTCACGCGGCCAGGGCGGCGCCTGGCCGCCACAGCATGACGGTGGGTGGGGGCAAGCCGCAGGAAGCCAGATGCCGGAGCAGTATCCTCAGAGGCCATATCAACAAGGCCCCTACACGGGAAGCCAGTATCAGCCAGGTGGATACACGCCGGGCGGGTACCCCCAGGCGCCCTATCCTCAGCATCCATATATCCAGGACCAGTATGCTCAGGGCGTGAACAACCCCTATGGACCGCCAGCGGGCTACGGCGCGCCTATGCCGCCCGTGCAGCGCCGATCTGCCGCATGGCTGCTGCCGCTCGTCCTCGTCGTACTCGCCATCCTAGTTGTAGGTGGTGGCGTCTATGCCATGACGCGCACGCAGCCGAAGGCGTCCACATCCGCGACGGCGCAACTGCCAACGGGCACCGCGGCGCAGGGCGTTCCGGCCGGATTCAAGCTCTACTCCGACGATTCCGCCCATGCCCAGCTCGCTCTGCCGCAAGAGTGGACGACGAAAGGGACGATCAGCGGATCTCAGGGGCTTCTGGCCATCAGTCAGGAGCAGAATAGCTTCCTGCTGGCCAAGTCGTACCCGTTCGTCGGCGACAAGGTGGGCGCGGCGAACGGCGCCATATCGGGCGGCGCGGGCTCAGGGACGGTAGCGAATAAGACGGGGCCGACGAACGTCGACCTCGCGGGCGAGACGTGGGTGCAAGAGGCGGCGGATATCACCCGTGACGGCGTTGAGCTCCACATTGTCGTGCTGGTCACAACACATGGCGACCAGACCTATCTGCTCGGCTACTATTCGACGCCGCAGGCCTTCGACGCGGCGAACACGGCGTACTTCCAACCTGCCGTGCAGAGCTTCGCATTTACCAAGTAGGACTCGACAGCCCGTGTAGACGCGCTCGGCTTGTCTGCCGGGCGCGTCCGCCTATCTGAAGGCTCGCCGCTCATCTCATCCAGGGCTTGGGCTCATTGTCTCAGCCCTGATATCACCGCTCGCCGAGCGCGATGGCGCCGCTCGCGGCCAGCCGCTCGATCTCCTCCGCGGTGAGGCCCGCGTCGCGGAGCGTCTCCGCTGTGTGTTCTCCTAGCGCCGGCAGGCCGCGACCGGGATCAAACGGCGTATCGCTGATGCGCGGCGCTAGCCGGAGCGCGGCGCCTGCTCCCCCCATGGGCCCGTAGTCCGCCTCCGCCTCGACTCCGCGCGCCGCCACCTGCGGGTCCGCGAGCGCCTCCTCAAGCGTGTTTACCGGACCCAGGCAGACGTCGGCGTCGCCGAGGAGCGCAACCCACTCGTCGCGGCTGCGACCGCGAAAGATCGCGGCCAGCTCGCCGATGGTGCGCTCGCGTTCTTCCGCGTCGGATGGGAACTGCCGCGCGATCAGATCCGGGCGCCCAACGCGCTGGCAGAACTCCGCCCAGAACTTCGGTTCGAGCGCACCCAGCGTAACGTAGCGCGCATCAGCAGTCTCATAGACGTTGTAGCAGGGCAGCGCACCGGCCAGCCATACCTCACCTGGCCTCGGTTCGGGGACGCCGTTCAGCGCCATCGAGGCGAGCAGCGGGAGCAGTGCGAGTGTGCCGTCCAGCATAGAGACGTCTACCACACGCCCCTCGCCCGTCGCCTGCCGGCCGATAACGGCGGCGAGGATGCCCACCACCGCCATCAGCGAGCCGCCCGCGATGTCGGCGAATTGGGCGCCGGGGAGCGTCGGCGGCTGGCCAGGCCGAGTGAGATGGGCTAGCAGCCCGGCGTAACCGATGTAGTTCAAGTCGTGGCCTGGCCGCTGACTGTAGGGTCCGTCTTGTCCATAGCCGGTGATGGCGCAGACGATGAGCCGCGGATTACGCTCGCGCAGCGCCTCGTGTGCCAGGCCGAGCCGTGCCATCACGCCAGGCCGGAAGCTCTCCACCAGGACGTCCGCGCTGTCCACCAGTCGCAGCAGCGTCTCGCGCCCTTCGGCGTGCTTTAGATTGATCGCAACGCTGCGCTTGTTGCGGTTGACGGCCATGAAGCTCTGCCCCACGCCGCCCCTGAGCGGCGGCATCGTCCGCGCGTAGTCACCCTGACCCGGCTCCTCGATCTTGATGATCTCCGCGCCCAGGTCGGCCAGCATCTGGGTGGCATAGCCGCCGGGGAGCAGGCGGGTGAGGTCGAGGACGCGCAAGCCCGCGAGCGGGAGCGGAGGCTGCGTGGTCATCGCGGTGGACCTTTCGGGTGGATGCTAGCGCTGTGTCGCGCGCTGGCGCGGTCGACGGCGTGTCGGAGGGCGCAAAAAAACCGCCGGTGTGGCTGAACGAGAGGTGCGATAAGTCCGATCAGCAATCCACACGCGGCGGGTTGAAGTAGGTTATATCCCTCGCGAAACGCGCCGTCAAGCGCGAGGCGTCCGCCGCAGAAATGGCAGGCGCCACGCGCAGGGATCAGGTCCGGAAGGCCCTATGCTACTGAACGGTGATCGTGCCCATCATGTAACCCATCTTCGCCATCGGGCCGCCATAGCCGTTCGGATCGGTGCCGCACGGATCGAAACACTGGAATACGTAGGTGCCGGCCTGGCCAGTCTTGAAGGTGAACGTCACCGAGATGGCCTTCTGCCCGTTAGGGACGTCGCCTGGGATGGGGACATTCAGGCCGAGCTTCGGCACAGAGAAGGTGTGCGAAATCTTGCTCATGTCGAGCGCGCTGTAGGCGACGCCGTCTAGCGATGCCGTGTTGCCGAGAGTACCCGTTACCTTGGCAAAGGGTGTGTTAGCCGGCATAGCCTGGTCGCCGGGATCCTGATTGACGATGGTCATTGTCACGAGCGCGTTTGCCGGAAGCTTGATGTCGGTGTTGTCGAAGAGCGGTCCGTCATCTGTGGTGCCTGGCTTGGCGGCGAGGATGTTGAGCGTAACGTTGGCTGTCTTTGCGGTAGGCTGGTCGGCCGCTGTCGCTTGCGTGCCGCACGCTGCCAGTAGACCGACGAGTGCGATGGACGCGAAACTGAGCGCTAGAAGTGCGAATGGGGGACGTGGATCTCGCGTCGTTGGGATGTTCATGGCGATGCTCCTCCGCGTTTACAGCCCTCGAGTCTCATGCCCAAGGGTGTTCACAGCCCAGAGGATACCTGCGCGTTATCTCGACGCCATCTCAGGGGAAGTAACGGTATCACGGCCCGATCACGGGTACGTCACGGCGCGTTGATGTGAGGGAACGAAGGCCAGCGCTGCGCCATGGCGAGCTGTTGGTCAAAGCCCCAGTTTAGAAGGGCGGTGGCGTCGTCGAAGCGGGCCGGATCGTCGCCGTCATCGAGCACGACGCCGAGCAAGTGACCATACGCACGCTCTGCGGCGAAGACCAGGCAGTGGCCAGCATCACCCGTGAAGCCGGTCTTGATGCCCGTTAGCCCAGGATAGCCCGTGCCTCGCAGCAGTGCGTTCGTGGTCGCCCAGGTGTATGTCGCGTGGTCGGCGGTGGCGGGCAGTTTATACACGGCGGTCGAGACGACCCCGGCGAAGGTGGGCGAGCGCATCGCTGCCGCGGAGAGGACGGCCAGATCATGCGCCGTCGTGTAGTGCCCTGGGGCGTCGAGGCCGTGGACGTCGGCGTAGCGGGTGTGGTCGAGCCCGAGGATGGCGGCCTCCGCGTTCATGCGGGCAACGAAGGCGGGCTGCGAGCCGGCGACGGCATCCGCGATGGCCGCGGCGGCGTCGTCCCCAGAGGGGAGCAGCAGGGCGTAGAGCAGCTCGCGGAGCGTCAACTTATCGCCCTGGTGGAGGTAGGCGAGGCTGGCCTCCGGCTCGATCTGCTGGATTGCGGGCGGCGTGGCATCCCAGCCGATGGTGACGGTGGCGTCGAGGTCGGCGTAGGTGATGGCAACCAGCGCGGTCATGATCTTGGTGGTGCTGGCCATGGCGACTGGCCGGTCAGCGCCCCGCGAGAGATAGACGACCCCAGTATAGGGGTCCGCGAGGTAGGCGATGGGCGCGCCCAGCGCGGGGGCCGGCGCTGGGATGAGAGGTGGCGCCGGGGTGATAGCGACCGCTGTTGGCTCGCTAGAGCGCCCTGCACTATCGGTTGTTGGGCCGCCGCGCTGGCCGGTGGTGGAGGTTCCCAGGGCGACGATGAACAACGCCAGTGCTAGGCTCCATACGAGCAGCGGACGCGATGCCCACCGCCAGCGGCGCGCTCCCACCTTCCGAGGCACGCTCACCAGATCCCTCCTCAGCCGTCCGTCTCGTTCCATGCCTGCGCCAGGCGGTTCGGCTCGTGACCCGATCCCCGCTATTGTAGCACCGCGACGCCGCCTGTCTAGTGGCGAACGCCGCCTGTAGGCGTCACCGGGCCGCGCATCACATGCGCGCGGCGGAGATGCAGGCCATTGGGACGGTCATGGTGAGGTCGCCGCCTGAGGCGGTCGCGCGGACACCCAGGCGCCGCTCGACCTCGTTGAAGACGAGTCGCCGGACGGTCATGTCGGGGATGATCGCGCGCCAGCCGGCCATGTAGGTGGTCTGGATGAGCGGCGAGCTAAGGAAGGAGTGCGGGTCGGGGAATCGAAGGGTGAAGCTATCCGTCACGACGCGGCGCACCTCAAAGCCCGCGTGCTCAACCAGGCCGCGTACCGCCTCAATGGTCGGGCGGGCGGCGACGAGCCGCGTGAAGGCGCGCAGATAGTCGCCGAGTTTGAGGTCGCGCAGCGTGAGGTAGTACGTATCCAGGAATTCACGCATCGCAGACTGGACGGGCAGGGTGAGCAGGAGCTGGCCGCCGGGCCGCAGCAGGCGCCACATCGCGCCGAGGGCACCGGCGCGGTCCACGAAGCTGGGCAAGCCGAGGTTGCAGGTGAGTGTGTCGAAGGCGCGCTCGGGCAGCCCGCTCTGCATGACGTCCGCGGCGAGGAAGGTGACGTTGCGCAACCATTCGTCGGTGGCCTTGCGTCGGGCAAGCTGGATGGCCTCCGTCCAGGTGTCGATGCCGGCGAGGTCGCAGTCCGCCCCGAGGAAACGCGCCAGTTCCAGAGTCGGATAGCCGGTGCCGCAGGCGACGTCGAGCACCTGCCATCCGCCGTCGCGCGGCAGCGTCAGGAAGGCGCTGAGCAGCAGACGGCCGAAGGGCGCTGACCACTGCGGCACGATGAGGGCGTCGTAGATCTCCACGAAGCCTGGATCGGCGAGATCGTAGGTGACGGTGAGGTAATCCTCGGTTGCGGCGCGGGCGCTGAGAGCGAGGGCCGCTGGACTGAGATTGCCCGGCCCGGTGGAAGATTGTGGGCGGGCGACGGGAGACGGCAGGTCGATGGCGGGCTGGCCGCCAAGCCCCGGCCGCAGATCGAGGTCACGCAGGGCCGGCACGCGCCCGGTGTAGCCGCTGCGTGCACGGTCGGGATCCCAGTCGTCCCAGTCGCCGCCCGCCGGGGGCGCGCCAAAGGGCGGGAAACGGCCGTCGCCGTACCCCATGCGCTTCCCTCCTTGGCGGCTAGACGGATAATAGATCGGGTCGCAGGGCTGACGGCGCGCCATACGCCTTCGGTGACGGCGAGGCAGAGGGCGTGCCGGCAGGGGCGGTGCTCTTCGGCGTGGGCACGGGGGTGGGCATCTCGACGGCGAAGTAGATCGTCGCGGCGAGCGAGGGGTCCTTCGGGTCGTCGCCTTTGTCGTTGGCCGGCTTGTCGAAGTAGACCTTCACCATGCCCAGACCGGGCTGTGGGTAGACGAGCGAGAAGAAGACCTGCCGGTCGCCGGTCACGGAGACGCTGGTGCCATTGTTCGCCGGAAGCTGGATGTCCTGCCCCTGGAGGAACCAGCGAATAGAGATGGTGTGGCTCTCGCCCTTGGGGATTTGCCGCGCGCCCATGACGACGTAGACGTTGGAGTTCACGACGAAATGCGACGTGAGGCCGGTAGGATTGAGCTGCGCGTCGACGCCCGTTGCCGTGACGACGTTCGAGATGTGCCCACCACCTGGACCCACCGTGGCGACGGGCGTGACGGGCACCAGGGCGGTGGAGAACGCCACCGGCGTCGGCGTGCGTGAGATGGGGCCGCTGGCGAAGAAGGCCAGGCGGTCTTTGCCGACGACGGCGGCGAGCGCGCAGCTTGCCATACAGACAAGCATGATGCTGAGGATGCCGCTGACGACGCGCCACGTGCCGAGCTTGCGCTTGCGTTTATCGCCGGTCGCGGGGATGTAGACGGGGCGGCGGATGCCGAGTGACCGCTCCTCCTCGTCGCTCTGCGGCATGCCCGGCATCCCCGGAACGCCACCCATGCCGCCCATCGAGGGATCCATCATCGACATGTCGGGCTGGACGGGGACGAGGGCGCGTTCGAGATCTACCTCTTCGTAGTCGGGGCCGTTGCGGCGCCGCCCGCGACCAGAGCGCGAGGGTTGCTCGTCGTAGCCTGCCTCGTCGTCCCACCCGCCGCCGCGCTGCCAACCAGCGCCGGAGCTGCGGGGATTGGAGCGCTCGTCGGCATGCCAATCGGCGCCGGAGGTACGCCGCCCGACGGCCGGACCCTCACCGCTGCGACTGCGATCCTTCCACTGGCGCATAGAGTTGAACGTGCCCGGTGGGGGCGCGCCGCAATCGGGGCAGGGACCCCTCTGAGGACGGCGGGCTCCGCACTGGTCGCACTCCACCATGGGACGTTCTCCTCGAAATATCCATCGCGCGGGCCACGCGCGCATTCGTTGGTCGAGCTGCAGTCGGTTCCATCTGACGGCACCGCTGTTACCGATGCGGTAAATAAGCGGCAGCAGCAGGATATACCCGGAGTTTGCGGCGAGGATAGGACAGTAGGAGGAATGGCGCAGGCAGGTTGCGGATGGAAGCAGGCGGATTGCGAGGATTTGCCGCCCGCTGCGGCGCGTGCTACCATTCCTGCCACCAGACCGAGGGCGAGAGCCAGGGAGGAGGACGGCGATGACTGAGGCGCAGCAGCGTTGGCTGGACCAACAGGCGATAGAGCGACTTGCGCAGCACATCCCGTTCGAGGTGGACCCTCAGACGAAGGCCGAGTGCATCGAGATGCTGCGCGGGCTCGTCCTGCGCTCCGGCCACCTTATGAGTCACGACGACTTCGGCTTCGAGGCGCAGACGGAGCTGAAGCGCCTGGGCCTGTTGCATCGCATCGGTGCCGGCGGGAGCATGGCGTAGGTC
>CAYYCB010000150.1:0-7742 GCA_964469715.1 uncultured Ktedonobacterales bacterium | reverse complement strand
TGCCCTGCCCGTTTACAGGCAGGCTCTCCCCCACTCGTCGCGCTACAATCTACCGTGGCGACACTATTCCAGCCGGAGACCGTGACCATGAGCAGCCCGCCTTCCAACCAACCGCCTCCCAACAAGGGCGGAGGCGGTCCCTCCCCGCAGCGCGACCCACTGCGCCGCTGGCGTGATCGCGTGGAGGAGGAGCTTGCCGAGGCCCGCGAGCGCGGCGAATTCGAAAACCTCCCTGGCGCCGGCAAGCCCCTCGCGCTCGACACCAACCCCTTCGCCGGTGGCAAAGCCCTGGCCTACAGCCTCCTGAAGACCAACAACCTTGCCCCGCCCGAAATCGAGCGAGGCAAAGAGATCGACGCGGACCTTGCACGCGCCGACGCCATGCTCGCCGCGCTACGCCGCAGGCGCGACGCCGTGCGCTACCGTGTGGGCAAAGCCTTCACATCCGAGCGCCGCGCGTACAACACCGCCCGCGACAACACTGAGCTGCGCTATGGCGAGGCGCTGCGTGCGGCCAGCAGCAAGATCCTCAGCCTCAACATCGTGGCGCCCGCCGCCCTACACCGGCGCCCAATCGACGTCGAAAGCCGCCTCGCGCAGTTCCGGGATGAATTCCCGCGATTGGACACCTAACCCCATTTCGAGGCAAAATCTCGCGAAAGTGGGGACACGCAGTCTCCGCCATTCCGTGCGCCGCCAGTGTGACTGACGAGGAGGCGCGAAACTAGAAGGTACCCGTGTATATGTTGCGCCGTGTGCCGGGTGAGCACCCTGGCCTCTTCACCGATATGTATCACCCCGATTCAGCCTACGTGAGCTGGGTTACGGGGCGCAACGGCATGACCACCTTCGACCTCTACGTGCGGTCCGCGCCGTTCGGCGGAGCCTACCTCCTGCTCGCCGGCCTGGAGGACGCCCTCAAGTTCGTCTCGGCCTTCTCCTACACGCCCGAAGAGCTTGCCTACCTCGCGCGCATCCGCGACTACGACGCCGCCTTCCTCGATGAGCTTGCCAACCTGCGCTTCACCGGCGAGATCCTCGCCATGCCCGAAGGCTCCGTCGCCTTCCCCAACGAGCCGCTCCTGCGCGTGACGGCCCCGTTCCGCGAGGCCATGCTCATCGAATCCGGGCTCCTCCAGGCGATCAACCTCGCCACACTCGTCGCCACCAAGGCCTCCCGCATCGTCTGGGCCGCCCAGGGCCGCCGCATCTCGGAGTTCGCCTTCCGCCGCGCCCAGAATCCCATGGTCGTCGCACGCTCGTCCTACATCGGTGGATGCAGCAGCACCTCGCTGCTGGCCGCCGCCTTCGACTATCGCATCCTCGCCACCGGCACGGTGCCCCACGCCCTCATCCAGCTCTTCCCCACCGAAGAAGAGGCCTTCACCGCAATCGCCGAATCGTTCAACCGCTACACCCTGCTTCTGGATACCTACGACGCGCGACGCGCCGTACACACCGCCATAGAGGTCGCCAGGCGCGTCGGCGAGAGCCACGGCCACACGCTCGCCGCCGTCCGGCTCGACAGCGGCGATATCGCCTCCGACAGTCGTTATCTCCGCGAACAACTCCACCTGGCCGGGATGGATCAAGTACGCATCCTGGCGAGCGGTGATCTCGATGAATTCAGTATCACCGAACTGCTCGCCCAGGGTGCCGAGATTGACTCCTTCGGCGTCGGCACGTCGCTCGGCACTGCCGCCGGAAACATAGACCACGGCGTCTCTGGCGGCGCCCTCGGCGGCATCTACAAAGAGGTCTGGTACGTGGACGAAGACGGCAGCGAGCATCCCAAACTCAAGCTAGCCGGCGATAAGAGCACGTTGCCCGGCCGCAAGGAGGTCTACCGCCACCCCCAGTGGCAGGAGGACGTCGTCGCCCTCTCCACCGAGCCGGCCCCCGCCGGTTACACCCGCCTCCTGCGGCCGGTCATGCGCCAAGGGCGCATCATCCCCGGCAGCCTCCCGCCACTGGGTGAGGTCTGGGAGCTCGCCCAGGCCAACCTCCACGCCATGCCCGAACGCCTGCACGCCCTCAAAGTCGCGGAACCCTATCCGGTGCGCCTCTCCGAGGCCATCCAGGCCCTACGCACGGACGCCATACAGGAGGTGAGCTCGGCCGCCGGTAGGGGTGCGCAGGCCCTCCCACCCGCCGTAGAGAGCGATGGGCGCAACGGCCGGCCCTCGGAAGCGAAGCCAGGCCGCGCGGCTAACCCTCAGCCCCGCACCTAAACGCGGCCAGCGCTAGCGCAGAAATTCATCGTCCGCGAATGGAGGCGTCTCGCGCCGTTCGGCTGGTTGCTCCTGTGTTGGCCCGTAGCGGGGTAGAGGCGGCGGCGACCACCTCGGATTGGTCCGCCACGGCGCGAACATGTCGGCCAGACTGTCCACCGCGTCGGTCGGTCCGTCCTGACCGCCCGTCTCAGTCTCGTCGGGCACGCCACCTGGCAAGCCCCACGCCTCGTGGCCCTGGGAGCCTGATGCGCCGGCGTCGCCCGGGCCAGCGTGGCCGTTGCTCCTCTGAGCGTCGGCAGTCCACCCCGCGGGCGAGTGCTCCGCAGGCATCGCGGGTTCAGGCTCCACGGCGTCTGGCGCCGCGCCCGGCCCGGCTGATGTGAACCGGCTGCCCCGCTCGCCGGGAGGTGGTGCCGCCGAATAGTCCACCCGCGACTCCGACCACAGTTGGTCTATCGACCCGGTCAGGCCCGAATGGTAGCCCTGCCCAACGGACCATTCAGGCGCGGCCTCGGCCGGTCGAGGAGCCTCTTGAGGCGCCGGATGCTGCGGTGGCGCTCCGGCCCCGGCATCGGTTGGCCGCTCTGTGGCGCGGCCCGGCGCCCGGTCGTAGATGAACGACATGCCGCCGACCGACACTTCCCAGCCGCCGCTCTGGTCCGCGGCTGTAGCGCCCTCCGATTCCCCACCCGGTGCGCTCGCTCCCCATGGATCAGAGGGGCCTCCTGGGGCCGCGAGATTAGCGGGCAGCTCCTCGCGCGCTGGCCGCCCCGAGGCAACGGAGGAGGGACGGCGAGCCTGCTCCGCCGACCGGCGCCCGACACGTTCGTAGAACTCTACCCAAGCCAGCAGCTCGTCTGGCCGGGCGACGCGGTGCAGTGCGATACGTACCTGCCGCCCGGTACCTCTCAAAGCCAGATACTCAGGGACGCGCGGATACCACGCGAAGCTCTCGACACGCGGGTCCGTGCGCGCGGCAAGCGCCAATGCGAAGCGCCCCGCCTTGATACTGGCTTCCAGAGCGCCGCTGAAGGGATGACGCAAGCGCTCGACGCGGGAGACGTCGCGCCAGGCCAGATCCAATGTGCGCAACGGCCCCGCCGCCTTGAGCGACCGTGCATCCACCGTGTAGCTCTGCCGGCCCAGCACCACCTGAACCGCCAACACGCCGGCCGCGATCCCAAGAGCCAGCAGAATTGGCCCGACCAATCCGGTCTCGGGCAGTAACACCGTGAAGTACAGCCCCGGCAGCAGGAACAGCACAGCCAGCATGCTCCACCACGTCACGCGGCCAGAGATGACCTCACGCGCCATGAATGGTCCGCCACCGGCCGTGCCCCATGTGCCGCCGTGGTCTTGCCACAAACGATAGCGCTCGTAGACCTCGTAGCGGAACCGCCCGTAGTCCGCCACCATGTCCTCACGCACCTGCAACCGCCGCCCATCACGTGCCAGCGCCACCACCCACCGATACCGCTGCTGCCGGTGCGTCTGAATGCGCTCAACCAGCCGCGTCACCTCGCGCCAGGGCAGCTCGGTGCGCCACGGCCCCCGCACGATAGCGAGGCCATGCGGCCCGACGCGCACGGAGACGGAGAGCTTGAAGGTGTAGACGAAAGCCGCCCAGAACATGCTCACCAGCAACACCCCGAAGAAAAGGGCGCGGCGTACATGCTCCTGGCCAGGGCCGAGCTGGTTCCAGATGATCACACCGTTGACCAGCAGCACCCCGACCACCAACCCCAGCAGCATGGCGTCGCCCGACCACGTCCCGTGGTATGCGGACTCACGGTCGCCAAGGGGCACCTCACGCAGGCGCACTGTCGCCTTCGGTGTCCTACGGTCGGAGGAGGGAGGGAATGACACGGACGCGACCCCATCTCACGGATGCTCTCGCCGCACGGCGCCTGCCCAGAGCGGCGAATTCTGCCAGTATGCACGTCGAGTATAACAAGAACGGTCAAATTAGCCAGGACTCCTGGGACATGCTCGGCCTCTCAACGCTCCATAGCATGCAGTAAATGCCGCATTGGTTTTGCCTAATAGTTTCAGTATTGTTTGAACGTTCTGACGGGATTATGCTTGTGGCGGACGACGGGCAGCAGACGTGAAAGGAGCGTCGGATGGCGGATGTGCGCGACCTCTCTCCCGAGATGCGCCAATTCGTGGAATCTATCGGCCTCTTTTTCGAGCACTTCGAGGTCTCACGCATCGGTGGGCGCATCATTGGGTTATTGCTGGTCGCCGATGATCCGCTAACGCTTGACGACGTCGCCTCCACGTTGGAGGTGTCGCGGGCCTCGGTCTCCACCAACGTGCGCATGGCCGTCACCTACGGGCTGGCCGAGCTGGTGACGAAGCCGGGCGACCGCCGTGACTATTATCGTTTCCCAGCCGACGCCTGGGACCGCGATCTCCTCATCAACATCGAGGCGATCCGGCTCCTGCGTCGCATCGCAACGCGAGGGCTCGCGGCAGCCGGACCGGACGATACCACGGCGCGGGGACGGCTGGATGAGCTCCAAGACTTCTGCGATTTCTGCCTCGACGAGATGCAGGCCATGCTCGACCGCTGGCGGGCGCGCCGCGACGCCGGAACGATACCATCAGCGGCTGAGCCGACAAGAGAGAGTGTGCCATATGACGGCGATTGTTGAGACGGCCGGTCTGACGAAGAGCTATGGCTCGGCCCGCGGTATCAGGGACGTAACGTTCTCGGTTGAGGAGGGCGAGATCTTCGGCTTCCTCGGGCCGAACGGCGCTGGCAAAACCACTACCATTCGAACCCTGATGGGCCTGCTCCGGCCAAGCGCCGGCTCGGCGACCATCGGCGGGCTGGATTGCTGGGCGCAATCCACCGAGGTCAAGCGGCTGGTAGGCTACCTTCCCGGTGAGTTCACGCTCGACCCGTCGCTGACCGGCGCGCAGATCATCACGTATCTGGGCCATCTGCGAGGCGGCGTGGACCAAGCCTACGTCACCAAGCTGGTCGAGCGGCTTGAGCTCGATCTGAGCAAGAAGTTTCGGGCATATTCCCGCGGCAACAAGCAGAAAGTTGGGCTGGTTCAGGCCTTCATGCACCGGCCCAGGCTGCTCATCATGGATGAGCCGACCAGCGGGCTCGATCCGCTCAACCAGCACGAGTTCTACCGCATGCTCGCCGAGGTGAAGGCGGATGGCCGGACAGTCTTCCTCTCGTCACATAACCTCACCGAGGTCGAACACACCTGCGACCGGGTGGGCATCATCCGTGACGGACAACTCGCCAAGGTAGACGCGGTGCATGCGCTCACAGACATTCAGCACCACGAGGTGGATGTGACCTTCGCGGGGCCGCCCTCAACCGACTGGTTCAGCGGCGTGGCTGGTGTCCGCGGCGTGAGCGTGAGCAACGGGGGTCGGGGCCTGCTGTTGACCGTGCAGGGCGACCTTGGCGCAGTCTTGCAGGCGGCGGCACAGCATGGCGCCACCAACCTCACAACGCGCGAGCCGACGCTTGAGGAGATCTTCCTGCGCTACTACACGCCCGAAGCCGCACCCTCCGCCGTGACGGCCTGACCCAAAGAGGCGACCCATCACGGTAGAGGGTTCTGAGCGAAGGAAGGTGGGCGTACGGCTATGTTTCGAACAATCTTCACAAAGTCGCTCCGCGACTATCGCTGGGCGATTCTGGGCTGGGGCATTGGGCTTGGGTTGGCAGTGTATGCACAGTATGCGACGTTTGCGAGCGCGCTCAGTGGGGCGTCTACGGCGCAGCTTCAGCAGCTGATGCAGCAGTTCAGCTTCTTCGGTGAGACCAGGAAACTGAATACTCCTGGCGGCTTCGTGACCTTCAAGATGATGGGCTTGCTGCCCGAAATTCTGGGCATCTGGACGGTGTTGGCGGGCGCACGGATGACGCGCGGCGAGGAAGATCGGGGCACGCTCGACATCCTGCTCTCCACGCCACATTCGCGGCTGAGCCTGTTGGGACAGAAGTTGCTGGCGCTGGCCACGGCGACTGGCCTGATCTGCGTGCTGATCGCCGTGTGGATCATGGGCGGCATGGCCAGCGCGAAGGTGACGGTAAATCCAGGCGCCGCGCTGCTGGCAACCGCCGACGCAGGCCTCCTGGCGTTCTTCTACGGGGCACTGGCGCTCCTGCTGGCCCAGGTGGTGGGCCGTGGCGCCGCAGCGGGCTGGACCGGCGGGCTGATGGTGTTCTTCTTCCTCCTTGACGGCACAGGCCGGGCGGTCAGCAGCTCGGCGGGGTTGAGGTACATTTCGCCATCGTATGCCTACGACCTGAATGTTCCGCTCGTACCCGGTTACGCGCCACAGTGGGGCGCGCTGATCGTGCTCGTCGGTCTCTGTGTCGTCGTGTCAGCCGCCGTGGTGCCGCTCTTCCTCCGGCGTGACGTGGGCCGCTCCGTATTGGCGGATGTGGCGATTGGCCGGAACCGCGAGAGCTATGGCTTATCGGCTGGGCGTCTGCTCGCGCGGGCGGGACGTGACGTATGGCTGCGCGGCGTCGGGTTGCAGGCGTTGCGGCGGCAAGGCGTGGCGATGTTCTGGTGGATTGTCTCGCTCTCCATCTTCGCCGGCTATCTGGTGGTCGTCGCTCAATCCAGCGAGAAGCAGCTTCAGGACTTGATCGGCAATTCGGCGGTCGGCCAGCAGCTCTTCAGCGGCGCCAACATCGGGACGAACAACGGCTTCCTGTCGGTGCTGGTCTTCGGCTACATCCAGCTACTCCTCCCGATCTTCGCAGGAATCATGGCCTATGGCTGGGCTACCGATCTGGACAACGGGCGGCTGGAGCTGACGCTGAGCGCACCGCAATCGCGCTGGCGCGTCATCCTGGCGCGCTATGGCGCGGTGCTCGGCGCAGCTTTCATCACGACGGTCTGCATCTGGCTCGCCATCATGCTCGTGGCACAGGTGAGCGGCTTCAGCGTGGAGGCCGGACGCGTGGCCCAGGCATCCCTCGGCATGTTGCCGCTGGAGCTGATCACGGCGTCGCTGGTCTTCGCGCTAGCGGGGCTGCTGCCTCCGGGGCTGGTCATCGGGATCATGAGCGTCTTCCTGGGTGTCTCGTTCCTCGCTGACACGCTGAGGACGCTGCTGAAGCTGCCTGAGTGGGCGATAAACCTCTCGATCTTCCACCAGTACGGCAGCCCGATTATGGATGGCCTCAATTGGGGAGCGTTTGGGGGAATGCTGGCCATCGCGCTGGCGCTGCTGGCGCTAGGCGGCTGGCAATTTGCGGCTCGCGACGTGGACCGGGGCGCGGCGTAGCCTGCCACCTCGACTCCTAGCGACGAGCGTGGAAAGGGCGAAGGGGCCTCACTTCGAAGGCAGGGCCAGCGCTCAATGTCGGGCGGTGGCCCCGCGTGTGGCGACTCGACACTGGAAGTCTCGGACGAGCCGGAAGGTGGGGTTTGCGGTCGCGGCCCTGAAGGGGCCGGCGCAGGATGTGGATTCGCAGCGCTCAAGGCGCCGGAGCCGGGTGCGGAGTCGCGGCCCTGA
>CAYYCB010000149.1:4610-7777 GCA_964469715.1 uncultured Ktedonobacterales bacterium | reverse complement strand
ACGCGGCGTCGAGCCACGTGATGTGGTAGTTCTGCTCGTAGTAGCTCTTGACCTCACTATACGCCTGTTGGGGATCGGAGGTGGAGGTGAGGTGATTGATGCCGACGCCGGTGCCGGTGAATTCGGGGTAGATGTCGATCGCGCCGCTCTTGATCGAGGAGTCGAGCACTGGCGTCTGACCGAGCATCAGCTTCGTGGTGACGTTGTAACCGGCGTGCTGTAGTAGAAGCGAGTACATCTCAGCGAGGAGCTGGCCGTCGGGATCGTTCTTGCTGGCGATGGTGAGATTGCCCTTGTTAGTCGACCCACCATTGCCGCTGCCACCACCGCCGCAGCCGGCCAGCGTGAGCACCGTGAGCATGAGCACAACGCCGAGATACTTGCCGAAGTCGGGTAACGCGCGCAAACGATTCATAACCGCTCCTCCATGTGCGCTGAGCGCACCGCCTATGATAGGCCCTGGATTCCTTGCGACAGCCGTCCCGTTTCCCGTGCCGGGGAGCTAAAGCTGTCTGACGACACCGTTAATATGACGGGAACTACGAATGTTTGTTACAGCGGACGCCTCGCCGCTTAAGCGGCCATCGGCGCTCCGCGGGACGGTCGCGGGCCAGTCGCCGCGGCTGGGGCGATTGCGACGTCTGCGGCGCGGATGCCGCGCGGAGTCGCCAGGCGCTGCACGGCGGCCAACCCGAATTCGGCGATCAGCGCCAGGAGGGCGATGCCGACCGCGCCGACGAGAAGTTGGGGGATGTCGAGCACGTTGATGCCTGCGACGATGTAGTCGCCATAGCCGCCGCCTCCGACGAGCGCAGCCAGCGGGACGGTGGCGATGATCTGCACGGCGGAGTTGCGAACACCCGCGGCGACGACAGGGAGCACGAGCGGGATCTGAACACGCGTGAGGATCTGCGAGGTCGTCATCCCCATGCCTCTGGCCGCATCCACGGCCGCCGGGTCGACGCCGCGCAGGCCAGCAATGGTGTTGAGCAGGATCGGCGGGATGCCCAGAGCGGTGAGAGCCACGAGGGACGGGGTGAATCCGATCTGCTTGAAGTAGAGGATCATGATCGCTAGCAGCGCCAGCGTCGGGATCGCGCGGACGAGACCGCTGAGATTGCTCACGATGAATGCCGCGATGGGCTGCCGCGCTACGAGAATGCCGAGCGGGAGCGCGATGACGAGCGCAAGGAGGATGGCCAGCGCGCTGAGTATCAGCGTGTCGGCGGTGTGCTGGCCAAAGGTGTTCTGCGGATCGGCAATAAACTGCAGCATCTGATGGATGGTATCCATGATCGCCTCCTCCTGAGGACTGTGGGCAGCGCCGCGCGAGAGGCAGCGCTAGACGGTGGAGACGACCTGGCGTCCACGACTCAACGCCGACTGGACGACAAGGAGCAGCACGTCAGTCAGGATGGCGAGCACGCTAACAAGGATCGCACCCGCGGCGATGAGATCGTTGCGGGCGAAATTGAAGCCCTGGAAGATCAGTGTGCCCAAGTCGGCGGAGCCCACCTCAGGGGCAAGAGTGGCGATGCCAATGGTGGTCACGGCGGTGACGCGAATCCCGGCGATGATGACTGGCAGCGCCAGCGGCAGCGTCACTCGCAGCATGAGCTGGCGAGCGTTCATACCCATCGCGCGACCGACCTCAAGAAGCTGCGGATCCACCGCACGGATTGCAGCCACGATATTGCGAATGAGGACAACCTGGGCATACGCAACCAGCGGAATGACGATGGTGGCCTGGCTGAGCCGGGTGATGGGGACGAGAAAGGCCAGGGCCGCGAGGCTGGGAATCGTGTAGAGGATTCCCGCCGTGGTGATCACCGGCAGATAGAACCGGCGATAGCGTGCGACGAGCAAGGCGATAGGGAACGCAATCGCGAGGGCGATCAGCAAGCTGATGCCCGTGATGGAGAGATGGTCAAGGAGCAGATTTGGGATGCTCGTTGGATCGGAGAGATCCCAATTGCTGCCGTCGAGGATGTAACTCATTGCGCGCGGCCCTCCTTCTCGCCAGGCCTAGCGGGCCGGGGTGGTGGCGTCCGGCGCGCCCGCAATATGGCGCGTCGCCTGCACCTCGCGGGAGATGGAGGCGAGCGTCACCTGGCCGAGCACATCCCCATCACGCTCGACGCGCAGCGCACGCTCGCCGGACTGGATCATGCGCAGCAGTGCCGAGAGCAGCGTGGTGTTGGCGGGGATGGCGTCGCCCGAGGTGTCGCCGCCAAGCGGCTCGAGCGCGGTGGAGACGTAGAGGTACTCGAACTGGCGCAGGACGCTATCGCCGCCGATCAGACGGCGAACAAAGTCATTGGCGGGCTTGGCCAGCAGCTCGATGGGGGTGCCCTGCTGGAGCAACTTACCTTCGGACATCACGACGATCTGATCGCCAAGCTTGAGCGCCTCCTCGACGTCGTGCGAGACGAAGAGGATTGTCTTGCGGACGCCGCGCTGGATGCGCAGCAGCTCATCCTGCATACGGCCGCGCGTGATGGCGTCGAGCGCGCCGAAGGGCTCGTCCATCAACAGGACTGACGGGTCGGCGGCGAGGGCGCGAGCGAGGCCGACGCGCTGCTGTTGGCCGCCGCTGAGCTGGCGCGGATAGCGCCCGCGATACTCGTCGGGGTCCAAACCGGCGAGCTTGAGCAGGTCGTCCACCCGGCCGGCCGTCTCAGCTTTTGACTTACCGAGGATAGACGGCACGACGCGGACGTTGTCCTCGATGGTGAGGTGGGGGAAAAGGCCGACCTGCTGGATGACG
Organism: uncultured Ktedonobacterales bacterium; assembly: GCA_964469715.1. Classification (GTDB taxonomy): domain Bacteria; phylum Chloroflexota; class Ktedonobacteria; order Ktedonobacterales; family JADMIN01; genus CAWAWP01. Next base: position 5,010 of record CAYYCB010000149.1, on the reverse strand, counting down.
TAGCCGATGCCGCGGCGTAGTTGGATGGGATCGCGGCTGGTGGTGGGCTCACCGTCGAGGCGAATCTCGCCTGAGGTAGGATCGATCAAGCGGTTGACCATGCGCAGCAAGGTCGTCTTGCCCGAACCGGAGGTGCCCACGAGCATGCAGATGACGCCCTCTGGGACCGTGAAGCTCACGTCGTCAACGGCAGGGGTAACGGCCCCGGGATACGACTTGGTGACGTGGGCGAACTCAATGGTCGCCATTGCGGCGCCTCCTCTCGTCGTCCGGACGCCCGCTTGCGGACGCGGCCGCCTGGCGGAAGCATTCGCATACGGCGCGCCAACACCGACAGCCTGTCGGGCGATTGGCGCCGTCAGACGGTAGCGTGCCGGGTTGTTACGTGTCAACAGCGGAA
>CAYYCB010000149.1:0-4510 GCA_964469715.1 uncultured Ktedonobacterales bacterium | reverse complement strand
GTTTGGCGACGTCTTCCGGCGCGGGATAGCAACCAGCGGTGCCCCGATTCCGTGTGCCGCGCATATCAAGCATGTAGGAGCTGGCGAGGCCCCTCCACGCATAAACGCTGTGTGCTCCGTTCACGCGCGGGTATTCTTTGCGTACCATCTCCATCAGGAAATCAGCGCTCCCTTCGGCGGCCACGCCAGCACCGCCCTCGGCGATCACCGCACCGGAACGCGCCATTCTCATGCGCTCCGTTGCTCACGCAAGCTCGCTCCGACGCCAACGCCTGGAAATGCCACAATAACCTAATACCGTCTCACTGAGCCTTTGGATGTTACAGAGCGCCGCGCGGCACACCAAATGAGGATGTGGTATTCTGCCGCACGACTCTACGCACGATATGCTGACCGCGCCTCGCCCGGCGCACCTCGCAGGACCGACCACGATGACTTCCACCGAAGATACGCACGCGCATCACGCCGAGCAGACGCGGCGGCTTCGCCGGCTAGGGCTGCGCGCGACGCCGCAGCGCGTGCTCGTGTTGGAGGCGCTCGCCGCACAGCCAGGCCACCTGAGCGCCGACGAAATCCTCCGCTGGGTGGCGGAGCGCTATCCCGCGATCAACCTCGCCACGGTGTACCGCACGCTGGATACGCTGGCTTCGGCGGGCCTGGTAACGCAGACGAACCTCGGCGAGGGTGTAATGTCCTACGAGTTGGTAGGGGAGAACGGCCACCACCACCTCATCTGCCAGCGATGCCGCGGCGTCGCCGAGACGTCTGACGTGCTCTTTGCTCCGGTCCGGGAAGCCCTGCTGCGCGATTTCGGATTCCGCGCTACCTCGACACACTTCGCCATCTTCGGCGTCTGCAAGGTTTGCGCCCAGGCCTCCACTCCACAGTGGCCGGATAGAACGCCTCCCGCTCAGGAATAAGACACGCCAGGGGTCACTCGGCGAAGGATCGCGACGCGGCAGCTCACGTCCCGAAACGAGTCGGCTCAATCCCCAAATCATCCGATTACGTCTGGCGCGCGTATCGTTCTTGCGACAGGTGCGTCTCAGTGCGCCTGAATCCGATTGCAGATGCGAATGTTTGCATCTGCGACAGGCACGGTGATACGGTCTATTCGCATGAGGGCGAGCAGCCGTGCGTGAAATCGAGCCCGACGCGCCTTTGTGGCTGCTCTCGGTGGCGGCGATGACCAGCCCGGAGGGATAAAATGATCGCGAGCCTGCGACGGGTAATGAGCGACGACACGCCAGGCCTGCGCCCCAAGGTGATCGGCATCTTCGGCGCGCTGATCGCCGTCAACGTGATCCTTTGGGCAATCGCACTGGCGACGTCTCTACGCTATCCGGTCTTCCTCGCGCTCGCCGCCTCGGCCTTCACGCTAGGACTGCGCCATGCGGTGGATGCGGACCACATCGCGGCGATTGACAACGTGACGCGCAAGCTCATGCAGGAGCGCAAGCGCCCAGTCACGGTCGGCTTCTTCTTTTCGCTGGGTCATTCAACGGTCGTGTTTCTGGTCGCGGTTCTGGTCGGACTCGGCGCGGCATTCCTGCGATCGGGCATCCAGAACCAGCGCTCCGATTTGGAACAGACTGCCGGCCTGATCGGAACGGGTGTATCGGCGTTCTTCCTGCTGGCGATGGCGGCGATCAACATCGTTATCCTCGTGCAAATCGTGCGGGCATTCCGGGGTGTGACGCGCGGAGGGGAGTATCGCGAGGAGGACGTCGACGCCTATCTCAGCCAGCGCGGCTTCTTCTCACGCATCTTCCGCGGGCTCTTCAAGACGGTGGACACGAGCTGGAAGATGTACCCGGTCGGCTTCCTCTTCGGGCTGGGCTTCGACACAGCCACCGAGATCGGCCTCTTCGTCATCGCGGGCTCGGTTGGCACCCTGAACGTGCCTGGATACTCAGCGGTACTGCTGCCGCTGCTCTTCACGGCGGGCATGTGCCTGGCGGACACAACGGACGGCGTGATGATGCTAGGCGCCTACGGCTGGGCCTTCGTGAAGCCGATACGCAAACTCTTCTACAACATGAGCATCACACTTATCTCGGTGATCGTCGCGTTAGTCATCGGCGGCATCGAGGTCTTGAGCATTATCGGCAGCCAGTTCGACCTCTCGGGCGGCGTCTGGGACTTCGTGGGCAACATTGGCGACAACTCGGGCTGGGTCGGCGCCGGCATCATCGGCGTTTTCATCCTCAGTTGGGCCTTCTCCACCGTGATCTATCGCGTCAATCGCTACGACGACATTGAGGTTCGGTCCGGTCCGCCAGCAGGGGAAGTGGCGGCGTAAGGTAAGCGCCTCAGGTTCCCCGCCACCCGGACAGCCACTGCTCCCCATTCTCACGAATGGGGACTTTTTTTGCCTTGAGGCTGCCAGGGCAGATGGAGTTCGGGAACCGAGGGAGGGGCTATGGCGTCTCCAAGTATGGGCATTGCATCCCATAACGGCCAGCGCGTAGATCGCTGAAAACGAACGTCAGGTGCGAGCGACGGCCGTGATGCGTGAAAGAAGGTGGCGGCGATGAGAATAGCTTGGAGACGAACGTTCGGCGTGGCGCTGGCCGCTCTCATCCTGGTCGGCGTGGCAGGTTGTGGACCGTTTGGGCGGAGTGTCCAGATTGACTGGGTCAATTTCGTGCGGTTCGGCGGCATCGAATATCTGGCGCAGTCTGTAGCACTGGGACGCGCGCCGAGCGAGGCGGATCTGGGAGCTGTCTACGAGAAGGTCGGCTTCAAGTTGGATGGGAACGTTGGCGACCCGAGCTATCGGCCAAAGGACGGCGACGCCGCATTCCTGGACGCCGGCACGCCAGTCTACACGGTAAAGGGCTACGCGGCGACGTTCCGACTGGCCGCACACTTCGCCGGCCGTCTCACCTTCTACGAGGCGAACAGCAATCCCAACGCGAAGACCGGCGCGGACCTGCTGGATATCGACTCGAAAGTACAGTCTATCGGCGTGAATAGCGAGAAGGACGGCACGACTCAACTGGCGGCGATTTCGGACCCCGACCGCGTCGCCGCGCTCGTCGCGCTGGTGCTGGCATCACCCATTGACCAGAATAGGCAAGAATCGGGCGGCGCAAGCTACTTCATCGCGTTTTACCTGAAGGACGGCACGGCCGTAGCCCGTAACTACTGGGCGGATTCGGGCCAGCTCGTGCCGGGCATTCTCACGCCACCTGAGTTCCGCGCCGCGGTCGAGCAGGCCGTTCATCCGTAGCGGGGCCTCGGGCGGGGAGCTAGTCCATCGCCTGGCCAGCATGTCCATCCATTTCCTCGTGGTCGCCTTGGTCGTGGTGCCCACCCTCCATCTCGCCCATCTTCCCCTCCGGCATGCTCATCATGCGAAGCATCGCCGGTCCGCCGGTGCGCAAAAAACGGATGACGAGGATGGTCGCGATCAGCAGGAAGACGGCATTGAGGATGGCGGTGTAGTTGAAGGTGGGGCCTTCGGTAATGGCGGTTATGCTGCGATTCGTAGGGATGATGCCTACGGCGCCGAAGAGCAGCTCGACGGCGTAGCCGGCGACGGCCATGGTGACGTAGAAGGTGGCGAGGATGTAGAACGCGACGCGCCCGCCGTAATACTTGCGGTAGATGTCGAGCACCGGTAAGACGATCAGGTCGGCGAAGATGAAGGAGACGACACCGCCAAAGCTGATGCCTCCGCGCCAGAGAACGGCGGCAAGCGGAACGTTGCCGACCGAGCAGACGAAGCTGATGATGGCGACAAGAGGTCCGACGAGAGGCCCCTCGATCTTGGCGAGGGTGGGATTGCCGGAGAGGAAGAACGCCTGCCAGAACGAGTTGGGCACCCAGGCCGCGAGCGCGCCTGCGATGAGGAAGCCGCCGAGGACGTCCACCCAGACAGAAGCCCAATCCATCACGAAAAGGTGGCTGACGGCGGTGAATCCGCGCCCGCTGAAAAGGCGCGCGAAGAAGGAGGAGCCGCCTGCGACGCTCATATCCATCGCCGCGTGGCCCTCCATGCGGCCGACGGCGTTGCGCGCGGCATGGTCGCGGGCCGATTGGACGAGCCGAGGCGTGAGTGTGAGGCGGAAGATCAGCGCGATGAGAACAACCATGAGCAGGCCGCCAGTGAACTCCGCGGCGGCGAAGGGCCAGCCCATCAGGACGATCAGGATGATGCCTAACTCGATGACAAGATTGGTGGAGGCGAGCTCGAAGGCCATCGCGGCGGTGAAGCTGGCGCCCTTGCGAAAGAGCGAGCGCGCAAGGGCTACGGCGGCGTAGGAGCAGGAGCTGGACGCGACGCCGAAGAGGGTGGCGAAGGTGAGGCTGCGCGGCGAGTCGTCACCCAGGTATCTGGCGAGTGTGCGATGGGAAACGAGCGCCTGGACGATAGCTGAAAGTCCGAAGCCGAGCACGAGCGGCCAGAGCACCTCCCAGAACATGGCGAAGGCCGTGCCGAGGGCCTGCCCGATGGCGGAGAGGATGTTCATGGGTACGTCTCCAGGCGCAGTGTGTAGTACGA
>CAYYCB010000148.1:0-7809 GCA_964469715.1 uncultured Ktedonobacterales bacterium | reverse complement strand
TCACGGTCTGGAACAACCACTGGGCCATCATGACGGAGAATCAGGCGCAGTGGGCTGGCGATCTGACGGCGCAGGTGCGTGCGATGGACGCGATTGCGGTGGACGTGGACGCCGTCAATCCCGTCGAGGTGTATGAGACGACACGCAAGCTGGCCGCGCGGTTGCGCAACGGCGAAGGCCCCGCCTTCATGCACATGCACGGCGGCCTTCTCGACCCCCACTCCTCCAGCACGGATATCCGCCGCTATCGCACTCGTGAAGACATCGATGAGACGACGCGCACCAAGGACCCCGTCAAGCGCATGGGGCAGATGCTCGTCGAGCAGGGAATGCTGCGCGAAGAGGATATCGAGCGTATCCGCGATGAGGCGAAGGCGGAGATCGACGCTGCCGAGGAGATGGTGCTTGCGGAGCCGGCGGTGCCCGCGGAGCGTGTGACGGAGAAAGTGATCGAGATTGCTCCGTGGGGCGGAGAGCAGCCAAGCAGCGCGACGAAGAAGATGCCGATGATCGAGGCGATCAACGATGCGCTGGTCGAGATCGTCAAGCGCGACCCAGGCTTCTTCGTCTTCGGACAGGACGTCGGGAGCCCGACGGGCGGTGTCTTCAATGCGACGGCGCGACTTGTGAAAGAGTACCCAGGCACCGCGATCAGCAGTGCGCTCAACGAGCAGCTCATCGCGGGCATCGCCGCCGGTTGCAGCATGGCCGACGACAAGGCGCGCTGCGGTGAGGTCCAATTCGTGGACTATCACCAGTCCGCGACACAGACAATCCGCCTCGCGGCCAGGATCTACTACCAATCCTTTGGAGATTGGAACTGCCCGATGCTCCTGCGGATGAAGGCTGGTTCGGGCGGCGGGGGCCCCATCTCAGACAGCGGTTCGGGCGGCGGCGCTTTCGGCCACTCGAATTCGGGCGAGCCGTGGTTTACCACCGTGCCGGGACTCATCACCATCTGCCCCTCCACACCATTCGACGCAAAGGGGCTCTTGATTCAGGCGTCGCAGACACGCTCGCCGGTGGTGTTTCTAGAACATGGGCGCCTCTATCGCGCGGACGTGCCGCACGTCGAAAAGGGTGGCGCGGCGATTGATGAGCTGGAGCGCCTCTGGACCGTGCCGGAGGGCTACTATACCGAGCCGTTCGGCAAGGCACGCACCACGCGGATCGGCTCCGGCGCGCCACTGGCGACGATTGTGAGCTGGGGCACGATGGTCATCGAGTCGGCTATCGCGGCAGCGCGCTATACCCAGGCGCACGGTGGCTCGGTGGACGTCATCGACCTGCGCACACTCATGCCGTTCGACGAGGAGGCCATCCGGAAGTCCGTCCTTGAGACGAACCGGGCCATCGTCGTGACGGAGGAGGCGGACTTCACCAACTTCGGCCGCCACATCCACTCGTGGATCGCGCAGAACTGCTTCTGGAAGCTCGACAATGCGCCGGTGCTAATCTCGGCGATTGCCGCGCCCCCAGCGCCCTACAACGGCCCCGAGGAGACCGCCTTCTACCCGACGGCGGACGACGTCGTGCGGGCGCTTGAGGGCTTCGCGCGGGAGTAGGCTTGAGTGGTGTGCACAGCCTGTCGCTGCGTTTAGCAGCGACAGGCTCACCCAGCCTCTCCTTCGGAGACAAGCTTTCCTGTTCGCGAGGTCCAACGCCCATCGTGATAGTGAGTGCGCCAGCGCTTGGATGACCCGCTATCTTGCCCGTAGCGGCGCCCACAGTTGGCTTGGTTCGGTGCGTGTGCGAAGTCGCGGGTGAGCATTCGGCTATCGAGGTGAACCGAGAAGCTCATCTCGGCTACTACGTGGTCAGGCTCATTCGCGATCCGTTCGAACGAGTGTGCGTGGCCTTGTGCGGGTCGCGACGCATGCGCCGCGACCCGCGCACGAAAGACCGATGAGCGCGGAAACCTACTCTCAGATACGCCCTTGTTGGTGAGGACGTGACCCATGAACGCACGAATCGATGATGCCTCCCCTAACGTCGACTCCTCTGCGGCTGATGAGCGCTTCATTCGCCGTGCTGGATTCATCGTCGTAGCGATCCAGATCGTGTTTCTCCTGGCTACTCTGGCGCTGGCGCACCCATAGCGCACCATCTTCTGGCCGCCGTTTACCTGCCTTGCGCTGAGCCCGCATTCTTCTGGTAGCGTCTGTCGCGATGTCCGACGAGTACATCGGTGGCGACACGTGCAAACGGAAGAGGCTTCGAATGAAGGTCGCTTACATCTTTGCCACGAGCGGGCACACCGCCAGCTATAAGCTCGGCAAGATGATTTTGCCGCAACTCGAGGAAGGGCGGCACGGCGTCGAGGTCGTGGGCATGTTCTTCTTCGACGACAACACCTATGTGCTGCGTAGAGGCGATCCCATCGGCGAGCGTGTAGGCAAAATTGCCCGTGAGCACGGCATGCTGCTGATGATCTGCGACCAGTGCGCGACCGAGCGTGGCCTGGCAGTGCCTGCCGATGAAGGGAAATTCGAGCCGCGCGATGTGGTTGATGGCGTGCGAGTGGGCTGCTTCCCCGATCTCTACGCCGCGCTCGCCGGCAACCCGCCCGATCAGGTGATTACGCTATAGGGAGCTCGCCCGCTACCTATCGATATCCTGTTGCCCGTCGGGGCACTGCGAACGACGTCGCCCATTCGGCACGTCGTGTGCTGCAAGCGGCCACTGGTGGACGTTGGCGGGGCCGGTTGATCAGGAGGCGCATATGGCGGGTCGTCTTACTTCTCCGGCGCGTTTTGTCTGCTCCGCAGCGGTGGCGGGGCTGCTGGTCGGCGGGGCATACTACGCGACCACCGTGATGACTGGCACTTTCGGCTCTTTGCCGCTGCCGGCGGCCGCCTTCGCGGCGTTCGGCGGCGCCGTCGGCCGTTTCGGATATGAAGCTGAAAGTGGCTGGGCGACGGGGGCTGAGTCTCTCCGCCGGCGATATGCCGTGTTACTCGTCGTCGTAGTGACGCTGCTGTTCGAGCTCGCCCTCGGCGCGTTCTTGGGGGCGGGCAAGACTGCGCGGCCCGATCGCATCTCCCTACCAGATGGTGTGGTCTATGGTGTGCTGGTCGTCGCTGCGGCCGGCGTGGCCTTCTCCGTTGGCCGGCTCGTGGCGATGTCGCGCGCCGGGTGGGTTTCGGCCTGTGGGGGTGCGCTCGTCTTCGCGGCGATCGGCGGCGCGATGCTCGGAATCGGGCTTGACGCCGGCTTCGGCCTGCTCCGCGGCAGCCCGTGTCTGCCATACCAGCATTGCTCCGGCCTTGAGCCGAGCGTGTGGTCCGTGGCGGCGGGGCTGGTCCCGCTGGCGAGCCTCAGCGGCCTGGGCCTCGGCGTTGCGGCGTGTGTCGGCATCCTGGTAGGGCAGCTCCCGTTCCTGCGCCCGCTGGCGCTGGTCTAGGCTCGCATGAGGGTCTGACACGTGCAACATCCGCGCTCGATTGCACGTAACTACTGACATGAGCACGGCAAATCGCGACCGTTCCGATGTCACAGGCCCCTTGGGGTCTGTTAGCCCGGTCAGGACAACTGTGACAGTGGAGCTCACCGTCGTCGAAGGACTGACGATCCCCAAAGGGACCGCGTGCATCGGCGCGGCTGCGCTGGCCGCGTTGGACTGTGCTCCTGGCGATCTTGTTGAGATCAGCGCCGGGCGTACCACAGTAGCTGAGATCCACCCGTGGTCGCTGGACCCCGCCGATGCTGGCCGCCAGCCAGGGGACGTCTCCAGCGGCGAGCAGACCATTGCTATGGATGGGCTGGTGCGCCAGAATGCGCGGGCCGGACTAGGCGACGTCGTGACGGTGCGGCGGGTGCAGGCGCAGCCGGCGATCAGCGCGGCGCTCGTGCCGCTGAACGGCGCGCCAAATCTGAGCGAGGCGGAGTTGCGCCATGTGGCGCGCTCGCTGCGCGGGCAGCCTGTGCTTGCCGGCGATCTCGTGCGCGCGGCGGGGATAGGGCTGGCGGCGCGCGAATTTCAGGTGCTGGCGACGAACCCGGCTAGCGCCGTCATCCTGGAGACTGGCACGAGCCTGCGAATTCAGGCGCGGGGGGCGAGCATGGCGCCGCGCACCAGCACGATCACGTACGAGGACGTTGGTGGCCTAGGCCGCGAGCTCCAGCATATCCGCGAGCTGATCGAGCTGCCGCTGCGCCATCCTGAGCTCTTCGACCGGTTGGGCATTGAGGCGCCTAAGGGCGTGCTGCTCTCGGGCCCACCCGGCACCGGCAAGACCCTCATTGCTCGCGCGGTGGCCTCCGAGTCCAGTGCGCGCTTCTTCAGCGTGAGTGGCCCTGAGATCATCGACAAGTTCTACGGCGAGAGCGAGGCGCAGCTTCGCCGCGTCTTCACCGACGCGCAGCGCGCCGCGCCCAGCGTCATCTTCCTGGATGAGATCGACGCCATCGCCCCCAAGCGATCTGAGGTCTGGGGGGAAGTGGAGAAGCGCGTCGTTGGCCAGCTCCTCACGCTGATGGACGGCTTGCAGGCGCGCGGACAGGTCATCGTGGTCGGGGCGACGAACCGGCCAGACGCGCTCGACTCCGCGTTGAGGCGACCCGGACGTTTTGACCGCGAGGTTCATCTCCACGCGCCGGACGCCCAGGGTCGGCTCGAAATCCTGCGCATTCATAGTCGCGACATGCCGCTCGGCCCCGACGTAGAGATGGATCAGATTGCGCGTATCACGCCGGGCTTCGTCGGCGCGGACCTGGCGGCGCTCTGCCGCGAATCGGCAATGGCGGCGTTGCGGCGCACCTTCCCGCGTGCCGCCGTCACCGCCGGCAGTATCGCGACTGAAGATCTGCTCCAACTCACCGTTACGCTGGACGACTTCACGGATGCCCTGCGTCACGTCGAGCCTTCGGCGGCGCGCGAGGTGGCTGTTGAGGTGGGGCGCACGTCGTGGGACGACGTGGGCGGCCTGGGCGAGACCAAGCGAACGCTCGTGGAGACAATTGAGTGGCCGCTGCGCTATCCTGAGCTTTACGCGGCGATGGACCTGGAGCCGACGCGCGGCGTGCTGCTCTCCGGGCCGCCCGGCACCGGCAAGACACTGATTGCTCGTGCGCTCGCCACTGCCTGCCAGGCGAACTTCATCTCCGTCAAGGGGCCAGAGCTGCTCTCGAAATGGGTGGGCGAGTCGGAGCGAGGGGTGCGCGAGACGTTCCAGCGGGCGCGGCAGGTCGCGCCATGTGTGCTTTTTCTGGATGAGCTCGACGCATTGGCGCCCGGTCGTGGCGCGGCGGTGGACGGCGGCGTGACCGACCGCGTGATTGGGCAGCTCCTCACCGAACTGGATGGTATCGAGGGACGCCGTGGCGTGGTCGTGGTTGGGGCAACGAATCGCCCCGAGCTCATTGATCCGGCTGTCTTGCGCTCAGGCAGGTTTGATCTTGTGCTCGATCTGCCGCTGCCAGATCGTGATGCGCGCCGGGCGATCCTCGCTATCCATACGAAACGGCGCCCTCTCGCCCGCTCCGCATCGCTCGACGCGCTGGCGCGACAGACCAATGGCTTCAGCGGCGCCGACATCGAGGCGGCGTGCCGGCGCGCGGCGAATCTGGCGGTGGCCGAATGGCTGCGTGGGCGTGGGGCTGGCGGCTCGCCGCATGCGACGAATGTAACCCACACGCAGGCCGAGCCCGTCATCGAGATGCGCCACTTCGAGCAAGCTATTCGCGAGGCCCAGGAACGCGCCGGATAGCCTGTTCTTGCGCGCCGCGCCGCAGGGCAGACCACGAGAAAAGCGCCGTCCTCCCGCTGGAGCGACGGCGCTTTTCTCGTGGTCTCGACATCGCGCGGATTGGCGTCCTCGCGCTAGAGGTAGCCGACGCGCAACGTGATGATCCCGGGCGCGAAGTGGTTGGCCTTGGCAAGGTACTCTTGCTCGTTGCCCTCGATCATGAGCTTGTGCATCACGATCACGTCGCCGTCCGGCAGAGTATCCACGGGCTGCAAGCAGAGATCCATGACGGCATGGCCCTGCTCATAGACGCGGACGAGACCGCCCGCGCCCGGCACGCGGTAAATGCGGCTCGGGACGGAGGGGCTGGCGATCTCCACGTAGCCGTGGCGCTGCAACTGCTGATACTGCCCCGGCGAGAGCAACTCGCGCATGAGCGTGTTCGCTCGCCGGTCGGCGGCAAGCCGTTCCGAGAGGAGACGGCCCCACCGGCCCCATGAGCCGAACGCGGTCCGCAACAGATACGCCAGGCAGAGCAACACGAAGAGCATCCAGATCGCCAGCAGCACGATGAACCCCTGCCACAGCATGGGTGTCACCCTAGCCTCCGACGACGCGGGGGATCATGACGATCTGCTCGGCCGTCTGGTCGAACTTTTCGATGCGGGCCGGAGCCTGGCCCGGCTCTACCTTAAACGCCGTGGCTCCGCGGGCGCGCTGGGCGGCGAAGATGGCCTCGGCCTCACGGACGGCAGCCAGCGCCTCAGGATCGCCTATTGCGACCCCTTTGGTGTCCCACGTCACCTTGTCGTCGCCACGCTTCGACATCACTCGCAGCATGCCCATGTCCAGCTCTCCCTTAGTAGGCTTGTCCACCACCGGCGGTTGTGGCCTGTGTACCGCCGTTGCCAGACTCTCAGCCGCACGAACTGTGCCGCGGAAGCGGGCTGGCGTGTATGGCGGAGGCGGCAGGAGCGCAATGCCTCGCAGCTAGGCGAGTGTTCCCCGCCGCGATGACGCATCGCGGGGCAGCGCAACGTTGAAGATTCTGCCCTCCGCGGTAACGTTCGTCGTGACGGCGCCTCCGTGACGCGTGAGGATGAGCGTCGCGACAGCGAGACGCCGTGTGGACTGGCGATCGAGTGCGGGGGCCGGCTTCCGCATATCTGCAGGTCGGGCCGGGACGTGCGCCGCAATCGTGATGGTGGCAAGGTCTTCACCCCGCGCGACGCTTACGGTCACCGTTCCGCCCTCGCCCGCCTCGGCCACGGCGACCAAGAGTGTGTCGCGTAGCCCTTGTGCCAGGCGCTGCGGGTCGCCCAACATTGAAGTTGAGCAATCCTCGGCGGGAGGCATCAGGAAGTGAACGCCGGCATCGTCGGCCACCATCCGGGCGTCCTCGGCCGCGTCCTCCAGCGTCGCGGCGAGACTGAGCGGGCGCCGATGGAGGATGAATCCACCGGTGTCATGGCGCGCGAGCAGGAGCGTGTCGTCCAACTGGGCGGCGAGGCGAGCGGTGGCAGCGCGGGCGCGCCCCAGAAAGACCCGCTGGTCGTCCGTGAGGGGGCCGGCAACCTCCGCAAGGGTCAGGTCGAGGTAGCCGCCGATGGCCTGGAGCGGGTCGCGCAGGTCGTGGGCGGTATGATCGAAGGCCGTGCTTCCTGTCATGGATGCGGGATAAGGCTCGCTGCCCTGCGCAGGTCTCTCCTGAGGATCGAGAGATGCCGCCTGGTCCATTGCCCCCACCTTTCGTATCACGAGCGCGCGCTCCCGCTCGCGGTGTTGTAAGCTGTGAACTGGCCTCTCGCGCTGGCTGCGACACGATCTGTTCGGTTGCGCGGGGGGGCCGCACGCATCGCCCGCGCCACCGCCGCAGCGTTCTGGACCATCCGGGCTCCGCGCTAGCCCAATGTGAGTGCCCGCTTGCCGGGAATATTGGGCACGGGGCGTTGCGGCCACGAACAGGGCATTGATATAATGGGCGCAAGCTGAGGCGTGCAGCTTGCCTTCATTTGAAATGTGTTGGGCAGGGCTGTGCGAGAAACCGCGAGGATGCGGGGTGCGCCTCTGGCGAGGCGCGAGACGCTGCGCGGGTGGCAGGGGGGCGGCCATGCTCGGTCGG
>CAYYCB010000147.1:2243-7855 GCA_964469715.1 uncultured Ktedonobacterales bacterium | reverse complement strand
CTCGAAACGATGATCCGCAACCTGCCGCCTGAGGCGACGGTGGTGCTCAACGCCGACGACCCGCTGATCGCCAACTTCGCGCCTGACGCGGTCTGCAAGCGGCTCTACTTCGGGATGCGCACAGACGACGTGGGCACGCAGGTGCCGGAGCACGCCGCCGACACGATTCGCTGCCCGCGCTGCCAGCACGACCTCGAATATGGCAAGGTCTACATCTCGCATCTCGGCGCCTTCCGCTGTCCCGCGTGTGGCTATGCGCGGCCGCCGCTCGACGTCGCCGTCACGCGCGCGCAGCTTCAGCCAATTGGCCCCTCCGCCATCGAGCTGGAGACCCCGGCCGGCCCGCTCGCCTTCGACCTGGCGCTCAACGGCCTGCACAACGTCTACAACGCCGCCGGCGCGGTCGCTGGGTCGCTCGCGATGGGTGTTGATCTCTCGGGCGCAGCGCAGGCCTTTGCCTCACTGAAACCGGCGTTCGGCCGCCTCGAAGATATTCAGGCGGGCGACAAGCATGTCGTGCTCGCCTTCGTGAAGAACCCGATCTCCTACAACACGACGCTGCGGACCATCCTGCAGCGCCCCGGCCAGAAGCATGTGCTCTCGGTCCACAGCAACGCCGAGACCGACGGCGAGGACTTCGGCTGGCTCTGGGACATTGACCTTGAAGAGCTGACGCCGCAGATTGCCACGCTCGTCACCAGCGGAACGAAGGCCGACGAGCTGGCGATGCGCTTCAAATACGCTGGTGTGCCGGAGGAGTCGATCCAGACCATCCAGGAGCGGCAGGCGGCGCTCGATGCCGCTCTGGCGAACGTGGAGCCGGGCGGTACACTCTACATCCTCTCTGGCTACACGCCACTTCACGAGATTCGTCGCATCATGCACCAGCGCGGGTGGGTCCCGCCGTTCTGGGAGGAATAGGCGCCATGGAGCCGATGACCCTACGCATCTGCCACCTCTATCCAGCGCTGCTCAGTGTGGCTGGGGACCGGGGCAACCTGTTCTCCGTCCAGCGGCGTTGCGAGTGGCGTGGGCTCCGTACCGAGGTGACGGAGATCACCCAGGGGCAGACGACCGACTTCGCGGAATACGATCTGATCCTGTTCCACGGCGGGCAGGACAAAGAGATGGACGTCGCGGCGCGCGACCTTGAGGGCAAGGTGGCGAGCTTGCGTGAGGCCGCCGAGTCCGACGTGGTGTTTCTCGCGGTCTGTGCCGGCTTCCAGCTTCTCGGCCACTACTATCAGCCGTTCAAAGGGCCGCGGCTCGAAGGCGTGGGCGTGGTAGATATGTATACCGAGGGCGGAGACACGCGCTTCATGAACCATATCGCCGTCGAATGTGACTTCAACGGCACGAAACGGACGCTGGTCGGCTTCGAGAATCATAGCGGCCGCACGTATCTCGGTCCGAAGGCGCAGCCGCTCGGTCATGTGCTGGCAGGTAGCGGCAACAACGGCGAGGACGGGGGTGAGGGCGCACGCTATCGCCAGGTCTACGGGACGTATCTGCACGGGCCGGTGCTGCCGAAGAATCCCTGGCTTACCGATCACCTTATTTTGCAAGGGCTGCGGCACCGCTACGGCAACGTCGCGCCGCTGCCGCCGCTCCGCGATGGGGCTGAGGATCGTGCCCACGACGTGGCCCTCAAGATGGCAATGCGGTCCAAGGGCAAGATGACCGCGCTCGAGGCCACCGTTTGGCAGCGATAGGCGCCATGTTTGTCCAAGCAGATCGCTGAGCGCTCGGAGAGAAGCGCGCTGACCTTAGGGAGACGCGAAGATCCCTCCAGGACGACGAATAAACAGGCGGAGGGGCGCTGTCTCCTCCGCCTTGTTTTGTCCCTTCACCAGTCGCCGCGGAACTCAACTTCTAGCTCAAGCGCGATGTCGAAGCGCTCGCGCACTGTGCGCCGGGCAAGTGCGATGAGGTTGGTGATGTCGGCGGCCGTGGCCCCGCCAGTGTTCACGATGAAATTGGCGTGTTTGGGCGAGATCTGCGCGCCGCCGATCCTGGTTCCCTTCAGGCCGCAAGCCTCGATGAGTCGCCCTGAATAGTCCCCAGGTGGATTCTTGAAGACCGAGCCGGCGCTGGGCTGGGGCGGCTGTGTGTCTTTGCGGTGCTGCCGGTACGCGCGCACCCGCTCCCGCACGCGCTCGGGCGCGTCGTGCGTCAGCAGGAACGTCGCGCCGACGATCATCTCCGTCGGCTCGACCCGCTCGCGAGGCGCGGCGACCGGGCGTTCGTCGGCGTCGAATTCGATGCGCCGCTGGGCACGAAACCGGCTATGGCGATAGGCAAGACGCGCCTCGGCAGCGGAGAGCGTGACCAGTTCGGGAGCGCCGGTTTCGCGAGCGTGTGTGAGCAGCACACGTACCGATTCGAGCGTGTCGGCCACACACTGGCCGTGTGCTCCTGCGTTGCTCACCACCGCGCCGCCGACCGTGCCAGGGACACCGGCGCCCCATTCGAGTCCGGCCAGCCCGCGCTCAGCCAGATCGTTTACCAGCTTGGGCAGATTGACGCCCGCGCCAGCCACCAGCCGCATACGCTCATCCTCGGCCGGCTCGATATCCCATCCATCAATTGCCATGCGGGCGACGAGACCCCGCGCGCCGGCATCCGCAAAGAGCGCGTTGGTGCCGTTGCCGATCAACATCAATGGCCAGCCGTGAGCATTGACCAGCGTCACAAGCTCGATCAGCGCCGCCTCGGTCGTCACGGTGATAAAGACGTCCGCCGGGCCGCCCACGCCGAAGGTGCCGTGACGTGCCAGCGGTTCGTTCGGGCGCGCGCGGGGGCCGAAGGCGCCCGTCACCACATCAATCATTGTCGCCGTATCCAGGTCTGAGGGCATGCGCTTCCTCGGGTTGCGTGTAGGGGAGCCGTCCGCCAAACCACGGACCGCCGTCGCGGTCCGCGCGACGCACAGTATACCTCCGCGGACGGCTATGAGACGCTGTAGTGGTAGTCCTGCGGGACGATCACGACGGTCATGCCCGTGAACATGCTATAGAACACGTCCCTGGAGAGATAGTGGATGTAATACTCGGAGGAGTCCACGATCTTGAGGCCCTGAGCGTCTCCACCCGTCACGACCAGGAAGTGGCCGCCGTCGAAAAAGTGGTAGTAGCCCCACGCAATGCGGACGTTCACGACCATCGGCAGTCCCAGATCGTTCGTGATGTGCAGGATCTGATCGTAGGACAGCGGGGAATCACCTGTGCCAGGGACGCCTTTGAGATCAGCGCGGAAGCCAAAGGCCGAGGCGCCGCGTTGATAGCCGCTTGCCCGCAACAGGCCCCCATAGAGTGAGACGTCCGGCTCCATCACGTCGATCATCTTGCCGATGGTCGCACCGCTCACTCCCCAGGCCGTCAGCACCTCAGACATCGTCGCGGAGCTGCACGCGGCGTTTCCCCAGTCATCGAACTGCTGGCGCGAGTCGTAGAGGTCGGGGCGCATCATCTGCGTCTCGGGTTGGACGAGGCTCGCCACTGACTGCGCTTCGTGGCTTCCAGCGGTTACCTGGAAGGCGTCCATTAGCGGCTGATGCGCTTCACCGACCTGGGTGAAGGCAGTGAACAACGCGAGGGAGATGCTGGCCACAGCGAGCACGAGCCTGGTGAGCGACCATGGGCTGCGGGCGCGTTGTATCAGCGCTCGCGTATCGACCCGTGGGTAATGTCGCGGGCGCGCCGGGCGGTAGAGGACAAGGTCTGGAACGTCGGATGCGCTCTCAGCGGGCGTCCTATATGGCGCCAGTGCGCGCTGTCGTGCTGATACGCTCTCGAAGTCGTCCAGGTCATAGGTGGGAGACACGTTGTCACGCACGATGGGACGGGCGCTGGTCTGCTCACGGCGGCGGGCCGTATGCCAGCGTGTCGAGGCCGGCCCCGCGTCATCTACCCCTTCGTCATAGGCCTGGTCGGTGCGAATGGCGCGCTGCCTGTTCGTGGCTGACATGAGCGTCCTGCGCCGCGCCGTGTCGGGCTCATCCAGGTTTCCGCGCCGCCTCGGGCGAACGAGGGGAATGGACGGCAGGGTCAATCGGGGGGCTGATGAGGCGCCATCATCCATATCGTGCGCGGCGCCAGCGGGGCGTTTTGGGGGATTGGCCGAACGCTGGCGGCCGGTGGGAAAGCTATCCGCAGGCTCGTCGTCCAGCCAATGTGCGACGCGACCTCGTTCGGGATTCTGGTCAGGAAAGCGTGGGGCACGGCTCATAGGCTCAGCCCCCTCTCTACCTGTCCACGTCTCCACATCTGCGGGTTCGCCACCCAACGTGATGAGGCATCCAGGGGGCATCATAGGCGGCAAGCAGTGGGCAAGTCAAGAAACCCGACCCTTGGTACCTGGCGCGGCATCCTGTGTCTGGGGCTTGTCGCCGGTTGACGGCTCCTCTATACTGGGCGCGGCAGACTGGCCGGCAGCCAAACGCGCGAGACCCGGCCGTACTTTGCGCTCGGTCAGAAGCCGTAGTGCATGGGAGATGCAGCACATGTCGTCAGCCGGATCGTCCGGAGGGTCTAATCTCTCCAACGCGGCGGGTCAGTTTGCCGCCGAGGCGCTCGTCAGCGCACTGCCGCCGCAGGTGCAAGACCTGCTCAAGCCCGGCAAGACGCCGCAGCGTATCAACCAGGCGATCAACTGGGCCGCGCGGCGTGACCCGGCGGTTCTCACCGCGCATCGCAAGCACGGCAACAAGGTGGCGACGTTCGAAGACATCCGCACCGTGCAGCTCGACCGGATGGACCACGTGGCGCGGCACTTCGCGCGCCTCTATCGCCGGCGCGCCGGGTTGACGGGCGCGGTTACGGGCCTGCCCGGCGGCCTCTGGGCGGTCGTCGCGGCCGGCGCGGACGTGCAACTCACCGCCATCTATGCCGTGCGCATGGCGGCAGACATCGCGCAATCCTATGGTTACGATACGACGGATACGGAAGAGCAGGCGCACCTTGCCGAAGTGCTGGCGCTGGCGGCGGGTATCGACAGCCTGCGCGGTATCGGCAACTGGCTGACGCGCGAGGGGTTGATGCATGTTCTGCCGGACATCCTCCCGAAGATCCTGGTCAAGCTCAGCGTGCAGCTCACCGAGGAGCAGGCGGCCAAGTGGGTGGGGCGCATCATACCGGGCGTCGGCGCGGCGGTCGGCGGCGCCATTGATTACTCGTTCCTGAAGGCTGCGGGCGACCGCGCCATGAAGTACTACCATAATCGCTATCTGGTAGACCACGGCATGGCGCCGCGCGAGATTCTGGGCGAGCCTGTGCCTGCGCTCGCGCCTCCACCGGGGACGACGGTGGAAGGCAGCCTCGCTCCGGCGGGTCAGCAGGCCCAGCTTGCAGCGGCGCGTCCGCCGCTCGGCCAGCAGATATCCCTGCCCGCGCCGACCACGAAGGCGGTCAAGCCCCGGCGCTCGGCTCCCGAGCGCTTCGCCATCTGGCTCGGTATCTGGGCGATGATCTTCCTGGTGATCACCGTCGGGGCGTGCGCCGCGCTGATCATCATCGTGGCTAATTTCGTCTCCAGCCACACATAGTTCGGCGTACGGCGTAATAGTCTCAATTTGCCGTCGCGGCCTCAAGGCGCTGGCGCCTAGGGAGAAGGCG
>CAYYCB010000147.1:0-2143 GCA_964469715.1 uncultured Ktedonobacterales bacterium | reverse complement strand
GGCGCAGGGCGCGACGTCGGCTGAAGCCCGCACGCGTACCAACACTCCAGGCGAAATCGGCATCACACGATTGGATGGAAGCGCTCGCGGTGGAGGCGGTCTGCCTCCGCAAGCTCGGCACGGGTCCAATCGGCGTCTTCAAGCCGCGAGCCGAAGCGTTCGCTTAGCGCTTGCTCCACGGTGGCGATGACCTCTTCCGCCGTGATGGGCCGTCCGAGCGGGTCTTCCAGCCCGACGACGGCGTTATGCAGCCGCGTGCCGAGCGTCTTACGCGCATTGTGGCCCAGGTCCAGCAGGTCGCCCAGCGCCTTCGACTTGAAGCGCAGATGGACGCCTACCTGATAGAGCGCGCCGGGACGCCGACGAAGCTGGCAGAGGCCGACAAGTTTGCGTTTGCCGACGACCACTTCCCATGGGGAGAGTGTGCCGAAGCAGGCGAGACGGAGAATGTCATCTTTCGCCAGCGGGACAATAGCCCGCTGCTCCTCAGTGGGCAAGGCGCGCGCCTTGGCGAGACCGAGTGTGTGGAGCGCGTCCTCCCAGACCTCGCCTATCCACTGGTAGGCGCGGACGATGTCGGTCGTGGCCAGTGGGTGCGACGCGGGCAGCGCCACATCGAGGCTGAGCAGATCTCCAGTGACGAGCACGGCCGCACCGCCCGACGTGCGTCGATAGGCATGCGCGCCGGCTTCCCGTACTGCCGCGGCGCTTATGACCTCTGTCCGCTGGCCGTTGCCGAGCACCACCGCCGGTTCACCAGGGATGTACCAACGCCACGCCGGCCGCCCCGAATCAGGCAGAGTGGCGAGCATCGCCTCGCTGAGCGCGAGCTGCCGCCCCATTGGCTCGTCGGAGAAAGGCAGCCGGCGCCAGATGTCTTCTCCGCTCATTCGGCGCGCCCCGTCGAGACGTTGACGCCCATGCCCGTCCGCAACATGCGCAGGAAGTCCACGCCCGCTTCCACGCGCTCGTTCGGCGGTGCGGCGTCTACCGTGTTGAGCAGCGCGCTGGCGACAACCGCGCCGTCCGCGATGTGCCCGATCTCGGCGACGTGCTCAGGACGCGAGATGCCGAAGCCGACCGCAAGCGGCAAGGATGTGTGCGCGCGGATACGGGCGACGAAGGCCGCCAGGTGTTCCGGCAGGCGGTCGCGGGCACCCGTCACGCCGCTGAGCGAGACGCAGTAGACGAACCCGCCGCCCGTGATGCCCGCCATTCGGGCGACCTGGGCGATTCGCTCCTCCGTGCTCGTCGGCGTCACGAGGAAGATGAGCTCGATGCCGCGTTCCGCGGCTGCCGAGCGCAGCGGCTCGGCCTCCTCCGGCGGCAGGTCTGGCACGATGAGACCCGCGACGCCCGACTTGCTCGCGTCTTCTACATAACGCCGCACCCCGTATGAGAAGATCGGATTGTAATAGCCCATCAGCACGACCGGCGTCCGTATCCGAGCGGTCACGCGTGCCGCCAGCGCGAGCGTGCCAGCAGGCGTCATGCCGTTGTCGAGCGCGCGCTGCGCCGCCGCCTGGATCGTCGCGCCGTCCGCCAGCGGATCGGAGAACGGCACGCCCAGCTCCAGCACGTCCGCCCCCGCCTCGCAGAGCGCGACCGCCAGCGCCTCGCTCGCCGCCACGTCGGGATGCCCCGCCATGACGTAGGGGATGAGCGCCGGCCGGCCCTGCTCGCGAGCGCGGGCGAAAGCGGCGGCGATGGGACTTTGCGTCGTCGCCATGATATCTGTCATTTCTGCTTACTAGCCTAGTGTCACATCGAGCGTCGTGGCAACGGTGTTGATGTCTTTGTCGCCGCGGCCGGAAAGGTTGACGATGACGACCTCGCCGGGCTTGAGCTCCCCGCGCTCGCCCATTGCTAGGAGATGCGCCACGGCATGGGAGGATTCCAGCGCGGGGATGATGCCCTCATCTTCGCACAGGACTTGGAAGGCGCGCAGCGCGGCGGCGTCGTCCGCAGCGACGTAGGTGGCGCGACCAGTGGAGCGCAGGTAGCTGTGCTCCGGGCCGACGCCGGGATAGTCGAGGCCGGCGGAGATGCTGTGTGTCTCGATCACCTGGCCGTGCTGGTCTTGCAGCAGGTAGCTTAGCGCGCCGTGCAGCACACCGGGACGTCCCGCGACGAGCGTGGCCGA
>CAYYCB010000146.1:1979-7959 GCA_964469715.1 uncultured Ktedonobacterales bacterium | reverse complement strand
TCGGCCTCGTCGGCGCGAACGGCGCCGGCAAGTCGACGCTTCTCAGGATCGTGGCAGGCGCCGAGACCGCGGATACCGGAGGCGTCGCCCTTGCGCGGAGCGCCGAGCTAGGATACCTGCCACAAGCAGCGCCCGACCGGCCGGGATTGACTATCGCCGATCTCATCCGCGAATCGTTGGGCAACCTGCACGAGATGGAACGCCGCATGCGCGAGCTTGAAGCGGCGCTTGCCTCAGCCGAAGGCGACGCGCTCGCCGCGCTACTCGACGAGTACGGCCAGCTCTCCACGCGCTTCCAGGATCGCGGCGGTTACGACATCGATCACCGACTCGAAGCCGTGCTTGCCGGACTCGGCATCGCCTACCTGCCACGAGAGGTAGAGATTCGCACGCTCTCCGGTGGCGAGAAGGCGCGCGTGGGGTTGGCGGCGCTGCTGCTGCGCTCGCCCGACCTGCTCCTGCTTGACGAACCGACGAATCACCTCGATGCCGCCGCCCTCGCCTGGCTCGAATCGTACCTTGCCGGCTATCGCGGGACGGTGTTGGCTGTCTCGCACGACCGCCAGTTCCTCAACGCCGCCGTCACCCGCATCTGCGAGATCGACGACCGCACGCACAGGCTCACGCGCTATGAGGGTGACTACGACGCCTACGTGCGCGCCAAGTCCGCCGAGCGCGCGAAGTGGGAGGAAGACTACGCCCGCCAGCAGGAGGAGATCGCCGATCTGCGCCGCCGCATGAAGGAAACGGGACGCCAGGTCGCGCACAACCGGGGTCCGGCCGATAACGACAAGTTCATCTACAACTTTAAAGGCGAAGGCGTCTCGCGCACCATCTCGCGCAACGTGCGCGATGCCGCCGAGCGGTTGGCGCGCATCGAAGCCGACCCGGTGGAGAAGCCGCCGAAGCCGATGCGCTTCCAGCCGCGGTTTGGCGGCCAGCGACTCCAATCGCGTACGATCTTCGCCGCGGAACAAGTGTCGAAGGCGCTGGGAGGGCGCTCGATCCTGCGCGACATCAGCTTCCACCTGGAACCAGGCGCGCGGGTGGCGCTAGTGGGACCGAACGGCGCTGGCAAGACCACGTTCCTGCGGCTGCTGCTCGGCGAGGAAGCGCCGGACGTAGGCTCCATCCGTGCCGCGCCTGCCGCCCGCATCGGCTACCTCCCACAGGACCCCGCGCCGCTCGACCCTGCAGCCACCGTCCTCGACGCCTACCGCGAAGGACTAGAAGGACCGGAGAGCGTCATCGTAGCAAGCATCCTCGGCAACGGCCTCTTCCGGCTGGACGACCTCACCAAACCTGTCGGCGCGCTCAGCCTCGGCCAGCGGCGCAAACTGGAGCTGGCACGGCTGGTCGCCTTGCAGCCCAACGTGCTGGTGCTGGACGAGCCGACCAACTATCTGAGTCTCGACGTGCTTGAAGCGTTCGAAGCCGCCGTGCTGGCCTTCCCCGGCCCAGTGCTCGCGGTCTCCCACGACCGCTGGTTCATTCGCCGCTTTGGCGGCGCTGTCTGGTCCTTGGAGGATGGTACGCTTCGGAGGGACGACCCTGTGGCATGAGAAGCGGACGGGCGCGCGGGGCAGATGCGCCGGAGGGCGCCCCGCGCCGCTCTCGCTCAGGCTACGGTGGCCTCACTTGCCAGCCGCCGCGACGATGGGACGACGGCGCGGTGCGCCATGCCCGCCGCACGCGCCGAGAGCGCCACACGCACGCGCTCCCCGCCCTGCCACACGCCGTCGAGCTCCAGCCGCCCGATCCCTTCGGCCAGGAACGGGACCATCTCACGGCTCCCGCCTCGCTGCCGCAGGCCGGCCATGGTCGCAAGCAGATGAAAGACGCTGCCCGTGGCCCACGCCTGCGGACGATTCGAGGCGAAATACTCGACGGGGATGGGCGCCTCCTCTGTGCTATAGCCTGCGAACAGCTCAGGGAGGCGTGCATCGGAGTAGTGCGCCAGCGCATGGAGCAGCCCCTCCACGATGGCTCGCGCCTCCGCGACGAAGCCATAGCGGGCAAGCCCTTCGGCGATCAGGCCACAATCGTGCGGCCAGACGGAGCCGCAATGGTACGAGATGGGATTGTAGCCTCCCTCGGTCGTCGCCATCGTCCGCACGCCCCAGCCTGAGAAGAGCTCCGCGGAGAGAAGGCGCCGCGCGACGATTGCCGCCTTTTCCTCATCGGCGGCCTCCGTCCAGAGCAGATGACCGGGGTTCGAGGTGATCGCGTCTACTCGACGCTTCTCCCCGTCGAGCGCCAGCGCGTAGTAGCCGCGCTCCGGCATCCAGAAGTCCCGATTGATCCGCTCCTTGAGCGCCGCGGCCCGCATGCGAAGGCTCCGCGCCCGGTTCCGCTCGCCCAGCGCCTCGAAGACCCCTGCCATCCCTTGCAGAGCCGCATAGGCATACCCCTGCGCCTCACAGAGCGCGATCGGCGGCTCCGCTATCGCGCCGTCCGCGAAACGGATCGCGTCCCACGAGTCCTTCCATCCCTGATTGTCGAGGCCGTTCTCACTCTCGCGCTGATACTCCAGATAGCCGTCGCCGTCTTTGTCGCCGTAGCGATCCATCCATTCGAGGGCGGCCAGCGCGGGCGCGCGCAGCTCGCGGACGAAGGAGAGATCACGCGTCGTCTCGTAGGTCGCGGCCAGCAGCATCAAGAACAGTGGTGTGGCGTCAACCGTTCCGTAATAGGGGAAGTGGAAGAAGGGATGCCGCCGGTTAGCATAGTGCTCGTGGCGGTGCTCGTGCAGAATCTTCCCCGGTTCCTCTCCGCGCAGCGGATCGACCTTCTCCCCCTGCAAGCGAGCCAACGCGCGCAGCGTCCCCTTCGCGGCCTCCGGCATGAAGGGAAGCGCCTGGTAGGCGGCCACCAGCGAGTCGCGGCCGAAGAGGGTCATGAACCAGGGAATGCCGGCGGCTACCGCGTACTCGCCGTCACCGCAGAGCGCCTCATCCGTGATGCGAAGCGCGGCGAAGTCGCGCAGACTCTGGGCGTAGGCGCGGTCCAGAACAGGATGGTCCACGAGCAGCGCGGGAGCGACCGCCGCCAGCGCGGCGTGCTCGCGCACCTGGACGTCGCGGATCTTCTCGGACGTCGCCGGGCCAGCGTTGATACGCGCCCGCACGGTCACATCATGGATCATCGGGCGGAGCGCCAGTGTGAGTCGCCAACGCTCCTTGGCGGCGAGCTTCAGCGTAAAGCGGAGCGTTCCTCGCCGGCAGCAGGCAGGCTGCTCCGAGAGGTGGAGCACGAGTCGTCGCACGAGGTTGCCGGCGCTGCTTCGCAGATTGAGCGCATACCCGCCCTGCGCCGGCACCTGCCTGACCGACTTCTTGGAAACGGCAGGCGGACAGTTGCAAGCGAGGGCATGCTTGATCTCAAGCAGATGCGCAAAGTCGGCGTCGAGCGCGAGTTCTAGAGTAAACGCGGCCTCGTCGTCGCCGTAATTCACGATCTCGATGTCCTCATGCAGCACATCGCCCTCGATGAGCCGCCGCCGGATGACGCTGAGCATGCCGCGCGGCACCGTGCGCAGCGGCGGATTCGTGGCGAAGTGCACCGCGGCGTAGGGCTCGGTCGGGTGAGCGGCCAGCGGAAGCAGGTGGTGGCCGTCGAGCGTGAGCACGAAGCGCGAAAGGAAGCGCGCGTCCTCGTGGTAGAGGCCTAGCTCCGATCCTTCGGGAACATTGCCCAATTTGTCACTAATGAGGAAAGTCGTCCCTGAGTTGATCGTAATACGCATGCACGTCCCCAAGGGGTCACAAGAATGGCGATCCACACGCAGGTCTGCCAGCGATTTACAGGAGGTGCGACAAACCCATGCGTGCCATGAGCAGCGAGCCGTGGGTGGCTCGCACGATGCCCCAACGCTCCAAGAATATTTCCTAAGAACGCAAGGACCATGCCCGGACAATGTCCTGCATACAGACGGAGAGAGCAGGTCGCCTTCGGTGAGCGTCTCTGCGCGGCCACGAAGGGAGCCGGCCCCCTCACCCGACTGTGACTACCGCGCGGGCGAAGCGACCAGCGTACGCGTGATGATATCCAGCGCGCGATCAATGTCTTCGGCGGTGACACCATAGTGCGTGACGGCGCGGATACGCCCATCGTCGCCGCCCGAGAGCAGCAGGCCATCGCGCGCCGCCGCCTCGACGAACCGCGTGACGTCACCCGGCCGGCCCTCGGCGTCGTTCAGGCCAAAGAACAGGATGTTCGTCTCAACCGTCTCCGGCTCAATCGCGACGCCGGGAATGTGGGCAAGCCCCTGCGCCAGCCGTCGCGCGTTGATGTGGTCCTCGGCTAGGCGGTCCACCATCTCGGTCAGCGCCACGATTCCCGCCGCCGCGATGACGCCGGCCTGACGCATGCCGCCGCCCAGCAGCTTGCGCACGCGCCGCGCCTCGGCGATGAAGTTGCGCGACCCCGTCAGGATAGAGCCGACCGGCGCGCTCAGGCCCTTCGAGAGGCAGAACTGAACCGAATCCACCTCGGCCGCCAGCTCGCGCACCGGGACGCCTAGCGCCACCGCCGCATTGAAGATGCGCGCGCCATCCAGGTGTACCGGCAGCCCGCGCTGCCGCGCTGGTGTGCCCAGCTCGCGCAGCGTCGCCGCCGAGAGCACGCGACCGCCGCACATGTTGTGCGTATCTTCGAGGCAGAGCAGGCCCGTCCGCGCCTCGTGAACGTCGTCGCCGAAGAAGGAGCGCGCCAGCTTCTCGCGGTCGAGCGTGCCGTCAGCCAGCGTCGGCACCGCGCGGATTGGCGAGCCGTTCAGTCGGGCAGGGCCGCCGACCTCGTAGAGATAGGTGTGCGAGCGGTCGCCCATGACGATCTCGTCGCCGCGACGGCAGTGCGTCAGCATCGCGACGGCATTCCCCATCGTGCCCGACGCGACGAAAAGCGCCGCCTCCTTGCCCAACATGTCGGCGGCGAGTATCTCCAGCCGATTGACCGTGGGGTCCTCGCCGTACACGTCGTCGCCCACTTCGGCGCGATACATCGCCTCACGCATCGCCTGAGTAGGATGGGTAACCGTATCACTGCGCAAGTCAACGGCGCGGGTTCCGGCCAACGCGCCGATGCGCCCTTCGTAGCTCTCTGCCATGGTAACGCAATCCCTCGTCATGCTCGTCCGACGCGCCCGCGACCCGCGGGGCACTCGTCACAGTGTAGCACCGCATGCGTGAATGGAGCCCGGCTAGTAGAGCCGCCCGCCGAGTGGCACATCCGTCGTCGGCGTGATGAGCACCACGTCGCCACGCTCGTCGGGCAGACCCAACGTCAGCACCTCAGACCTGAATCCCGCGATGCGGCGCGGCGGGAAGTTGACCACCGCCAACACCTGGCGGCCTGGCAGCTCTTCCGGGCGGTAATGCGTGGTGATCTGCGCGCTGGACTGCTTCACGCCGAGCTCCGGGCCGAAGTCGATGCGCAGCTTATAGGCGGGCTTGCGCGCGCCTTCCAGCAGCTCGGCGCTCACGATGCGCCCGACCCGAACCTCGACCTTCGCGAAGTCCTCATATGCGATCTCGCCTGGCCGCTCCGACTGGTATTCCGCCTCGCTCACGCGCCGCTCCTTCCTACCGCTGAAGAAACATGCTTACTGGCGGCATTGTACGGCACCGCGGCCCCTCCGCGCCTCTCCGGTGCGCCCGCTCTAAATAGAGGGAATGCTTCTTGCACGCACCGACGTGGCATTCTCCGCATCCCCTTGCATGGAAAGGCGGCCCAGCATGGCGGCACAGCGTCAACCGCAAAACGCGGACGACAGCGGCGAGCAGGATCGCGGCCTCGTGGGACGAATCGGCCCAGTGGAGGTGGATTGGCCGCGTACCATCGGGTTCTTCGGCGGCATCGGCGCGGCCATAGCGCTCGAAATGATCGAGTGGCCTGTCGCCCTCTTCATCGCCGCGGTGCCCTTTGTGAAGATGCTCAACCAGCCGAAGGCGGCGCTACCCGTCCGAGTCGTCTCGCACGT
>CAYYCB010000146.1:0-1879 GCA_964469715.1 uncultured Ktedonobacterales bacterium | reverse complement strand
TGAAGATGCTCAACCAGCCGAAGGCGGCGCTACCCGTCCGAGTCGTCTCGCACGTCTACCAGGGCGCCGCCCTCCCGGTCGGCGGCGACGCAGAATCCACCATCCGCCTGCCATCCAGCACAGGGCAACAGAACGCCGAGGAGGGCCAGACCGCGCATCCTACCAGACAGGACGCGCATTAACGCAAATACTACACGCCTCCATATCGCCAACAACGCACGCGGCTCCATCAAGGGCATCGCAGCCGAGCGCACGCCGGATGCTATACTGCATGTCGGCGCGCCATAGGCTATGGCATCGCGCGCCCGACAGAGAAGTCGCAGCCCGCAGCAGACATGGAGGCATCGGTGCCAGATCAGTATATCCTCGTGGAGCGGGAGGAACCCATCGCGGTCGCCACGCTCAACCGCCCAGACAAGCTCAATGCGCTGAATTGGACGCTTGTCTCCGAGCTCGCCGACCGGCTGGAAGAGCTCGACCGCGACCCCGCCATTCGCTGCATCGTCCTCACAGGCGCCGGCGACCGCGCATTCGCCGCCGGGGCCGACATCGCCGAGATGGCCGACAAGGGCGCGGTGGATATGGTGAGCGGCGGCTTCGAGAGCTGGGATCGCATCCGGCGTGTCAAGACCCCGATGGTCGCCGCGATTGGCGGATTTGCGCTCGGCGGAGGCAACGAGCTTGCCATGCATGCCGACGTCATCATCGCCAGCGAGAAGGCGCGCTTCGGCCAGCCTGAGATCCTCATCGGCGTGATGCCCGGCGCCGGTGGCTCGCAACGCCTCGCCCGCACCATCGGCAAATATCGCGCGATGGAAGTCTGCCTCACCGGGCGGCAGGTCTCGGCGCAAGAGGCCCACGAGTGGGGCCTGGTGAACCATATCGTCCCTGACGGCCAGCACCTCACAGAAGCGAAGAAGCTCGCCCACGAGATCGCCAAGCAGGCGCCGGTCGCCACGCGCATGATCAAAGAAGCCGTCCTGGCGGCCTTCGAGACGCCGCTCGAACAGGGTCTCGTCTACGAGAAACGGCTGTTTGCCCTGCTCTTCGCCAGCGAAGACCAGAAAGAAGGCATGCGCGCCTTCCTCGCGAAGGAAAAACCGAACTTCACCGGGCGCTAGCGGACGTTGCCGGCGAGACGCGCCATCTTGCCCGCCCCGCCGGCAACGCTTCATCACCGGCGCGTTCTCGGTCGCCGGGCGGGGCGCCTTCAGATACGACGCCCCGCCCGAAGTGCCGTGCGGCCCGCTGCTCTTCTCCGACCCCGCATCCCCAACGTCAGATATAGTGGGAGTTGGGATGATCGGTGGATGTTCGGCCCCCGGCTGGCGCCTTCCACGCTAGGACGACGATCCACGACAATACAGGCTGACTTGATAGCAGTTCATCTCACGACACGAAGCGAGCGAGACCATGAGCGAGACCCTGGAAGAAGCCGTCATCCTCTCCGCCGTGCGCACGCCGTTGGGCAAATATGGCGGTGCGCTCAAAGACGTCCGCCCTGATGACCTCGCCGCGCTCGCCATCGCCGAGGCGGTCCGGCGCGCGGGCGTCTCGCCCGCAGACGTAGAAGACGTCATTCTCGGCTGCGCCAACCAGGCGGGAGAAGACAACCGCAACGTCGCTCGCATGGCGCTGCTGCTGGCGGGCCTACCCATCGAGGTCGGCGGCCAGACCGTCAACCGGCTCTGCGGCTCGGGTTTGCAGGCCGTCAATACCGCCGCACACGCCCTCCAGGCGGGCGACGGAGACGTCTACGTGGCGGGCGGAGTGGAGAGCATGACCCGCGCCCCCTTCGTAATGGGCAAGCCCGACGCCGCCTTTCCGCGCGGCGAGATGAAGCTGCAAGACACCACCCTGGGGTGGCGCTTCCTCAATC
>CAYYCB010000145.1:6179-7972 GCA_964469715.1 uncultured Ktedonobacterales bacterium | reverse complement strand
TCACATCAGCCCGCCGGAGACGCGCTCGTGGAGCGCTGCGCGGAGGCCCGCCGTGAATGCGTAGAGGGCGGCTGGCGTGAGGGCGAAAACGGCATCGAAGCGGTCCTGCGGGCTCTGTGGTCCGTGGGCGCGGCGCAACGCAATCTCCGCGCCCAACGTCTCTCGCCCTGTCGCAGGGATGACCCAGATGTTGAGATCAAGCTCGCCGGCCTGCGCGCTGCGCAGCGTCGCCGTGCCGACCATCCCCATCCGCAGGCGCCGGACCTCCTCGCAGAAGCGTAGGAGCGCGGGACGGTAGAAGGCGACGTCGGTCAGCGCGACGCGCGCATGTGGCGCGGTTATCTCCGCTGCCAGCGTGACGGTGCGCTGCCCAACGCCCTCCAATCGCAACGCCAGCGCGGTCGCGGCGTCCGCCGAGGCGAGAAACACGGGCCCTCCCGTCCGTGTGGCGCTTCCTGGTCGCGGGTCGTGAGCTCATCCTTAGCCTAACCACTATGGTAGCACGACTGTGCTTGCGCCGAAAGCCGACAGGCCGTAGAATGCGAGAGGTGAGCGCTCGACCGGGCGCAAGGATTTCCCCATGAACCTGTTCGCCTTGGAGCTGAGCGCCGTGCTTGAGCGGCGGCAAATGGGCCTCGCTATGCTCCACATGCTCCGCGGGTCCGAGGGCAATGCGCTCGTCTCGCCCGCGAAGGTGGCGCGCCTCCAACGCTCACTTGCCGACAACAGCACGGCCGTCTTGAATGAGCGCGAGTTGGGGGCACTAGCTGGCGCGCTGCATCTGGATGGGTATGAGGTAAAGCGGCTGCGTGCGGCGCTCCTGGGGGAGGCGGTGCGCAAGCTGCTGACGGGGCGCATGTCGCCGATGAGCGCGCTAGCGGAGGGAGAGCGCGTCGCAGGGCTTGTGTTGCAGGAAGAGGAAGAGGCTGCCGCCGTTCGCGCGGAGATCTCCGGCGTGACCAGCGCGACCGGATTGCTGGACAGCCGCCCCTCAGTGGATACGAACGCTGCTGTCGCCTACGCACTGGAGATGGCGGCGGAGTCATGTGAGCTAGGTGAGTTGTGGCTTGGCCTCGCGCAGCAGTGCGCCGACACCGACCAGCGGGAGGATGTGCTAGGCATGGCGTACACAGCGCTCGACCGCGCCGCGCAGTGCCTCGCCTGCGCGCCCCGCGTGGCGCAGGGCAGCGCGACACAGGAGGAGTGGCGCCGCGTCATCGAGCAATCCCTCGCCGCGGTGCGACAACTACGGCCGTCGCAGTAGCGGGCCTGCCGGCAGGTTTGACGCTCCACTGGGGCTGTGCTACTATCCTGACCACGACGGCCGAACACAGGGAAGCCTTGACCACTGATGGCGGGCAGGCGCACCATCTCCCCCTCTCTCAATCGCACCTCCGCCGTTGCGACGCCTCGGGCGCAAGTCAGACTGCCTGCTGGAAACGAGGATGCGCTCTATGGTCGTGCATCGCGTAACGCAATGGCTGAAGGCCCACCTCTCTCCACGCGCCCTTCGCAGTCGTGTGAACACAGACACGCCCACTCCTGTGCTTGTGGGGGCTGCATCCATGTCGCGCCCAATCCCTCCTAGTGCGGCTTCCGCAGAGGCGTCGCGGGCGCTGAACTGGCTGGCCGCGTCGCGACGCCTGCGTCCTGCGCGTACCATCAGCATCGGCGCGACGCAGCCCTCCGGCGGCAAGACGGGGGCAAAGGGCGAGATAGGCCGCGAGCATGTGACCGCGGCATGCCCACGATCCCAGCCGCTGGCCGATGATCCACCGAAGCGCGGCGACGCC
>CAYYCB010000145.1:0-6079 GCA_964469715.1 uncultured Ktedonobacterales bacterium | reverse complement strand
CAGCCCGAAGTCGCAGCCATTGCGCCGCGAGACGCCCGCAGCGAAGGCGCAGCCTCCGAGCCCTACCACGCCTTCCGTGCATGAGGACTACGCTGCGCGCCGCCGCCTGATGGCGCTGAAGCATCTCGTGCGGATGGGCGTCTATAACGAGGGATTCCAGCGCGACGCTGCTCCAGAGCAGTATCGCCAGAGCATGGGCTTGGACGGCGAGATTGGGGATGACTTCGGCAAGATCGAGTAGCGCGCGGGGCACTCCTCAGCAGGGGGCGCGGCCAGGGGATATTCGATGCTCCAAACATGGATGGAGCGGAGTAGAGAAATCGGGGCGCACGGCTGTGCGCCCCGACAATTTTTCAAGGGAAGGGTTCGGCTTACCGTGCCGTGATCTTCGTGGTCGCATCCGTGGTTACGGGCGCGGCGGATTCGGCCTGGTCTGTCGTAGCGTCCGGGCGGCCGCGGAGGACCTGATAGAGCAGGATGGCCGCGACGGTGGCGAGGGCGATGCCGGAGAGTTGGAACGAGCCGATGTTGATGGCGTAGGCGCCCGTGCCGAGGATGAGCGTGACGCCGGCCATGAGCAAGGTGCGCGGCTGGCTCAGGTCCACGCGATTCTCGACCCAGATGCGCGCGCCGGTGGCGGCGATTAGGCCGAAGAGCACGACCGAGAGGCCGCCGAGCACGCCGGGCGCCGAGTCGGGGATGGTCCCCACGAGCGCGCCAAACTTGGGGCAGAGGCCGAGCACCAGCGCGACACCTGCGGCCACCAGGAAGACGAGCGTGGAGTAGACGCGTGTCATGGCCATCACGCCGATGTTCTCGGCGTAGGTCGTGACACCCGTGCCGCCACCGAAGCCGGCGATGATGGTGGAGAGCGCATCGCCGAGGAAGCCGCGGCCGATGTAGGGGTCTAGGTTGCGCCGCGTAATCTGACCGACCGCCTTGATGTGGCCGGTGTTCTCGGCCACGAGCACGATTGCCACCGGCGCGATCAGGCCGATGGCGCGTCCGTCGAAGGATGGCCCCTGGAACGTGGGCAGGCCGATCCAGCCGGCTTTGGCCACGGCATCGAACGTGATGTCGCCGAAGGCCAGGGCTGTCAGGTAGCCGGCAACGCCGCCGAGCAGGATTGGCAGCCGCCGCAGGAAGCCGGGAAGGTAGACCGCTGAGAGGAGTGCCACCGCGAGCGTTACGCCCGCCACGATCAGGTTGTGGTTGGGGTCGAGCGGGTGCTGCGGAGTGCCTGTGCTGGCGATGTCGCCTGCGCCCACACCGGCGAGGTTCAGGCCGATCACCATCACGATCGCGCCTGTCACGGCTGGCGGCATGAGCGCTTCGATCCAACGCGTACCGGCGACCATGGTGATGACGGCGATGATAGCATAGATAACGCCAGCGGCCACGATGCCGCCGAGGGCGACGGGGATGTTTGCCCCAGGCTTGCCGCCCATAGCGGCGATGACGGGCCCGATGAAGGCGAAGCTGGAGCCGAGGTAGCTAGGGACCTTGCCGCCGACGATGGCGAAGAAGAGCAGCGTCGCCACACCGGAGAAGAAGATTGCCGTGTTGGGCGGAAAGCCCATGAGCAGCGGCGCAACGACCGTCGCGCCGAACATCGCGAGCGTATGCTGCAAGCCTAGCGCAAGACTATTGGGCCACGGCAGCCGCTCATCAGGCGCGATCACCCCGGACGTCTTCACACGCCAGTTGAACATCCAGTCCTCCATTGCATGCCGCGCCGCGAGCAAGGGATTTCGCGACGCGAGGAAACCAGGACGCCTCCCCACGTGGAGCGCAGGCACGTCATGCCCTCACGCGCCAACCCGCGCGGCACAAAAAAAGACCCTCGCGCCTCCCGATGGAGGAGCAAGGGCGCCACGCGAGATGTTGGTGCGTGCGGCAACACTGCGCCACTCCTTCCCGGCCTCACGGGACCGGGGTTAAAGGGTTGCATCTGAGGGACAATCTTACCACGAGCAGGTGCTAGTTTACAAGCGGCATTCACGCATCGACACTCGCTGGCATGCCATTCCTCAGAGCGGAGGATAGGTGCGGTGCCTTGGCGCCTGCCTCAGTTCAATGGCCGAGCAAGGTGACGCCCTTGACGAGCATTTGGATCGAGATGATGATGAGCAGCGGGATGAAGAGCTTGCGTACGGTCGTGTTGGAGAGCTTGACCAGCGTGCGCGCGCCGATAGTCGCACCCGCGAGCACACCTACGGCGACAGGCGCGGCCACCAATGGGTGGATGGCGCCGCGCTCGAAATAGATCCCGGCGCTCGCCGCCGCCGTCACGCCGATCATGAAATTGCTTGTCGTGGTGGAGACCTTCATCGGCAGGCGCATCGCGGTATCCATCGCCAACACCTTCAGCGTCCCACTGCCGATGCCGAGCAGGCCGGAGAGCAGGCCCGCCACGTACATCATTGAGAATCCAGCCGGCACGCGCGTTACCTCGTAGGATACTTCGCGGCCGAGGCGCGCGTCGGGATAGCTGCTGGCGAGGGCCAGCTTCTTGGCCCAGCGGTCGCTGGTGACGCCTGCGGGTATCTCCTCGCCGAGGCGCACTACCAATGGGGCGGCTGAGAACAGCAACACGACGCCGAAGACGATATACAGAAGCGGGTGAGGAGCGACGGTTGTGAGGAATGCGCCTGTCACCGCGCCAAGCGTCGTCGCGATTTCGAGGAACATGCCGACGCGCAGGTTCGTGATACGGTCGCGCACATAGCTCGCCGCCGCGCCGGACGAGGTCGCGATCACGGAGACGATGGAGGCGCCAATGGCTGTCTCGATGGGGAGGCCAAAGGCAAGCGTGAGCAGTGGCACGATAAAGATCCCGCCGCCGATGCCTACCAGGGAGCCGATCAGGCCGGCGGCACAGGACGCGGCGAAGACCAGCACCAGGAAACGCACCTGATCGCTCGGCGCGCCGAGGGCATGCAGCGCGCTCGCGATCACCGGGATGCCGATGCCACTCATGCTATGCCCCGCCTTTGCCCAATATGAAACTCGCGATCAGGATGAGCAGCACAAAGGCGGTGATCGCCACGTAGCGCCAATCCCGTTCCAGCCCGAATGTCACAATCGAGACCGCAACCCGTGCCACGGGCGTGGCGAGCAATATCAACAGCCCGAGCGCAATGATGGCACGTGGGTCGTGATGCCCGACGCCTGCGAGCACATCGCCGATGGTGCTCGGGACGGCGCGCGTGCCGAGGCCGCCGGCAGGGGGCGTCCCAACGAGATACAGGATCGCGCCCACCAGGATGATCGCCGCGCTGAGCACCACACCACCGCGCAACACATAGGCGATCAGCAGCTCCGCCTGCCGCACGAGCGCGTCTCGATCCGCGCCCTCTCGCGCAAAGGAAGCGCCCCTTCCGGCCGGTATGCCCCTACTGATCGGGACTCGCGCCGGCTTATCTGGAACAATTGCGTGGTGCCCTTCCGGCGCCATGCCCATCGCGCTCACCCCGCTATCTATTCGTATCGTCCCGCGCTCGCATCCCTCCGAGGAGGGTGCCACACACTGCTGTGCGACGCTCGCGCTGTTTCCACGCGACGGCGCGACCGCAGGCGGGCATTCGGGCGCCCCTGTAATCGCTGTCATCCATCGGACCACACATCAATAGTGTAGCGAAGGCGACAGTGTGTGCCGCAATGCACGTCTTATGTCGCGGAGCGAGGCAACCGCTTGCGTATCTCAGCCGTCTCCACTAGAATCGCCGCAGTCCGCGAGGTCAGACGCCGTGCGCTGCGTGCGACGGCTGGCCACTTGGCGTGCTAGTCGGTTGAGTCTAATCCAGTGTGCGCCACGACGGCGTGGCGAAGAAAAGAGGGGGCAATGGCCACCGCAACAACTGAAGCGCCTGCAAAGAAAGCGACTGCGCTCGATAGAGCCGGCGCCGCGGCGACCGTCCTATCAGTCATCGCGCTCGGTGTGACAGTCATCTACGCGGTCTATGCCGCGAACAGCGTCGTCCTCACGAAGGCCAGCGACATCCAGGATCTCTTCACTAGCGGCATCATTGTCACAATTAGCGCTGCAGCCCTCGGTCTTGTCGGCCTCCTGCTGACGGCGCCTGGCCTGCTGAAGGGCGCACGCGCCGGGCGCATTGTCACCGCGTTCGTCTCAATCGTCGTGCTCGTCGCGTCGGCTGCCAGCCTCTTTGCGGTGCTCCTGCCGCGCGCGGCGGCCATTAGCAACCTCAAGAACAACATTCAGCCGTTCGCGCTGAGCCTGCAGCAGAACTGTCAGACTCCGCTCAACGCCTTCTCCGGCCACGAGAGCGACATCATGATCCATGCCGCCCAGACCAAGACCGGCGACGCCGCTGGAGACGCCAGTTTCGTAATGGACTTGAAGGGCGATATCGCCAAGCTCCAGCAGGACGCGACCGACCTGAAGGCCGCCTCCGACAAGCTGAGCAAGCTCACCGCGCCCTCCGGCCCGTCGTACTACGCCGAGTTGCTCAAGCACTGCCAACAGGACGTCGCCCAGCAGTACGACTTCCTCACAAACGATACGGGCGCCAACGCAATCACGCTGCCCGCGCCTTTCAGCGCCATCGCGCCCAAGGCCAGCCTGACCACTCTGGTGAAAGGTTCGGCACTTGTCGCCTCCGGCGCCTCGGCTCTCGGCCCCCTGCCATCCGGCACCGTCCAGACGGTGCTTGGCGCCGCGATGCAAAAGGTTCTCGCCGCCTCCAAGGATCAGGTGGCGACCGACGACGGTAACAAGCTCCAGGCGGACATCGCCAAGACGCTGACCGACAACCTCAGCCCGATCTCGGTAGATACCGACGCCGTCATCAACGGCGCAGGCAAATAGCTTCCGCGCCCGTCACGCAGACAAAGCCCGCCGCGAAGCAATTGCTTCGCGGCGGGCATTTTTCGGGAGGGATGCGGATGCAGCTCGCGTCTGCCGGACCGTCGCGTCACTCCGTCACCGAGCGATAGACCAATTTCTGGAAGTGACGCAGCGCCTTCTCTTTGGAGAGCATCAGCGTGCCGCGGTCGAAGACGCCGGAGCTAAGGCCGCGCTGCACCGACTCGCAGAGGACGATGTCCTCCTCTTGCACCTGATCGATGAACTTCACGAAATCGTCCACCTGGACGTCGCTCACGGCATCGGCGAAGCAGTAGTCGTAGACCGCCAGCGTGCGGTCTGGCGCCAGCGGCACGAAAAGATTGAGCGAGACGTTGCCCGGCCCTGGATAGATGTTGATAGTGAAGTTCGGCCAGAGGTAGGCGTAGAAGCCGTCACGTACACCGCCGTCGCCGATCTCGTAGAGGCCCTGTTCCTTACCTTCGAGCGCGGACTGCTTAACCTTGCCGGCTTGGGTGGAGAAGAGGTCGTACTCCGTCACCTCGTAGTCGCCCACGTCGATCAGGTCGCAGAAGCCGGGGTGCGCCACGGGGCAATGGTAGCATTCCAGATAGTTATCGACCACGACCTTCCAGTTCGCCGCGATCTCGTAGGTCCGCCGCACGCGATGGTGCAGGCCGGTCAAGTCCAGTCCGGTGGCCTCCACCAGCGCCGGCAGCTCTCCAAGCGCTTCGCGAAGTGGTCGTGCCTGGGGGTCGGCGTTCACGAAGATAAAAGGCCCCCACGTCTCGACGGCGATGGGAAACAGGGAATGCTCGGATTTGTCGAAACCAGGCTCGTCCTTCGCGCCGGGCGCGGCGCGCAGCGTCCCGTCGAGGTTATACGTCCAGGCGTGGTAATGGCACTGGAGCGTCTTGCGATTGCCGCTGGTCTGGAGCACGATCTGTGAGCCGCGATGGCGGCAGACGTTGGCGAAACCGTGGAGGAGGCCGTCTTCGTCGCGCACCAGCACAATCGGCAGGTCGCCCACGGTATAGGTGAAGAAGTCCCCAGGATTAGGAAGCTCCTCGGCAAGCCCGACGTACTGCCAGAAACGGCGGAAGATGCGGTGCTTCTCGCGATTGAAGAGTCGCGGCGAGGTGTACCACGTCGCGGGCAGCGTCTCGCCGCGGTCGAGCGCACGCGCCAGCTCCGCGCTTGCCGCAAACTCCACTGTCTCCGCTCGCAGCATGTCGTATCTCCGATTCTCTG
>CAYYCB010000144.1:0-8036 GCA_964469715.1 uncultured Ktedonobacterales bacterium | reverse complement strand
GTGGTAGGGCTGCTGATCGTCGTACTTGCCCTATGGCCGGCGTGGGCCTGGCTCTGGAGGCTGCTCCACCGGCGCGCCACCGCGCTTATCGCGTAGCCACCGGCTGTCTAAGGAGTCGCGCCGAGGGTAGGGCATGAGGTCAGATGCGCGGACGCGGGCGAGCGATACGCCGCCAGTAAGACAAACGGTTCATCCCGCGCGTCGATGCGTTATGCGGATCGCGGATGGCCGTCTGCTTCTATAAGTGCCACTGTGATAGCTACACAATGAGGTGCGGCGCAACCTGGCGGGACCGCAACGTGGGACGCCGGGATGTGGTGGCAAGGCGGAGCGGTAGAGGCGGTGATCCATGGCGCCAATTCTTGTGGCGGACGACAGCGAGAGCATACGCAAGCTGGTGCAGGCGATGCTGGAAGGCGAAGGATACGAGATTCGCGAGGCGGTGGACGGCGAGGAGGCGCTCGATGCGCTCCGTGCCAGTGAGGAGCCGCGCGTCGTACTGCTGGACTACCGCATGCCGCGCATGGACGGATTCCAGGTGCTCCAGGCCGCGGCGGCTGACCAGCGGCTTCTCTCGCGCAACGAATACATCATCATCACGTCGGAGGCGGGCACATTCCCCGAGGCCTTCATCGATTTGCTACGCAGCCTCTCCATTCGCGTGCTACCGAAGCCATTCAGCAAGGACGGGCTCGTTGCCGCGGTCGCGCTGGCAGCGGACCGCCTCGCGGCTCCGGTGGAGGTCATCCTCCCGCAGGAGAATCAGCAGGCTGATTGACCTACCCGCGAATCGGGCAATCGCACGCGCGGTCACGACGTTTCAACGCGCGTGCGATTGATGTGCTGCGACCGCCGCCGCTAGCGGTCGCCCCTGTGGCCATCGCCGCGCTCCGGCTTAGGGCGTCGCGTCGCCGGGCCACTTCCCTTGCGGCCTCCGGGGGTTCCCTGCCGCGCGACGAACCGCCCACGCAGCTCGCTCCGATCACTGGCGAGCGGCCGGCGCGAGCCGAAATCCGGGCGCGAGCCGAATCCTGGGCGGGGCGGCCGGACCGAGTGGCGCTCCTCTCGGCGATTCTCCGGTTCCTCCCACTCGCCCTGGGGTCGCGCGAGCGTGGGACGCGGCTCGCGCCCACGGATGGTGGTCCGATGGAGGGCGTCGAGTACGGCCTCTACCGCATCCTCCGGCACCTCCACGAAAGTGAACGTGTCGTAGAGGTCGATGTCGCCGATCTGATCGCCCGGAACTCCGGCCTCGTTGGCAATCGCGCCGACCACGTCCGAGGGACGCACGCCGTCGCGCTTGCCCACCCGTAGGAAGAGCCGCGCCGTCGCGGCGCCGGTATATCGGTCACGCCGCCCACCGCGCGGTGGCGCCTCACGACGTCCCTCAGGCCGCCCGTCGGCACGCTCGCGCCTCGGACGTCGCCCCGTCTCGGCATGCTCGGCCTCGCCACGCGCGGCCTCGGGGAACGGCTCCGGCTCCGCGGGCGCCTTCTCTGGGGCCTCCATGAAGGCAAACCCCCGACCGGGATGCACGGACTCGCGTGCCTGCGCTGCCAGCTTGAAGGCCGCGGCGGCAAGCTCGGCCGGTTCGTGGGTGTCGGCGAGATCTTCCACCAGCGCGAGGTAAGGGTCGAGCTGCCCGCCATCCAGGATGCCAAGGAGGTCCTCGCGGAACGCGGCACGGCGACGAGCGGCCACGTCGGCCTGCGTCGGAAGCTGGAGCCGTTCGAGACGGCGGTGGATGGAGTGCTCGATGTCGCGTAGCATGCGCCGCTCTCGCGGCGTCACCAGCGTCAGCGCCTGACCGCCCTTGCCAGCGCGGCCGGTGCGCCCGATGCGATGGACGTAGGATTCGGCGTCTAGCGGGAGGTCGTAGTTGATGATATGGCTGACGTCGGGGATGTCGAGGCCGCGGGCGGCGACGTCTGTGCCAACAAGGAGCTGGGTATGCCCTGCCCGGAAGCGCCCCAGGACCCGCTCACGCTGCGACTGGTTGATCTCGCCGTGGATGGCCTGCGCGATGTATCCGGCCCCATTCAGGCTCTCCGCCACGTCGTCGGCGGCGCCGCGCGTCCGAACGAAGACGATGGCCGAATCAGGCTCCTCCAAATCCAGAATGCGCGTGAGGGCGTCGAGCTTGGCGGTGTTGGGCACCTCGTAGTAGACCTGGCGGACGCGCGGGGCCACCGCCTCGCGGGCGGCGACGCTAACGCGCACGGGATCGCGCATGAAACGTTCGGCTAGGCGCGCGATGCGCGGCGGGAAGGTGGCCGAGAAGAGGGCGGTCTGCCGCTCCTGGGGCAGCGCGGCAAGGATAGTCTCGATATCCTCGATAAAGCCCATGCTCAGCATCTCGTCGGCCTCGTCGAGCACGACGGTTCGGATGCCGGCGAGATCCAGCGTGCCACGATTGAGGTGATCGAGCAGACGGCCGGGCGTCCCGACGACGAATTGGACGCCGCGGGCAAGCGCGCGAAGCTGGCGTTCGTACGGCGCGCCGCCGTAGATCGGCAGCGTGACCGCCTCACGGAACTTGCCCAGGGAGTGAAGTGCCTCAGCCACCTGAATCGCCAGCTCGCGAGTCGGCAGGACGATGAGCGCCTGGGGCTTGAGGACGTCGGGTTCGAGACGCTCCACCAACGGGAATCCGTAGGCGGCCGTCTTGCCGGTTCCTGTGGGCGCCTGGCCGATGACGTCGTGGCCAGCCAGTAGCGCGGGTATTGTCTGTTCCTGAACGGGAGTTGGGGCGACGTAGCCAAGCTCCACAACCGCACGCAGCGATTCGGACCCAAGGCCAAGCGCTCGAAAGGCGGCTTCACCGCTGGAGGCCGAGTCGTCCACTGGCGCCTGCTGCGCGTCCTCTGCCACGGTCTGATCCATATCGTATCGCCCCAATCATTCGGCCTATGTTTGATGTCAGGCGTCTAAACGCGAACGGAGCGGTGAGAGACGCCACGTGCCATGCCGAAATCTCAGTGTACCGCATAGCGCGGGCCGCGGGCAAGCGTGCATAACGTTCTGGGGCGCAGCGAGAGGCCGTCCATCGTGCCGCCCGCCGGCTATCATGCCGCTGCGCAAGTCTGATGTCAGTGCCGCGCACGATGACAAGTGGCGACGTAGAGGGTGTCAGGAAGTCACAAGCCCAGGCGTGCCCAGAAATCCGCCACTGAGAGCCCGACGACGGCGATCTGCTTCTCGCGCGCCGTGACGCCGCGCACCAGGGTGAGCGACCGCTTGGGAACGCCCAGTCGCCCGGCGAGGAGGGTAATGAGGGCCTCGTTGGCGGCGCCCTCGACCGGCGGGGCGGTGAGTCGCACGCGCAACCCCTGCCCATCGAGCTCGACCCGCTCCCGCGCGGCCCGCGGAACGACACGCACGTTCACCAAAAGCCGCCCGCCATCCTCCCGAGCGACACGTGACCGCACCTCAGCCCGATCACCGCGCAATTCATCATGTCCTGGCGTCTCAGATGCGCGAGGCGGCGTTCGGCGGCTTGCCCGCATCCGGTTACCAGCCGAGCGGCAGGGCGCTGGCGAACACGTCGCTCAACACTTGCAGGCCCCACCAGGCGAAGATAAACGCCACCGTCGTGCCGAGATCGATGACGCCGAGGGAGGCGCGCGGAATGCGGCGCGCCACCGGCTCGATGAGCGGGTCCGTCACATTGAAGAAAAAGCGGATGATTGGGTGTCCCTGCGGCATATTCATCATGCCGACTACCCAGGACAAAACCATACGGATGATCATCATGAGGATCAGCACATTGAAGAAGGCGGAAATCAGCAGGTGCAGGATGCCAGGCTCAGATTGGAACATGTGCGCGTCCCCCACGGGTCGTCGGCGGTCTCGTAACGCTATTGTACCCTATGCGCGCGGGCGAGCGGTCTAGGCGGGGTCCGCCACGGTCAACACCTCCACCACCCGGCGTCCGAACGTCCGGCGAGTGTTCACCGAGACGATGCGGACCCCATGCAGATCGGGGTGCGTGGTGACGTGACGCTGCACGACCTGCCCCAGCGGACGCGCCACCGCCATACCCGCGAGCGAGCTGGCGACCGCCGACGCCACCCTGGCGCGTGCCCGCGCGCCGCTGGCATTCAGAGCAAAGAGCGAGCCCAGCATGGCGAGCGAAGCGCCTACGGCGAGGTTGGTGCCGCAATTGGGATGGATCGCCAGATGCGACTCACCCGCCTGCAAGCGGCGCAGGGCCTCGTCGGCGGCGGCGCGCACTTTGGCTGGGTCGATTGGGGCGAATATGGTGAAGCCGCGTCTATAAGAGCGGGCACTGACGGCAAGGCCCGGCAGATCGCGGGCAAGGATGGTCACGGTCGCATGCTCCAGCGCATGGTTCTGGCGCACTCTGCGGCTGAAGAGCACAGTGTTCGACTCCATCATGACAGCCCCAATCTGACAATCCCGCGCACCGCCGCGCGCGGGCGCTCCGCATACTCAGTCACTCTGACCCGTAGCGGGGCGCGGACGCTCGCCAAAGAGCGCCCGCCCCAGGCGCACGAGAGTCGCGCCCTCCTCGACGGCCACCTCAAAATCGTCACTCATGCCCATCGAAAGCTCGCGCCACCCGCCATCGGTCCCAATCGGCAGCGCACTCTGCAGCTCGTCACGCAGCGCGCGCAGGCGCGCGAAGACCGGCCGCGCGCTCTCAGCGGACGGCGCGAGCGGCGCGACGGTCATGAGGCCCTCGGCGTGGAGGTGAGGCAGGGCGACGACCGCACGGGCCGCCTCGAAGAGCTCTGCCGGGGCGAAACCGGACTTCGACGCTTCGCCCGCCACATTGACCTCCAGCAGAATCGGCACGACGCGGCCCAACGCGGCGGCGCGCGCCTCAAGCGCCTCGGCCAACCGCAGGCTGTCTACGCTCTGGATGCGGTCGAAGAGGTCCAGGGCGAGCGCGACCTTGTTCGTCTGCAAGTGGCCGATAAGCTCCCAGCGCACGCCCTCCAGGCTCAGCTCGGCCCGCTTGGCGCGCGCCTCCTGCACGCGGTTCTCGCCGAATGTCGTCACGCCGAGTCCGCGCGCCTCCGCCACGAGAGACGCGGAGACGGTTTTGGAGACGGCGACCAGCGTCACGTCACGTGGGTCACGCCCCGCGCGCTTCGCAGCGGCCGAGATGCGCCGATGCACGGCGGCGAGACGATCAGCCAGCGGCGTCTGCGTCTCTATGTGACTCATCGGCCCCTCCTCGCGCCGAGTGCGCGCTGGTCGCTATGCCGCGCGCAGCCCGATGCCCACGGCGAAGCGCCCGCTGGGCCACGGCTCTTTGCGATGCGAATAAAACAGATCGGTGCGGCAGCCGGTACACATACCCGACGTCTCCAGGTGATCCTCGCGGATGCCGGCGGCGAGAAGCTGCCTCACATTGGACGCGGCGACATCGAGGTAGAGACCGGAATGCCGCGCGGAGAACGGCTCGCGACGCTCGAACACGCCGGTCTCGCGCGCCAGCGGCTCGCGCTGGAAAGCCTCCCATACCTCCTGGCCCACTTCGTAGCAACAGGAGCCAATCGCCGGTCCGACGCCCACGAGCAGATCCTGGGCGCGGGTATTGTAGCGCTCTCGCATCATGGCGATGGCACGCGGCGCGGCGGCCGCTGCGGTGCCGCGCCAGCCGGCGTGCACCATGCCGAAGGCGCGGTGAGCCGGGTCGTAGAGCAGGATCGGCGTGCAGTCACCGTACGCCCAGCAGAGGGCAAAGCCGCCGTCGTCGGAGACCATCGCGTCCGCCTCGATGACGCGGAGGCGCGCGCGCATACGGTCGAGCCACCCCTCACCATGCTCGTCTGGCTCGCGTTCCACCACCGCCGCATCGCCGCCATGCACCGGCTTGGTGGCCACGAGCGGCAGCCCCAGCGCGGCCACGATCTCGCCCTTATTGCGCTGCACGACCGCCAGGTCGTCGCCTGTGACGGAGCTGGCGTTGAGTCCTGCGAACGGCGGTACGCTGAAGCCGCGGCGTCGGGTAAAGATGGCGTGGGAGAGCCCAGGCACGCCGGCCAGATGCTCGAAGAGGAGGAACTCGGTATGCTCCGTCTGCCGCTCGATCACGTCTCGCCCCAGTCCACCGCTGCTACACGTCAAGAGCCGCCGTCGCGCATCGCGCGATGCGCGCGACCATTGTAACACGCGCCCAGGGGCAGAGCGGCGATTTCCCGCACGCCGCAACGGCGCCAGTCCGCGTATAATGGGCAGCGAGGCGATCCGGCGATGGCGCCGGCCGCGACGGAGGGGCGACATGGCACAGGTTGCGGTCATCGGGACCGGCGCGTGGGGCACGACGCTAGCACGACTGATGGCGCTGGAGCGCATTCGCGCCGCCCAAGATCGCGGCGAGACGCGCCCGGAGTCGGTGAGCGAAGTAACGCTGTGGGAACATCAGGCCGACCGCGCC
Organism: uncultured Ktedonobacterales bacterium; assembly: GCA_964469715.1. Classification (GTDB taxonomy): domain Bacteria; phylum Chloroflexota; class Ktedonobacteria; order Ktedonobacterales; family JADMIN01; genus CAWAWP01. The sequence goes on along the minus strand of CAYYCB010000144.1, from coordinate 1,627 downwards.
GCCGAGCTCCAATGGGAGCGCGAGAACCGTGCCTACTTGCCGGGATTTCCCCTGCCCGCTAATCTGCGCGTCGTGTCAGATCTGGCCGAAGCCGTCGATGGGGCGGGAATCGTGCTGGTGGTGACGCCCTCACAGAAGCTGCGCGAGAATGTGCGCGCGCTGGCGCCGCTGCTCGCGCCGGGAACCACGGTCGTTTCCGGCAGCAAGGGCCTGGAGCTAGGGACGCACCTGCGCATGACGGAAGTGATCGCGCAGGAGGCGCCAAAGGTTGCGGCGGCCGCGCTCAGCGGTCCGAACCTCGCCGCGGAGATCGCCAGGGGTATGCCTGCCGCGGCCGTGGTGGCCTCCACGGACCACGATGCGGCGGAACGTGTGCGCGTGGCGATCACCACCCCGGCATTTCGCGTCTACACGAGCGATGACGTGGTGGGCGTCGAGCTGGGCGGCGCGCTCAAGAATATCGTCGCCATCGGCATCGGCGTGAGCGACGGCCTGAACTACGGCGACAACGCCAAAGCCTCACTGATGACGCGCGCCATCGCGGAAATCTCGCGACTGGCGATGGCCGCGGGCGCCAATCCCCTCACGCTCGCCGGCCTCTCCGGCCTGGGAGACCTGATCGCGACCTGCGGCAGCCCGCTCAGCCGCAATCGTACGCTGGGGCTTGAGCTTGCGAAAGGACGCCCGCTGGAGACAATACTCGCCGAGCGTCGCACCATCGCCGAAGGCGTCTCGACTACGAAGGCCGCATTGGAGATGGCGGCGGCATTAGGAGTGGACCTGCCGATTGCCCGCGAGATGGCGCAGGTGCTCTTCGAGGGCAAGGCGGTCCAGGAAGCAGTGCGCTCGCTCATGGTCCGCGACCCGAAGCGCGAGCTTCACGGGCTGGAGGAGTAGCGCGGGCGGCGAGCGGACATCAATCCAAACAGAAGGGGCCGGCGGACTGCCGGCCCCAACGTCATACACGCGACGAGCTAGCGCACCGAGGAGACTACCTCGCGCGGCGCGGATGCCTCGCCGGCCTCAGCCGCCTGCGCGGCCTGGCCGCGAACGAGCCAGACACGGCAAGGCGCGTTCTTGAGCACGTAGTCGGCCGTATCGCTCAGGTCGAAGTGGCCGCCCATGCCGACGTGATACGGCAGGCCGAGGATGACCAGCGAGCAATCGTGCGCGCGGACCTCCTCGACAAGACTCTGGCCGAAGTTGCGCGACTGCACAATCTCCGGCTCGACATGCACATGCATTTGCTCCGCCACCTGCGTGGCGCGTTCGAGCGCCTGGCTCGCGGTAGAGGTTTCCTCGGGCATCTCGGCGTCGATGGCCAGCTTGCGCGGCACTTCGATGCCATAGACGACGAAGACGTTCGCCTTCTTCGCTTTCCCGATGTTACCTGCCAGAGACAGCAGCTCGGTGTCGAGGTCGGTACCGGTAATGGCAACAACGATGTTGCGCTTACAGAAAGCGCCCTTGCCATCCTCACCATCTATCGGTAGCATGTCCGGCTTCGGCATATGCGCGCTCCCATTCGCACGTGGCTGGCCGGGATGGTAACCGTCGATTACCTTGGCATTGAGCCCGCCCGGCAACCCGAAACGATCGAGAAGCCCCACAGCACATTCCTCCCACG
>CAYYCB010000143.1:0-8116 GCA_964469715.1 uncultured Ktedonobacterales bacterium | reverse complement strand
CGGCCTGGCGGAGGATGGCGTCCGAGGTCTTCTCCTCGACCTCAAAGGCGAGTTGCGCCGCGAAGCGGCAGGCGCGCAGCATCCGCAGAGGATCTTCGTCAAAGCGGCGCTCCGGGTCGTCCCCCACCGCGCGCAGCAGTCCGCGCTCCAGATCGACGCGCCCCCCATACGGGTCGAAAATCTCGCCGGTGAGCGGGTCACGCGCCATGGCGTTGATGGTGAAGTCGCGGCGTAGCAGATCACCCTCCAGCGTGTCGCCAAAGGTGACCTCGGGCTTCCGCGAGACGGGATCGTAGCGGTCGGAGCGATAGGTCGTGATCTCGACCACATCCACGTCGGGAGTATGGTCGGCTACGATGGCGGCAGGGAAGGGAGAAGCGCCGGCATCAGCCGCCGCTTCTCCTGCCGCGCCGCCATCTTCCTGGCGTCGATAGTGCAGCCGCACGGTGCCAAACTGCTCGCCGACCGTGACGACGGCCAGGGGAGACGTGGACGCCGCCAGCCGCTTGATGTCGTCGGGGCGCGCGTTGGTTGTGAGGTCGGCGTCGGCCGGCGCGGCGCGCCGCAGCAGCAAGTCGCGCACCGTGCCGCCAACCATATAAAGCTCAAAGCCCGCGGCGCGGAAGCGCTCCGCGAGCGTCAGGATGATGTCGAGCATGCGAACCAATCTCAGTAGACGAATATCGAGGATGGTGGATCGGCGGAGCCGGACGCCCCCAGCAGTCGAGACTGCGAGGCAGCATCTCCGATGAGCGTGGGCCTCGTGGTCGATCTAGTGTATCAAATCGCGCGCGCAGCCGTGCGCCCCCACGCGCATTCTCACCCCATACTCTCGCGTCCGCGATCGGGGCTCATCGCGCCGGGATGCGAGCCGAATCTGGGCGAAACCTCACCTCGCGTGGCGCTGAATCCAGTCGGCCAGATCGTTGTCGAGGGCGGATCGGTCGCGGTCGAACTCGAAGTCGTGGGTGAGCCGGGGATAGGTCTTATACGTCTTGTCGGCGCTGCCGATGCGGTCGAAGAAATCGCGCGTCGCCGGCTGCGACAGGGTCATGTCGCCCTCCGTCTGAATCACGAGCACGGGCAAGCGCAACCTCGGCGCCAGGCTGGGCATCGCGAGGCGCATACGCGAGACCTGATAGAGAAACGATCTGGTCTGGTTCCGCACCCAATACGTGTCCGCGTTCAACATCTCCGTCGCCTCTGCATCGTCGGTCATCCCCGCGATGTTGGAAGGCAGCAGCAGCAGCTTCTCTGACCCGAGCATACCTGAGATGATGCCGGGGACTACATGCGTAAGCCTGACCTTGACGATATCCTTGATCCAGGGATTGACCAGGATGAGGCCGCGCACCGCCTGGCGCGCGGCTGTCGCATCGGCGATGGCGGTGTGCGTGGCGAAGATGCCGCCCATGCTGTGGCCGAGCAAGAATATCGGCGCGCCCGGGCGCCTGCGCTGCACCTCGGCCACGAAAGCGGCGATGTCGCGCGGGTAGACCGTGGCGTCGCGCGTGTGGCCGCGCGGCCCCTCAGAGCGGCCAAATCCGCGGTGATCGTCCATGAAGACGGTGAGACCGCGAGCATTCAGCTCATTGCCGAAGTCGATGAACCACCCCGTATGCGCCCCAAGCCCATGCAGGAAAACGAGCACCGGGGCCAGGGGATCGGCGGCCAGCCAGTAGCGCAGAAACACCTGGAGGCCATCTGCCGTCCGTAGCATCTCCGCGCCATACTCACCGCCCTCGACCGCCTGAGGCACACCCCAGTCGCCGACGTTCTCCGCCTGATACTTTGCGTCGGTCGCCATGGTCGAGGTCTCCCTTCGCGCTACCCACACCGCCTGCCGCATTCTAGCATGCCAAGACAAGCGAGCAACGCGGTCGTACTAGCCGAGATGCCCCGTAAATCGCGCTATCAGCGGGGAGCCGATGTCGCCGCCGCGGCAACTGCCGCAAACGCCTCGCGTGCCGCCGCCACCGTACGCTTGATGTCCTCGTCCGTGTGGACCAACGACACGAAGCCGGCCTCGAACTGCGACGGCGCGAGATAGACGCCGCGCTCAAGCATCGCGCGGAAGAACGTAGCGAACGCTCGCGTATCCGACCGCTTGGCGGTCGCCTCGTCCACAACCTGATCGGGCGTGAAGAAGGTGCAGAACATCGAGCCTACCCGCGTCGAGTAGATGGGGACGCCAGCCTCGCGCGCCGCCTCCGCCATGCCCGACGCGAGCGCCGCCGAAAGCGTCTCCAACCGCTCGTACGTCCCCGGCTCGCGAAGCGCCTCCAATTGGGCGATGCCCGCGGCCGTCGCCAGGGGATTACCAGAGAGCGTTCCGGCCTGGTAGACGGGTCCCGCGGGAGAGACGAGCGAGAGAATATCGCGCCGGCCGCCATAGGCCGCGGCGGGGAGGCCGCCACCAACGATTTTGCCCAGGCACGTCATATCAGGAACGATGCCGAAAAGCTCCTGCGCGCCGCCGTAGGCCACCCGAAAGCCGGTCATCACCTCGTCGAAGATCAGCACGGCGCCGAACTGACGCGTGACCTCGCGCAGCCCTTCGAGAAAGCCTGGCTCTGGCGGCACACATCCCATGTTGCCAGCCACCGGCTCGACGATGACCGCGGCGATCTCGCTCGGGAACCGCTCGAACAGCCCCCGCACGGCATCGAGATCGTTATACGGCGCGACGAGCGTCTGCGCTGTCGTCTGCGGCGGCACACCGGGACTGTCGGGCGTGCCCAGGGTGAGCGCGCCGGAGCCAGCCGCGACGAGCAGCATATCGGCGTGGCCGTGGTATCCCCCGGCGAACTTGACGATCTTCTCGCGCCCCGTGAAAGCCCGCGCCACGCGCAGCGCACTCATCGTCGCCTCGGTCCCTGAGTTGACGAAGCGAACCATCTCCATGCTCGGCACTGCCGCGATGACGAGCTCCGCCAATCGCACCTCAGCCTCAGTTGGCGCGCCGAAGCTCGTGCCGCGCGCCGCGGCGCGCGCAATCGCGTCGAGCACACGCGGGTCGCCGTGGCCGAGAATGAGCGGCCCCCACGAGCCAACGTAGTCTATGAAGCGGTTACCGTCGACGTCGTAAAGATAGGCGCCCTCGCCGCGCTCGATGAAAAGCGGCTGCCCTCCCACGGCCCGAAAGGCCCGCACTGGGCTGTTCACGCCTCCAGGTATCACCTCGCGCGCCCGCGCGAACAACGCCTCTGAGCGTTCCGTCTGCATACGATAACCATCCTCAATTAGCGGTGCGACGATCTGGAGGAGATTGTACCGCGACCCAACGGCGGTAACGGACGCCCAACTCATCGCGCGTCTCCTCCTCCGTAGGGGGCCTGCATCTTGCCGGTCATCGCCCGGACATCGCAAGTGAACTCACGCGACCCGCGCCGGCAGCGGAGCCGACGAAATGCGGCAAAAACAGGCGGCCTCATCGGACGTCCCGCCAATTTGCCCCTCGTTCTCTCCGGCGCTATACTGTGGCCGAGGGAGCCAAGAAGGCTAGAGGGAGGGCGACATGGACACGTGCGAACAGTGCGGCGCACAGGCGGTAGACGCCGGTGGACGCTGCCGCAGTTGCGGCTGGCAGGTCCCATACGAAGCGGACGATATGGCTGTCTCCTCGCCTTCGCTCGCTGCCACCCGCGCCGTCGAGACGCCCGAACCGGCCGCGCCCGTCACCCGAGGCGCCGCCCTATTATCTTCGGGCTTCGACCACACCGTAGACATGCCTATGGCACGCGCGACCTCCGCCGGCCAGCCGCCGTCGCGCACCACCCGCATCCCTGGCGCAGCGTCGGCTCCGGTCGCCCAGTTCTGTGGCGCCTGTGGTGCCCGCATCGCCGCAGGGGAAGCGTTCTGCGGCCAGTGTGGCACGCCCGTTCCCCTGGCGACCGGCGAGTATGGGACGGCTTACGGCACGAACACAGGCGCCCCATCGCGCTACTCCATCGGCGCGAGCGATTCATGGGATGCGGCGGACGCCGACGGCCTGACAGAAGCGTACATGCCGGCGCCGAGAGGCGCCTCACAGCCCAACCTGGCCGGCGCGCCCTACGGTCCCGGCGGCTCTATGCGCGGCTACGGCAGTTCTCCGTACCCAGCGGCCCCGGCCGCCATCGAGTCGGCGCGGCGCACCCGCATCGCAATCGGCCTGCTCTGCATCGCGGGTGGTCTCGCGAGCGCCGGCGGCGCCGTCATCGTTGCGTTGACGCAACACTAGCGTAGCGCTCTACCCCCTCCACCTTCGCCACACGCCGCCGGCCCGCGCATGATAATGCTCCCTTGACATGGGAGTAGATTTCCGGGTACCTATGTACAAGCTTTGTTTGCTCCGGGCGTGGCATCGGGCGCATCGGAGAGGGGTGGGTGTGTAGGGGACAGGAAGTCGAGGCCGCCAATGAGTCGCGAGCGCAAGCAAGGCGATCAAGTCCCGGTTGCGTCACCGTCTAGTCCAGTCACGTCGATTTCCAAGGCGGAGTACGAAGCCATCGCGAACTTCCGCTACGCCATCCGTCGTTTTCTGCGTTTCAGCGAGCAGGCGGCTCGTAAAGAGGGCATCACCCCTCAGCAGCATCAGCTCCTGCTCGCCATCAAGGGTTTCCCCAATCGCGACCATGCGACGGTGAGCGAGTTGGCCGACCGGCTACAGATGCGCCAGCATAGCATGGTCGGGCTTATCGACCGGACTGAAGCCCAGGGACTCGTCCGGCGGGAGCCGGGAACCGTGGACCGGCGGCAGGTCTTTGTGCTGCTCACGCCCGAAGGCGAGGAACGGCTGCGCCGGCTGGTGGCGCATCACCAACGCGAGCTGGTGACAATGCGCGACACACTGCTAGCCGTGCGCTGAGCTGGCGGATCGCACTCCATCGCGCGGCGCACGCGACCGGGTCGCGTGCGCCGCGACATCTCCTCACGCTGGCCCTGAGTCTTCGGGCTCCGCGACGGTCGGCGCGCCGACTCCCTCATCCTCCGCCGAGCCGGACGCGGGCGCCTGCCAGTCGGGCCGGTAGGCGTCGCTCTCACCCCATGTCGGTTTAGCCGCGTATTCGCGGTAGAAGCGGCGACCGAGCAGCCAACCCACACGGCCGAGCAGCGCCAGCGCTGCCAGAAACGTCACCACGACGAGCAGGACGTTCGGCAGTCCCCGAATGTGGTGCTCGAAGTCGAAGACGTCCACCAGCGACGCGAGAAATCCGCCGACGATGCACGACAGCATCACGCCGAGCAAACAACCAAGATATCCGCCGTGGGTGGGCCAATCGTAGCCGGGCGGAACCGCCCCCTCATAGCGGTCTTCGGGCGGCGGCGAGGCTGGCGCCGTATCTGTCGGGCTGCCCGCACCGGACTCGTCGGGCAGCGCCTCGGAATCGTCGAAGGTGGACGGCGGTTGGCTCACGATGGATACATTCCGTGGATATATTGAAGCGAGGCGGCAGACGAAGACCGCGCCGCCGATGCCCTGTGAAACGTCTACAGCGTGCCGAACTGACGGTCGCCGGCGTCCCCAAGCCCAGGGCAGATATAGCCCCGCTCGTCAAGCCGCTCGTCAAGCGCCGCGAGGTAGATAGGTACGTCGGGATGCGCCTCGCGCAACTTGGCGACGCCGAAGGGCGCGCCGATGAGGCCGACATAGCGCAAATGCGGCACGCCGTAGCGCTTGAGCGTATTGAGCGCGTCGATGGCCGAGCCGCCTGTAGCCAACATCGGGTCCACCGAGAAGCATACCTGCAAGTTCACGGCACGCGCCAATTGGTTGTAGTACTCAATCGGCTCCAGGGTGCGCTCATCACGGCGCAGGCCAAGATGCCAGACGGATGCATCGGGCAGCACGGAGCGGAATCCTTCGGCCAGCCCCAGGCCCGCGCGCAGAATCGGCACAATGCCTACGCCACCGACCAGCCGGCGCGCCGCCGTGGATTCCAGCGGCGTCTCGATCTCCACTTCTTCGGTGTGCAGATTCTGGGTCGCTTCATAGGCCAGCAGCGTACCGAGCTCACGCACCAGGCGATAAAAATCGGGCACAGAGGTCCGGCGGTCCCGCAGAAGTCCCATCTTATGCGCCACGACGGGATGCCGCGACACATGGACGTGGGGCAAGGCGAGCGCGTCGGCCCGCGCCGGCTGGGGCACACCGAGCATCGGCAACACGCGCTGCACCGGGCGTTCTTCAGCCATACGAGCTCCCACCCCTCCGGCCCGTTGCGCTCCCGGCCACTATGGCTCCGGCGCGGACCGCAGGGCAGTGTCGCATACCTGAGCGGCAGGGTCAAGCGCGGTCGGCGAACCGCGAGAGCGGTGAGGCACGCCTTCCCTTCGCGCCTCTACGCCTTGGCGAACAGACCGTAGTGAAGCTTCAGCAGGAGGATGCGGCGCACAGAGTCATCGATCTGCTGCTTGCTGATCTGGCCGGACTCCACGCCCTGTCGCAGCACCCGCAACGCCTCGTCGGCCCCGCCCGCGCTGGTGGCAGCGGAGACGATATCGTTCCCCGCCTCGATGGCATAGAGCACCGACTGATCGTAGTCGTAGCTGCCCTGCTTCTGCAGCATATAGACCCCGTCGGTGATGATAACCCCGTCGAAATGGAGCTGGTCGCGGAGGATTCCCGTCACCACCTTGCGCGAGAGCGAGGCGGGACGGTCAGTGTCCACCGCCGAGATGACCACGTGCGTCGTCATAATCATGGCCACCTGCCCCGTAGCGATGAGCGCCTTATACGGCGCCCAATCAATGCGCCAGAGGTCGTCGAGACTCCGATCCACCGTGGCAAGCTTCTGATGCGGATCGGCCGTCGAGTCGCCTAGGCCAGGAAAGTGCTTGAGGCAGCCGGCGACATGATTACCGTACTGCAAACCCTGGAGGAATGCGCCCGCGAGCGTCGTCACCTGGCCGGGATTGTTGCCGAACATACGGCCGTTCAGTTCCCCGCCGGCTGCGCCGGTCCCGCTATCCACGTCCACCACAGGCGCATAGTCGCTATTCATGCCGAGCGCGGCGAGGTCCTGAGCGAATTGCATGCCCGCCCGGCGCGCATAGTCAGGATCGTTGCGCTGGGCGATCTGCCACGCGGAGGTCATATCGCCATAAATGCCACTGAGGCGATTCACGCCCCCGCCTTCCTCGTCCGTGCCGAGCAGCAGGGGAATCTTGGCTGCGGACTGGAGCTTGGTCGTCCAATCGCGCGCCGAATCGGCAGTGGCCAAATTGGCCTGATACAGAATCACGGAACCGATGTGGTCGCGGGCTATTTCATCCAGCGCCCACTGAGGCACGGTCGTCTGGTCGTAGAACGACACCTGGATCATCTGGCCCAGCTCTTCGTCGAGCGTCATCCCGCTGAGAATGCTGTCGACATACGCACGCTCGGCATAGCCGTTCAGATTGCCCAGCCATGTGTACGACTTGGGATCGGCCATGCCCAGCCCGGTTGGGAGGGCGGTTGGCGTGGGCGACGGCAGCGCCGTAGGGGATTCGTGCGCCGCGGCCGGGGCCTGCAGCACACGCAGCAGCGGCACGGCGGCCACCACCAACAGGAGCGCGACGAGGAGCACCGCGACCAACAGTCTGCGCGGCCCGCGACGCATCGAGCGCTTTGCCACCGTGTCGGGTAGGCCCGGACCAATCAGAGCCAGCGACTCACTAGATGGTATGCGCGGAGCCGCATCCGGCGCAACGGCAAGGCGCCGCACCGTGTCCTCGTCATCCAACCCGAAGCCGACCGGCTCCAGCATCGCAGCACCGACACGCACAGTCGCAGGCTTCGACCCATCCATCGCTGGCATCTTCTCTGTCGGCAACTGGTCAACGTCCGTCGGGCTCACACTGAAGTCGCCGGCGCGCGGCTCAGCGCCGGCATCGAGCGTCGGCTCCGTGGCGGCAGGCTCGTCCGCCTGCTGCCGGTCTCGCACCCACATATCCTGCGGGATCATCTCCGGCCTCCCCATAGCCGCCCCGCGCTAGGGACGACCGGCCCACACCCCCAACGTCACACCACCGCAATCCACCGCATAGACGCATACTAACATGTCCACCCTAGAGCGCAGTGAAGTGCCTCACACACGAGGATTTGCCCCCGCAATCACAACCTGTGTGCCCCAACCCGCGCGGCCGTAGC
>CAYYCB010000142.1:1897-8175 GCA_964469715.1 uncultured Ktedonobacterales bacterium | reverse complement strand
CAAGATGCGGTCTGGATATTTCAAAGCTGACGAACAAGTTGGGGAGTGGATTACCTACGACCAGCAAGGCCAGGTGTACAAAGTGACCAACATGGATAAAAAGGCCAAATTGCCGCTTTGAACCCGCCTGTAACCTTCTGCGCTGGAAGAGTGCGCCGCTGGCGTATCCATCCCATCACCGAGCGCGTGTGGGCAGAAGCGCCGCGCGCCGCCGGTGGCAGGTGATGTAGACCAGCTCGGCTGTCGTCGCGCGGATGGCGCGTCGGGCGCCTTTAGGAATGAAAAACGCCACACCATTCCGCAACGGTTCCTCGCACCCTTCGAGGACGAGTGCCCCTTCCCCCGCCACGACTATGCCGAGCACGTCCACCTCGTCGTTGACGTGCGGCTCCACACCTTCTCCTGCCGCGAACCGCACGAGATTGACGTTCAGGTCGGCGCTTGTCAGCGACCAGACGGCGCCCGACCGCGCCGCCTCGGATGCCTGCGTGGCGAGAGCGGCGAGTGCGATCACCTGCGGCTCCGACACGTCCACGAGCGCACTCCTCTCATGCGGACCGTCTGCCCGCTCCCCGGTCCAATTTCAGGCCCCAAGCAAACGCCTTTATCGTCCACCAACCGGCAGCCATTCTCTCGGCCTGACAAGCGCCGGCTTCCATGCGGGATTGTACCTGTATGGGGCGAGCGCCAGGGCCGAACTCGCGGGTGCGATTGCGCATTGCCGAAAGGGGCCGCCGCCTCGCACGCACTTCTCCCAGCAGCCTGCCACAGCGTTCCCACATCCTCTCCCGTAGTCGCATTGGATGCGATGCCCCGCGCCCCTACGGCGACGATACGCGTGCCTGGGAAACGCTCCGGCTGGACCACGAACCGCATGGCAAGCCCTGCTCCTCTCCGCCGCGCCTCTTGCGCCGCACGCGCACTATACAACGCGCGCCCGCTGATACCGGAATGGCGTCCCTGCCATTTCGCCCCCCTGATGGCACACATGTGGCCCTTGTACGTCCTAGGGGCAGGAGGAGAAAACGATGCGAGGGATGGGCTGGTGGCGTCGCGTGCGCCCTTTCGCGCTGGGATTCTGTGTGCTCGCGGTCATCGCCGCGGGATTCGGGTCGTACATGCGTGCCGAGCGCGTGCGCGCTGAGACCGCGGCAGTGGTGGGCGCCGGGTTGGGCGCGCAGGTGCGGCAATGGCAGCGCAACCGCTGGGCGACCGACGGGGCATGGTTCCGGCGGCTGATCTATCTCTATGCGAGCGGCGATCCAGATATCCAGCGTGAGGCCCACACCGCCGCGGAAGGCGCTGGACTGGACTCGACCCAGGCTGATCTCGTGCCCGCGGCCGTGCGCGCTGCGTGGGTACGCTTGATGACCTCTGATCCGGCGACCGTCGGACGCCCGCAGGCCGTCCCCTCGTATTGGGGCCAACAGATCGCGCTGGAGAACCTGCGTGACGCGCTGCGCGGCATAGCCGGCGGCCACTACGACGCGTTCCTCAAAGCGACCGACGAGGCCTATGGCATGGTGTCCTCCTCGTCGTGGCTCCAGTCGCGCTCCTTCTGGCTTCACGGCCAACCGTTGCGCGCAGGCCGCTGGGCGCTAGTCTACGCCACCTCGTTCAGCATTCCCGGCGATTCCTCCGCATACGTAGCTCTGCCAGACACCTACCTGAAATTCTCAACGCTTGGCTGGGTCAGCTCCATCCCGTCGTTCTACCAGCCCTTCTATACCCCCGGCGGGACGGCGGTGCGCTACACCGTAGACGTCAGCCTGCCGAACGGCTCGGCGAGCGCCGCCGGCGCTCCAGTGACCGATGTTGGCCCCTGGAACGAGGACGACAACTGGTGGGACCCCACCAAGACCGAGGCCACCGTCCCGTCCACATGTCCCGTCTCGGGCACACGTGTGAGCGCCTACTCGCTCACCAGCGCCGCCGTGGATGGCATCTGCCCTGACGGCGCGAATTACCGTCGCGTGTACTACTACATGCTCTACAAGCACATCGCGACACCGTTCTTCCAGCCGAGCGCCTACGCCCCCACGGGCAGCTTCGCCGACGCGTCCGCCTGGCCCACACCGCTGCCGTTGGATTGCCCCGAGTCGAGCGCCGCTTCGGTGAACGACGACGCTGTGGCCTGCGCGCGACCGTTTGCCGGCTACAACACCAACGCCAGCTCGTGGCTGCGCAATGGGAGCTACAACGCTCCGGTGCTCAACCAGGCGGGTATTGATCTCGGCCCCGGCGTGGATGCTGCGCTCGGTTGGACATGGCCCTCCAGCGGCTTCGTGGTGGTCAACCTGACAGGCCTACCATAGGCAGCCAGCGGGCGGGTCGCCTCGCTATCGGGAGCGCGATTGACGGCCTTCCGAGCGCATCCCAAACCGTGGGCAAGTCAGACAAGTTGCGGCTATAGTATGCCGATGGGCGCGTGCGGTGGCGTAAGATCAGACCAGACTGACCTTCTGCGAGATTCGGTGGGTCGTGGAAGATTGGTAGACGCCCAGTCCTCGCCCGACCCTGACCTGGCGCCCCACAGCCCACTCCAATTCTCTCTTACGTGAGGAGAATGGCGACGCATGGCGTATGAGCGCGGCACGGCGCGGGGTGGCACACCCCGTAGTGACCACGGGGGCGGCCTCGTCGTCGTCACAGGCGTCTTCGACCTGCTGCACATCGGTCACCTTCGTTTCATCGAGGCGGCGCGCGAGCTTGGGGATAGTCTGGCCGTCGGCGTCGAGTCTGACGAGCGTGTGCGGCGATGGAAAGGCCCCGAGCGCCCCATCCAATCCGAAGAAGACCGCTGCACGTTGATCGGCGCGCTGCGCGTCGTGGATCGCGTCTTCCTCATCGGCGGCGAGCGCGTGGACCCTGCCTACTACGCCGACTTGCTAGAGCCGATGAATGCGCGCTATCTCGCCGTTACCGCTGACGACCCGTATCTCGCCGAGAAGCGCGATGCAATGGCCAGCATCGGCGTCGAGCTTCGCGTCGTCACGCCGCGCATCGAGAACTACTCCACCTCGCGCCTCGTCCGCCTGCTCGGCCTCGCCTGAAGCACGCCGGGCGTGCCATCTCCACCTGCGCGGTGCCTCCAGCCGTGGTTCGGGTCGTTACTCTGCCGTTGCGGGCGCGTTACACTCTGAGAAGAGTGTGCTGCCCGGTCTCCACCGCCGGCAGAGGCACGGCCACTCGGCGCAGTTCGGCGACATGTGAAGGAATCCGCCGCCCGGATGCGGATGAGGCTTCGGCAGAGGGACGCAGAAGCGCTGACGTGCGCGCGGGTTCGCCGGGAGGGCGCGACCGCTTCGAGAGGTGCGCACATGCAATGGGCGTTTGGCGAGGGGATTAACCCGAGCAGGCAGACGCGCGACCTTCTGGGCGGCCAACTTCAGCATGTCCGCTGGGCGACCATTTGCACGATGCTCATGCTGGCGTTGATCCACCCGCTCGTCAAGCGCGAGGGATGGCCAGCGTGGCTGCTGGTGCTCACCTTCGCCCTCTACTCCCTCGCCGTGAGCCTCGCCAGGCAGCGCTTAGCCGTGTTCCGGCTGCCAGGTCCCGCCGCCATGCTTGATTTGGCGGTCGTCAGCCTGCTCTATGTGTTGAGCGCGAACCCGACGGGCATAGTTCCCGTGCTCTTCGTCCTCGTCATTGTCTGCGCCGCCGCCACGAATCCCGTCCCCTACGGACTGTTTTATACCGTCCTCGGCATGCTGGTAATGGCCGTCATCTCGCTCAACCTCCCGCTCTGGACGCCTACGTCGACCTCCCTTCGCCATCTACTCGTCCGCCTAATCTTCACGGCATTCGCCGGCGGAATCACCGCGCTCATTGCGGATCGCCTGGAAAAGGAGCGGCGTGCCGGCCAGGCGAGCCGAGCCGACGCCGAGCGTCTGGCCGAGCTGAACCGGCTGCGGGGCGCGTTCGTCTCCGCCGTCTCACACGACCTGCGTACGCCGCTCACCTCGATCCGGGCCGGCCTGGGTCTGTTGGAAGCGAGCCTGGAGGACCGTCTGCGCCCCGCAGAGGGGCAACTGCTCGGCGCGACGCGGCGCAATTGCGACCGCCTGGGCCTCCTGGTAGACGACCTGCTGGCCTATCACCAGATCGAAGCCGGAGCTATGTCTCTGGTGCGCACGTCGCTCGACCTACGCGATTTGGCGGCTGCTGCCGTGGCCGTGGTCCGGCCCATGCTCGACGAGAAGGGGCAGCGCGTCGAGCTCGACCTTCCAGAGCGTCTGCCGTATACCGGCGACGCGCGCCGCCTGGAGCACGCCCTCGTGAACCTGCTGGCCAATGCCTACCACCATACCCCGTCGGGCACGACCGTCCGCGTCTCAGGACATACGGCGGCCGGCGAGGTCGCGCTCTGCGTCTCAGATGACGGACCGGGCATTCCCGCCGCCGAGCTCGACAGCATCTTCCAGCGCTTCCACCGGCTGGCGCCGACGACGGCCGGCTCAGGACTCGGACTCGCCATAGCGAAGCGAGTTGTCGAGCTGCACGGTGGCCGCATCTGGGCCGAGCGCGAAACCGGGCGTGGCGCCTCATTCCACATCTTGCTGCCGAGTGGCAAGGTCGAGGGAATCTGATGGCGCTCAATATCCTCATCGCGGACGACACGCGCGACGTCGCGGATCTCGTCGCCTTCGGTGCCCGTATGATCTGGCCCGACTGCCTCTGCGCCATAGCGTCGAGCGGCCAGGAAGCCTTGGAACGTTTCGCGGCAGAGCAGCCAGACCTGATCGTGCTCGACGTGTCGATGCCGCCGCCCGATGGCTTCGAAGTTTGCCGTCGTATTCGCGAATCTTCGCAGGCGCCGATCCTCATGCTGACCGTCCGTGATTCGCCGCTCGACAAAGTGCGCGCGCTGGACCTCGGCGCCGACGACTATCTCACCAAGCCGTTCGACCACCTCGAGCTGCTGGCCCGGCTGCGTGCCCTGGTGCGCCGCTCCACCTACAGCGCGCTCTCACCCGCACCGCTGGTCAGCGGCCCCGGTGAAACGTTCGTTCTCGACGACTTCTCGCTCGACTATGCCACACACGAGGTGCGTGTCGGTGACACGCCCGTCGCGCTCACACGCACCGAGTATCGCCTGCTTGAAGAGCTCGCGCGCAACGCGGGTGAAGTCCTGACGCATCGCGAGCTGCTCGAGCGCGTCTGGGGACCGCAATATGCCCACGACACGCACTACCTCAAGGTCTTCATGCAGCGCCTTCGGCGCAAGCTGGGCGATGATCCGCAGCACTCACGATACATCCACACGGAGTGGGGCATCGGCTATTGGTTCACCGCGCCCTCGTAGCCGTTTCGTGCCCCTAATTTGTTTCTTGCACCTAATTTATTGACTATTGTTTACCGTCCGTCCCGCTGATTTTTACCGCCGTTGACCCTCATAATGGCGGCGCGGGTATATCCTGTCGCGGCGCGCCGGCCTGCGATTCCATCCCTTGGCTGGCAGGCACATGTGTGGGCAAGGTAGGCGGTATCGTCTCGATGCCGGGGAGATGTGGCGATCTGCTACGCCCGGGCCTCTCCTTATAGTTCGAATCTCATGGTGATGTAAGAGAGGTGGCATTCGATGCTTGACTATCTATTCACGCGCCGCGTGCATCGCGGCCAGGGCCTCGTCGAGTACGCGCTGATCATCGCGCTCGTGGCAGTGGTCGTCATCGCGACTCTCATCCTACTCGGGCCGCAAATCGCCTCGATCTTTGCCAATATCAACAACAATCTCTAGCGACCCCTGCGTCCCGTCGGGGCCTGTTCACATCACGGGATGCCCCACCATGCACCTGTGGGCGCGAGTGCGGGCCGCGCGGCTCCTGGGCGCCTATCGGCGCGGGGACCGCGCGTTCGCGCATTGGAACCTGCGCGGAGTCAACCTGGGCGGCGCCGACCTTGCCGGGATTGACCTCCGCGGAGCCTCGCTGCGCGCGGCCAACCTCAAGGGTGCTCGACTCACCGGCGCCATCCTCGCCGGGGCCGACTTTACGGGCGCCATGCTGGCCGGGGCCGACCTCCGCGACGCCGTGCTGGCCTACGCGCAGCTCACCGACGCGGATTTGCGCGACACGCTGCTCACCGGCAGCGATCTCACCGGCGCCCTTCTCCTCCATGCGACGCTCCACGGAGCCGACATGACATGGGCCTATGCCGCCGATGCCGATATGACCGGCGCCATCCTCGACGGCGCGCGCCTCGTCGGCGCTGATCTCGGCCAGGCCCCGGCCGCGAAACAAGGCCCTGCCGCGGCCTCATAAAGCCTGGGACCA
>CAYYCB010000142.1:0-1797 GCA_964469715.1 uncultured Ktedonobacterales bacterium | reverse complement strand
AAAGCCTGGGACCACCTTCGTCTGACAGCGTGACGAACCACCTTGAGCGCTGGTAGTCCATTGCGCGGTTTACACCCTCCGCGCTACGATGCGTGCGGCGCCACCCGCCAACTTCATCCCCGCATTGAGGTCGCCCAATGCTCGAACCGCCGCACGTCCCCGCGCTGCCCGCCGTCTTGAGCGACCGGCGTATGCGCTTCCTCAGCGTCAAATACAGCGGCCGGCTCAACTATCTCTGGAGCGCCGTGATCCTGGCTGAGAGCTCCGACGGATTCGTGTGGTTCGCTCCCGGTGGCGCGCCGTTCGTCCGGCCGACACACACCCACCAGACCCGCTACGACTGGATCGGCATCAACTGGCATGGCCGCTGGTACTCCGTCACCGCCTCCTTCATCCCGCCCCACGAGGCGGGCGGCGTGGCCGGCCAACTGCATCACTACTACTGCAACGTCGCCATGCCTGGCGCCTGGAGCGACGAGCTGATCTACCGCTACGTGGACCTCGACCTGGATGTCTACGTTCACCCCGATGGGCGCGCGGACCTGCTCGACGAGGACGAATTCGAGTTCCATCGCCGCCGCTTCAGCTACCCGCGTCATGTCGTCGCGGCTAGTCGCCGTGCTGCCCGCGAGGTCGAGGATCTAGCCCGCGCCAGCCTGCCCCCCTTTGACGGCTCGCTCACCGCTTTCCATCGTGCGCTCTATGGTGAGGAAGCATAACGGGCGAAGCGTCAACCCTGCGGCTCACCCCGCGCGTCATACCAATTGCGCCTGGATGGTTGGTATAGCGTGAGGGCTTCTGCCCGGCTCGCACCCTGCGCCGGCGCCTTGAGCGCCGCGTCGGCACATTCCACATCTGCCCACCCGGAATCGGTATCTGCCGGCTCACCTGCCAGTGGTATCCGCCTGAGCACCGTGCCCCCAGGCCGAAATGGCGCGACGCTGCCTCACTGCGCTATCGTGCATAACGTCGCGTTGATCGCGACGCTTCTCGGTTGCCAGGAGGGACGACTCCCATGTGCTTCACCTACGACGCGCATCCGCCAGACCTGCCGATGCACCCAAACGGTGACGGTGGCCAGCCGGGGCACCTGCCCCCCGGTCTCTCGGAGAGCGGCGGAGCCTCCTACGGGCAAGATCTTGTCCTTACCTCAGCCGACGGCACCCAGTTCAATGTCTATATCTGCGCCCCCGACGCGCCCAATGGCGCCGGCATCGTCATCATGCCCGACGTGCGAGGGCTCTTCCAGTTCTACAAAGAGCTTGCGGAGCGCTTCGCCGTAGCCGGCGTTCAGGCGATCACCATAGACTACTTCGGCCGCACCGCCGGCCTCACGCCACGCGACGAAAGCTTCGACTACATGCCCCATGTGCAGCAGACGAAGCCTGACCAGATCAGACAAGACGTCGCCACCGCCATCAAGTACCTGAGCGACATGCCCGGCCGCGCGCCAAGCGCTGTCTTCACCGTCGGGTTCTGCTTCGGCGGCGGTCAGTCGTTCCTCCAGGCGGCGAACCAGCACGGACTTGCCGGCGTCATCGGCTTCTATGGCTCGCCGACCGCCGAACGTAACGGTGGCCCCTCCCCCATCGCCCGCATCGGCGAATTCCAATGCCCAGTGCTTGGCCTCTTCGGCGGCGCCGATCCGGGTATCCCCCTCGAAGACGTCAAGAAGTTCGATGACGCGCTGGGGCAGGCAGGCATCGAGCATGAGATTGTCGTCTACCCCGGCGCGCCCCACAGCTTCTTCGACCGGCGCTACACCGAGTACCAGGAGCAATCCGCCAATTCCTGGCT
>CAYYCB010000141.1:0-8323 GCA_964469715.1 uncultured Ktedonobacterales bacterium | reverse complement strand
GGACGCGAGCTCTTCGCCGCGATGTCGCTCAACGATCAGCGGCACAGCTTGACGGTTTATCGCGCGCTCGTGGAGCTTCGCTGCGCCGATCCCGATCTGCTGGCGGCTGCGCTGTTGCACGACAGTGGCAAAGGTGGCGGACGCGTGCGGCTCTGGGTGCGCCCGCCGATTGTGCTGCTCAAAGCGTTCGCGCCGGGGCTGCTGCGTTGGCTCACGCGCGAGCCGGCGGCCGGGGGGCCAGTCCCACGCTGGCGGCAGCCGTTCTATTACGCCTGGCGCCATCCCGACGTCGGCGCGGACCTGGCGGCGCACGCGGGCCTCTCGGAGCGCGCCGTGCTCTTCATCCGCACACATCACCTGCCCGATGGGCCTGCCGCGGAGCTGCATGCGGTGGACGACGCACTGTAGCTTCTCACGCTCGCTGAAGGCCAAGTCGGGCTATCGAGTGGTTCCTTACCGAGGGGACCGATATTCGCGGCGTTACCATCGTCACGCACGGCACGCCGTCGCTCCTAGCCTATCCGTCGTGGGGTTGCCGTTTCACGCTAGAACATTCGTATGATGTCGTGACGCATTCCAGGCTCGTCTTCGTGGTTTCGGGATGAGTCGCGGACGACGATTCGGCGGGCGGCACAGGCGCAACGGAGGGTGCATGACGGCGGAAACGCAGGACGTGCGCGGCACGGAGGACTTGGCTGGACCGGCGAGCGATGCCGATCTCGCGGGGGGTCCGCCGCCATATATCGTGCGTCTTCCTGGCTTCGACGGCCCGCTCGACTTGCTGCTTCACCTGATCGAGAAGAATCAGCTCGAAATCACCACCATCTCGCTGGTGGCTGTCACCGATCAGTTCATCGCCCACCTCAAAACCTGGGATGAGCCGCCCCTGCCCCGTCTGGCGGAGTTCGTGGCCATGGCCGCGCGCCTGCTGCTCATCAAGTCGCGGAGCCTGCTCCCACGCCAGGCAGCGCGCGACGAGGCCGACGACGAGCCCGATCCGCTCGAAGACGCCGAGAACCTGCGGCGCCACCTGATCGAATACAAGAAGGCGCGCGATATCGCGACGGCTCTGCGCGACCGGGAGCAGCGGGGTCTGGTTTCGTTCTCGCGACCAGGACGGTTGGTGGACCCGGAGGCGATGGTCACGTGGGCGCCACCGCAGCTCGTGGGTCTGAACGTGCAGGCGCTGGCAGCAGTGTTCAGGCGTGTCATCGCCGAGAAGCGGCTCTCCGAGCCGGAGGAGCTTCCGCCGCCGCTCGTGACCATCGCCGAGAAGATGACCGAGGTGGAGGCACTGTTGCGCGAGCATGGGTCGGTGACGCTGGAGGCCGCGTTGCGCACCGCTTCGACCCGCTTCGCCGTCGTCGTGACCTTCCTTGCCGTGTTGGAGATGTGGCATCAGGCGCGGCTCATCGTAGCGCAAGACGGCCTGTTCGGGGCCATCACGATCACGCCGGGGCCTGAGTTCGGCAAGCGTACCATTACCTCGTTCGTGGATGGCGCGGGGCCGGCACCTGAGACGCTGAGCATGCCGGCGCCCGAAGAGCCGCGACCGATGCGTGCGTCCCGCTCGCGCAAGCTGGCGAGTCCGCAGCCGGACGAAGCGGCAAGTTAAGACTGGCTCTCTCCCACAATAGGGAGCACACCCGCAGGTCAGGACGGTTGGCAGAGGAAGTCCGTCCCGATACATGTCATACACCTTCTGCAGCGACGCCGTGGATCACTCAACCGCCGACCTCTACGCACCCGGCACGCCCATCACCGTCCTTATCCAACCCGGCCCCCGACTCATATTACGTCGAGGTAGCGGAGTAGGCGCGTGGCGGGGTGATGGCGGCCTGGGTTGGGTTGTTGTGGTTTGCCGTCGCGGCAGTTAAACTGCCGGCGCAGGGTGCGAGCCGGGAAGATGTCAGGTTTGGTCGCGGCCCTGAAGGGGCCGGCGCAGGGTGTGAACCGGGCTGAAGCCCGTTGTGTCCGAATCGCCCAGCCGGAATCTGGTTCACTCCCCCATCAGGAGGTGGGGATGAAGGAGCCGGTACAGGTCCCCGACCGAGGCTGCCCATTAATCTCAACGGTGCAGGGGACTCCGCTGAGCGAGACGGGCGTAGAGGAAGATTTCGGCGGCGGGGCGCCTTGCTTCGCGCCGTCGAGGGTGGCGTAGTGCGTGGCCATCCACTGGCCGTAGGGCGTGAGCTGTGTCGCGTCGGGCTGGGCCAGCAGTGAGGTGATGCCAAACTGGGCATCCCATGTCCACGCGAGGTAGCTCGCGCCGTGCGCATCAGCCCAATGGAGCAGCGCGTCACCGAAGACGGTGTCGAGCGTGCCGTGCTCGCCGGGAACGCAGGCGCAAAACTCTCCGATGATGAACGGTACCTTGGCAGCGGTCGGGGCCATCTGCTCATCCCAACAGGCTACGTCGTGGCAGGTGTTCGGTTTGTAGATGTGGGCAGAGGCAACGAGGTTGTGGTCGGGGTCGTTGGGCCAATAGGCAAGCATGCTCGACATTTCGTTGGCCCAGGAGAGCCCCTCGACCATTATCACGTTGTGGGCGCCGGTCCCGCGCACCACATCGATGAGCTGCTGCATGCCGGCGTTCTGGTAGCCGGTCGCGTTGCCGCACATTCCCCCCGACTTCCAGCAGGCCCAATCCACGTCGTGAGGCTCGTTGTAGAGGTCGAAGAGCACGCCCGATTGGTTGGCGAAGGTCTTGGCCACGGAGGTCCAGAATGCCGGCGCGTGGTCGGCGTCGGGCATTCCGAGGATGGAATAGGCGGTGTTGGATCCAGGGGCGACCCAATGCAGATCAAGGATGGCGTAGATGCCGTGGGCGTTGAGGCGGGCTACGTAGTCAGTGACGGCGGTACGGTACGGCGCACCCATGTAGGTGTGGCCGTTGTCGCCGTTGATGCCAAGCCAGCAGTCCTCGTTGAGCGGGAGCCGTACGACGTGAACGTGGGCGGCGGCGAGCTGTTGGATGCTGGCGTCATCGGTGGTTCCGCTGAAGACGCCCCAGCCCTGTACGCAGGCGTACTCGGTGCCGGCACGATTCACGCCGTAGAGCCGAACGGTCTTGCTGTCGGAGGTTTCGAGGCGATTGCCCACGACATGTAACGTGCCGTAGGCAGCGGGCGAGGCTGCCGCGAGGTCAGGATCGCTGGGGCGTGTCTTCATGAAGGCGACAAGGCCAACGCCGAGTAGTGCGATCACGACGACAGCGGCGATGATAACCCGCCGCGAGCGCCAGATGTCTGCGCGCAGATCCATGCAGGGCGCCTCCTCCCCACCACCAACCTTAGGCATGCCGTGCTTGTCGCGCAATGCGCGGCGCGTCATACTCTCCCAGGCGCGGATGGTAGACCGGAGCGGCGCTGGCGTCAAGGATTGGTGCTGGAATCTGCACCGTACGGGGTCAGCGCCGTCGAAGGTGGCCCAAGAGACTTTCGTGGGCGAGGCTAGAAGAGGGGGGCATTCCCGCAAGACTGTGCGCTGAGCATGGCGAGGGCAACATCTCTGCGACACCCCAAGGCCTCTCTGGCAACCAAAACGCACCTTCTGCTTTCATCGGATCAATGCCAGTGCAGCGCCGGATCCACACCGCAGGATATTGCGCCGGCACTTCGCAGCGTTCAGGAGCCAGGGGTTAATACACTGATAGTCACAGTGTATTTATTATCTGTTTTTTGGTATCATAATCTCAAATCGATATCATAGTATTTGTGTAGATATACAAAGATTGGCTACGCCGCCGGTGCAACTGGCGGATGGTTCCCCTCGTCTGAGCATACAGGAACGCGGTTGAGGCGGCCAATGAGGGCCGATCGCGAGCGGCCAAGACGCCGGTAGCGATGCCTCAATCACCAGCCCTGACAACTACCACTGGCCCGCTACCGCTTCGTGACACGATCACGACCCACCGGTAATTCAATCTAGGAGCGGGCTCCTCGCATCGGGTGTTCGCGTCCGCCGAAGCACAGAACCGGACTTCACCTTATGCCGTTGCTGAGGCAGTGATTCTATTTTTGCTGCAACTCAGCAATATAAATGCGCCGTGACCGAGCACGCTGAGGATGAGACGTGTGGGAGGTGTGGATGTTAGAGACGCTTCGCGACACATGCACCGGACAAGACAGCGCGGGCGCAGATTTGCCTGCGGATGAGAGAACATCGTGTGCAACAACAGCTTTGGGGAGTAGCTACGACATCGTTTCTCTCTCCGGCCTCGCGTCGCCGAAACTGAGCATTGTCATCCCTGTGCATGGCAATCGTGACATCGTTGATCAGCACCTCGCCGCACTGTGCCAGACTTGCAGTGACCTGACAGTTGAGCTGATTCTTGCCGTCGATGAGCGCGCTGAAGACGTGCTGGACGATCTCATTCAGCTCGCTCGCCAACGCACGACTCCGGCGTGCTTGATCCGTGTGGTGCGCGGGTGCTCGGATGACGGAGAGCGCCAAGGGAGCCGGACGGGAGTCCAATTAGGCGTAGATCGCGCTCGGGCGCCGTACGTCGCCGTGATCGGCGAGGAGACACCATATCCATATACACAACTCATCAGGCTCTACGACGCTGCCGTTGCTCATAACGCCGATGTGGTCATGGCGACATCGGAGTCTTCAATAGTCGGAAAGCACGGGCGACGGCGCTTCGTCGGGGCGCGCCCTGGTGGGCTGCTCGCGTGGGTGGCAAGGTTTACTTTTCCCGAGCACTTGCTGCATGTCGCGAACCCCTTGGAAGAGTTCTTCCTCTTCCGACGGGACTGTGTCGCGGGTATGACTTGGCACGCGCATGAGGGCACGCTGGCGCTGGATCTCCTGATTCGCAGCCCGTGGGCTACATTGATCGAAGTTTCAAGCTCCGAACGAGCACATCAGCCTATCGCCAGCGTGCGCGCCCCGAGGCGAGCGACGGAGAGCCTAGAGCACATTGGACGTCTGTTCTGGGCCGTACCGTCCGCGGGGCTTTTCTGGAAGATCACAGCCGCCTGGCTCACGGCAGGGTTTATCGCGTTGCTACCTAGCGCCTACCTGGCGGCCAACCATGCACCACGCTGGCTTGCCTGGCTCCTCGCGCTTGAGATCCTCCTGTTAGGTGTCGCCCTCGCTGAGGACAGCAACGCACACCATGCGCTGCGGGGAGGCACGATTGCGCGGCGGTGGATAGCCAGTCATGTGAAGCAATTCGTGCCCATTCTTGTCCATGCGGCGATCACCTTCTTTGCCTCGAGCGTGCTCCTCTCTTGGCCTGCTGGGCTGGCCGCGGCGATGGTATCCAGCTTGGTCGTGCATCACCTGCTCCAACAAGGGCAGGCCCACCGCGAAGTGCTGGTCAGCAGGACAGAAGGCACGCGCGACGAGACGCTGGTTCTCGGAGCCTTGAAATCGGCGAGCGCACCGTTGGTTTCGCTTGTGACCACGTCGGCACTGGTGACCGGGTTCGTCTACATCGCATATGCACAGCTTGGCCCGGTCGTCGCCCTGGCGGCATTGGTGCTGAGTGCGGCGATTGTCATGCAATACAATCTCGACCGCGACAAGGCGATCACCGTGGTGCTGGCTTTGGTGACGGGCATCGCGACCATTGATTACGCATCGTGGCGTATTGCCATGACCAACTGGCCCGCCTGGTTCATCGCCGTACCATTGCTGGCGGCAGAGACGCTCGGCATGGTCCACACCCTCGGATTGCAGTGGACCCTGTGGCCACGAAAAGGGTCACGCCTGCGCTGGACGGAAGATCCGACGCGCCACCCGATCTTTATCTTCATCCCCACGGTCGCCGAGGGCGCGGATATCCTGGAACCGACTGTACGAGCGGCTCAGGCGGCGCGGGCGGCGTACTTGAGAGAATATCGGCATGGTCGGGTAGAAATTGTCATCTGCAACGACGGTCGCGTCGCGGGAGCCGCGAACTGGCGGGAAGTAGAGGTTCTCGCCCGCAGGGTCGGAGTCCAGTGCGTGACCCGAGAGTCGGGTGGTGGCGCCAAAGCGGGGAACGTCGAACATGCCCGCCAGAAGGTGGGCGCAACAGGCGATGCGCTGATCGTCATATTCGACGCCGATCAGGTAGCGCACCCCAACTTCCTGATCCGGACGATACAGCCGCTCTGCGACCGCGGGGTCGGCTGGGTGCAAACCGGGCAATATTACAGCAACACAGAGAACCCCGTCGCGCGATGGGCCAACGATCAGCAGGCGCTTTTCTATAGGCTCCTGTGCCCCGGCAAGGCTGCGCTCAATGCCGCCTTCATCTGCGGCACGAACGTCATGATCCGGGCTGCCGCGCTGGATGAGATCGGCGGCCTGCCGCAGGACTCGGTCACCGAAGACTTCGCAGCGTCGATCCTTTTGCATCCGCGGTGGCAGAGCGTCTACCTGCCGGAGGTCTTGGCGACTGGTCTAGGACCGATGGACCTTGGCGGCTACTTCAGGCAGCAACGGCGTTGGGCACTCGGCACGCTCTCTGTGCTCCGATCTCATTGGCGCACGATCTTCTTGCCGCGAAAGACCGGCCTACGCCTAGGCCAGCGCCTGCAATACGCGCTGGCGTGCACTCACTACCTCTCGGGTGTCCGTGACCTCGTGTATGTCATCGCGCCGCTGCTGTACGTCGCGTTTGGTGTCTCGGCGGTGAGGGGCGCACGGTTAGATACGTTTCTCTGGCACTTCCTCCCGTACTGGTGCGCCTCGATGAGCGCATTCATTTACGCGGCCTGGAAAAAGACCGGATGGCGTGGCGTGGTCATCGGATTTGCCAGTTTTCCGGTATTAGTCGGCGCGACTATTTCCGCCGTAATCGGCCGCCGCATGGCGTTTGCCGTGACCTCTAAGCGCCGGGCAAACCGTGCTTCGTTCGCTCCGGCTGTGCCGCATCTGGTGGCCTGGATCGCCTGCGTCGCCGCAGTGATTTGGAACTGGCGCCAACACAACCTGCTCGAAGGCACGTCGTTCTTCGTGCAAATGTGGCTCGCTTATATGAGCGTCATGCTCTCGCTTTCCCTCTGGTTGGCCGTGAATGACATCCTTCATCGGTACAGGTGGTGGAACGAACTCAAGGCCTCTCGCTCTCGAGCAACGAGCATTCGGCCACTACCGCGACCGCATATCGCGGCGCGGCCGGCGGTGGTCATATTCACCTGCCTGATCGTGCTTTCGGGCTGCGTGATGCGCGGCACGAGCCAGAGCCCATTGCATCCCGCTTCAATCGTGCCCGCAAGCGTCATCCTGCGGCAGGCGCCGTATCTCGGAGTCGCCGGCGATACGGCAGTCGTCGCGCAGGACCTTCCCTTGCTGCAGGCGCAGGATCATCTGCACTTTGGCATCAGCGGACGAACGCAGAACGCCGTAGAGCACTTCGACTCCGCGTGGGCGCGTGAGCTGAGCACCCAGGACATGTACCCATGGATTACGCTTCAGTTCGGCCACTTCCAGGCGGACGGGACGCCTTCGCTCGACGCGAGTCTCGCGGCGATTGCAAATGGGACCCACGACGGCGAGATCAGTCGGTGGGCGCGTGAAATCCGCGCCTTCGGCAAACCGGTGCTCCTCACGATCACGCCAAACGCCGACCGCAACTGGAGTTTGTCGTCCGCGGTAGCGAACGGTGGTATCCCCGCCGACATCACCCGGGCGTGGCAGCACGTGCACAGCATTTTCGAGGGAGCTGGAGCGGACAACGTTAGCTGGGTATGGGCGCCGAAAGATCCCGCGCACGACGACGCTTTTTCCCCGCCTGACGCGCTCTACGACGTGGTGCTCGTAAATGTGACCTACAACCCCGAAGGTATCACCGACGATCCGACGGTTATCACCGAGGTCGCCGCGCACCATCCGGATAAGCCTGTGCTCGTGGAGACAACCTCAGTGCACACCGACGCAGGTGAAGCTGCCTGGCTCCAGCGGATGGCGGGCGTCATAAAGGCCAACCACACGGTCATGGGGCTGCTGTATTTCGACGGGACGCCTGGCGAGCATCACCAAGCGCGGATGCCGGCGGCCATGCATCTCGACAGGAGCCTCATCGAATGGTCCCAGCAGACCATCTCCACCGTGGTCTTCACGTCCCCGCTCGGGACGACTGCCAATGCGCCCTCACTGGCGCACGACAAGGGGACGAATCCATGACGATCGCCATGAGGGCCCTGAGCCCAAATCTGCGCATAGCCGGACGATGGCGCGCTGCCTGGACCGTTCATTCTCCGCTCGCGATCATCCTGGCCGTCCAGGCACTGGTGGCGACGCTGGCGCTTCACAATACGGCGTTCCTCGATGAGGCGCTGTACAGTGACGCCGGCATGCAAATCGATCGCTCACTGATGGGCGGTCC
>CAYYCB010000140.1:3475-8342 GCA_964469715.1 uncultured Ktedonobacterales bacterium | reverse complement strand
AGCCCCAGACGATGTAGACGGCGACGAACGCCGCCAAAAGCTGGGCACGCGCGGAGCCTGCCGGAACACGAGTGTTACTCATCAGATACCTCACTATCAGCCCCCGGCAAGGGCAGCGTCGCGGACTCTTTCAGGCTGTCGAGCACGATGGTCGTGCGGGTGGAGCGAATGTGTGGGATGGCGCCGAAGCGCTCGCGCAGAAGCCGGCCGAGCGCGGCGGTATCTGCCGCGCGAACCTTGACGAGATAACAATCTTCCCCCGCGATGTGGTGCACTTCCTGCACCTCAGGCATCTCCGTCAGCAGTGCCCCGGTCTCGGGCGCACCCAGCCGTTCGTCGGAGCGGACGAAGATGAACGCCAGCAGACCCAAATCGAGCGCCTTCGGGTTGACGCGCGCCTGATAGCCCGCGATCACCCCTCGCGTCTCCAGCTTGCGGACGCGCTCCAAAACGGCGGAAGGCGCCATACCCACCTGGCGCGCTATATCCGCATTGGATGTGCGCGCGTCAGATTGAAGTATATGCAGTATTTCGAGGTCAATTTCGTCAATCATTCAGCATTCTCCTTGATACACCGAATATAATTGCGCAAAAGCCGCCTGTCTAGGTCCAATAATTCTCCGAAATGCAGTGCCATTTCCGGCCACTTTCGGCCAACTATCGACACATCGTGACATCTAAGGAAACACCCCCCACGAGCAGTGGGGTTGCAGCGCCGTTGACGAATCGCGGCGCGCACTCGGCGGAGAGTCATAGGCCACTGACCAGGCGGGTTGCCCGGCGCGTCTAAGTTGTAGCAAAATAGACCTTCTGGCAGATGAGAGAGCGCGAGAGAGGCGACCGAGTGCAGCGCACCGACACCCACCGCAGCGACGGCGAGACGGAAACCAGTATCCACAGCCCCGTCCGCACGCAATACCTCGCCATCAAACGCCAGCAGCCCGACGCCCTCCTCTTCTTCCGCATGGGCGACTTCTATGAGATGTTCGATGAGGACGCCGAGGTGGCGGCGCGCGAGCTTGAGCTGACGCTGACGCGCCGCGACTGGGGCCGCGGCGAGAAGACGCCGATGGCCGGCGTGCCCCACCACGCCGCCGAAGGATATATTGCGCGGCTTATCGGCAAAGGCTATCGCGTCGCCGTCTGTGAGCAGGTGAGCGACCCTGCGCTCTCGAAGGGTCTGGTCGAGCGCGAGATCGTGCGCGTGGTCACGCCGGGGACGGTGGTGGACCCGGCGATGCTCTCGGCCAAGCGCAACAACTATCTTGCCGCGGCGGTCGTGGGCCGCGACGGGCTGGGGTTGGCCTACGCGGACGTCACCACCGGAGAGTTCGCCTGCACACAGCTCGCCGCCGCCGATCCTGAGGCAGCGCTCATCCAGGAGCTGGCGCGCGTGCAGCCGGCGGAGGTGTTGGTCGAGGCGACGGAGCAGGCGCGCATGCGTTGGGGCCGTCGTGGGCCGGAGGGCGCTCGCGGGACGTCCCTACAGGGCGAGGGGCATGGGGAAGATGAGGACGAGCCAGAAGGTCTGGCGGAGCGGTTGGCGGCGCTGAACGGGCGGCTGGAGACGCTTATCACAGCCTACGAGCCGCGGGCATTCCGCGAGGAGGTGGGGCGCTCGCGCCTGCAAGCGCACTTCGAAGTGGCGACGCTGGAGGCGTTCGGTTGTGAGGGCCTGCCGCTGGCGGTGCGTGCGGCGGGTGCGATTCTGGCCTATCTTCGCGAGACGCAGCGGGGCGCGCTGGCCCACTTCACCGCGCTCGAAACCTACAGCACCAGCGGCTTCATGACGCTCGACGCCCACACGCGCCGCAACCTTGAATTGTTTGAAAGCGGGCGGGGCGGCAACGTCAAAGGCTCGCTGCTCTGGGTGCTCGACGCGACGCGCACGCCGATGGGCGGGCGCCTCCTGCGCAAGTGGCTCGCGGAGCCACTGCTCGATCTGCGCCGCCTCAAGCAGCGGCAGGACGCCGTCGCCGCGGGTCTGGACGACAGCCTCCTGCGCGCCCGCCTCGCCCCCTCGCTGGCGCGGATAGGGGATGTGGAGCGGCTGACCAACCGCGCCGTGCAGCGTATTGCTATGCCGCGTGACCTTGTGGCGCTCGCCACGAGCCTGCGTGCCGTCGAGCAGCTCTGCGAAAGCGTGCGTGAGGTTCCCACCGGGCTAACGGCCATCCTCGCCGCCATCGCGCCACAGCCAGAGCTAGCGGGACTGATCGAGCGCGCCCTCGTGGCCGAACCGCCGCTCACCCTCGCCGATGGTGGCGTGATCCGCGGCGGCTATAGCGCCGAGCTGGACGACATCCACGACAAATCCCGTAATGCCCGCCAGTGGGTGGCCGACCTCGAACGCTCGGAGCGCGAGCGCAGCGGCATCGCCAACCTCAAGGTCGGCTACAACAAGGTCTTCGGCTACTACCTTGAGGTCACGAACTCGCAGCTTGCCCGCGTCCCCGACGACTACATCCGCAAGCAGACCCTCACCACTGGCGAGCGCTTCATCACGCCTGACCTCAAGGAGTATGAGGCGCTGATCCTCAACGCGCAGGAGAAGATCGTCAAGCTGGAACAGGAGCTTTTCGCCGCATTACGAACGCAGATTGCCGAGCAGTGGTCAGAACGCCTGTTACGCACGGCGCGCGGTGTCGCTGAGCTGGACGTCGTCTTCTCGCTGGCGGAGGTGGCGTCCCGGCAAGGCTACTGCCGCCCCGAGCTGGACGAGGGCGATACGATCCACATCGTCGCCGGGCGGCATCCAGTCGTGGAGGCCAGCCAGCGCGACACGTCATTCGTTCCCAACGACACCGAGCTTGCCACCAATGACGCGCAGATCTTGCTGCTGACCGGCCCCAATATGGCGGGCAAGTCCACCTATCTACGGCAGGTGGCGCTGATTACGCTTCTGGCGCAGATCGGTTCGTTCGTCCCCGCCGAGGCTGCGCGCATTGGCCTGGTGGACCGCATCTTCACACGCATCGGCGCGCAGGACGACCTTGCCACCGGCCAGAGCACCTTCATGGTGGAGATGGTCGAGACGGCCAACATCCTCCATCACGCCTCACCGCGCAGCCTCGTCATCCTCGACGAGATCGGCCGCGGCACCAGCACGTACGACGGCCTGGCTATTGCCCGCGCCATCGTGGAGTACCTGCACAACAACAAGCGCTGCGGCGCCAAGACGCTCTTCGCCACGCACTACCACGAGCTGGTGGAGGTGACGCGCATCCTGCCGCGGGTGCGCGCCTACAACGTGGCGGTGGCTGAAGAGGGCGGGCAGGTGGTCTTCCTACGCAAGATCGTGCCGGGCGGCGCCGACAAGAGCTACGGCATCCACGTGGCCCAGCTCGCCGGCATCCCGCGCCAGGTAGTGCGCCGCGCCGAGGAGGTGCTGGAGGAGCTCGAACGCAAGGGAGACGCGAAGACGCGGCGCAAGGCGATGCGCGAGCTGGTCATGCCTGCTGCACTGCAGCTCACCCTCTTTGCCGGCGAGCCCGACCCGTTGGTGGAAGATCTCAAAGCCCTCGCCGTGGACGAGCTAACGCCGCTCGAAGCTCTCACCAAACTCTACGAGCTGCAGAAGCGGGCGCGGGAAGGGTAGTGCCCCTAGCGACTCTCTGCGGCATACGCTCGCCACGCCTGTGCCAGCGAGCGTGACCACTCCCACACGAGTAGCGGCAGCACGAGGACGACGAGCTTGTTGTGGCGCAGGGCACGGCGGAATCGGAGATGGGCGGCGGAGGAGATGGCGCGCGTCATCCCGCAGCCGGGACAGGGCCGGCCGGTGACCGCGCGGATGAGGCAGACGGGGCGGCCCCGCTCGATCCATGCGGTGGGGATGGCCAGCACGAGAATGGGAAGGAGGAGATGGACTCCTACCTTCCCAAGCGCCTTCGTTCGCGGGTGTATAGCAGACACGGTTAGCGACGCACCAGCGGCTGGCCGTTGACGTCCGTGAAGCTGCCCGTGATGATCATGACGAGGTCGACGAGCGCCCAGATGCCGCAGCCGCCCATCGTGAAGAGCTGGGCAACTCCCGAGCCGGTCTTGCCGACGTAGAAGCGATGAGCGCCGATGCCGCCGAGGAACAGGCAGAGCAAGAGGGTCGTCAGCCAGTCCTTCCCGGCTGCGGGATAGCCGGCTTGCGGGTAGCCCTGTGGCGGATACTGATATTGCTGCTGCGGATAGCTGTTGGGGTCCGTGTATTGGCTGGGATTCGGGACGTAGCCCGACTGTTGCTGATACCCCTGCTGTTGCGGGTAGCCCTGCTGCCCGCTGGGATCCTGGTAGGTCACGAGAATCTCCCCTCACTGCATCGTGGCGATACGCCGTCGTCAGCCCGGCAGTTGTGATGTTTACTCAGCCGTGCTTGCCAGCCGGGCGCGCGTATCGTATGAGTAGCGCGCCGCATGTGTCAAGATAAGCTGCACGACTCCGACCACGGAGACGCGAAATGCTGCCAATGAGCGGACTAGGTGTGGCCCTAACGCCGCAAAGCCACCGGGTTCACCAGGAAGTCGATGGCCATCCAGAACGATTTTGAGTGTCGGTAGAAGAGGAACGGCAAGAGCGCCGCAATGGGTAAGCCAATCGCGAAGAGCGGCACCAGCGGCGTCTGCATCGCCGCGAGCGGCACCACGAATGCGGCCACCAATAGCTCAGAGATCACTAGATTGACCGCCATCGCGCCGGTCCAGTAGCCTTCCTCGCGCTCGAAGACCCAACCACAGTAGGAGCAACGCTCGTGCATCGCGAAGACACCGCGGTAGAGCTTGCCGTGCCCGCAGCGCGGACAACGTAGCCGTAGCGCGCGCCAGAGCAGCGCGCCTATTGTGCGCAGATAGGGCATAGACGTGCTACCTACATCTCA
>CAYYCB010000140.1:0-3375 GCA_964469715.1 uncultured Ktedonobacterales bacterium | reverse complement strand
GTACCGAGGACACATTGCGGAGAGGCCACCTTCCTCTATTTTATCCCCCGAATGTCATCATTGCTTCAAATCATGGCATGGGGAATGGCAGAATAAGCACTGCCGGCGCGAACCGGCTCAGGCGCGTCGCAGTCGCGGGCGGAATACCCCTCCAAAAGACTCTCCTCAATGCAGGTCGGGTGGGGTACGCGTCCGGGCAGATCGGGGTGGCTGGTAGTAAGGCCGCTGGCTGGCGTGGGCACCAGCCACATGGCGGAGAAGGGGCGCGCATGCCACAAGTGACCCGGCGCACAGTGCTCAAGATCGCGGGGATCGCGGCCGGGGTGGGCGCGGCCGGCGGCGGGGTGGCGGCGCTGGTCAACGAGACCCCGAAACTCCTGCAGCAGCCGCCCCATCACGGCCCTGTGGCAACTGAGCCGTGGCTGGCGCTCAATCGCGCCGCGTTTGGCCCGCGCCCTGGTGAGCTTAATGCCGTGCGCGGCGCTGGCGCTCGCGTGTGGCTGGAGCGGCAGCTCAACCCCGGCGCCATCGGTGACGATGCCTGTGAGCGCCGGCTAGCAGCTTACAAGACACTGAGCATGACGGCGGCACAGATGAACGCCGCGAAGGTGGACGACGGTGACGCCACCGACGAGCTGGACGCGGCCACTGTGCTGCGCGCCGTCTATAGCGAGCGGCAGCTCCAGGAGGTGCTGGTCGGCTTCTGGTCGGACCACTTCTCTATCTGGCATGGCAAGGATATGTGCCCCTACCTCAAGACCGTTGACGACCGCGACGTCATCCGCGCCCATGCCTTCGGGCGATTCCGTGATCTGCTGGGCGCGTCAGCGAAGAGCCCGGCAATGCTGGACTACCTCGACAACTGGCTCAGCCAGGCAGAGCATCCGAACGAGAACTACGCCCGCGAGCTTCTGGAGCTGCATAC
This sequence comes from uncultured Ktedonobacterales bacterium, assembly GCA_964469715.1. Classification (GTDB taxonomy): domain Bacteria; phylum Chloroflexota; class Ktedonobacteria; order Ktedonobacterales; family JADMIN01; genus CAWAWP01. The sequence goes on along the minus strand of CAYYCB010000140.1, from coordinate 2,450 downwards.
ACTCGGCACCGGCCACTACTCGGAACGCGACGTGAAGGAGGTCGCGCGGTGCCTCACCGGATGGACCATCAAGGGCGATGACCAACCGGACGCGGGCACGTTCTTCTTCGACTCCAGCATCCATGACGACGGGCAGAAGACAGTCCTGGGGCATGTCATCCCGGCAGGTGGCGGTGTGCGCGACGGCGAGATCGTGCTCGACCTTCTGACGAGCCATCCTGCCACCGCGCGGCGTATCGCAACCAAGCTCTGCCGGCGCTTCATCGCGGACGATCCGCCTGATGCGGCTGTCTCCGCGGTCGCGGAGGAGTTCACGCGCTCCAAGGGCAGCATCACGGACGTGTTGCGCGCCATCTTCGCCCGCGATGAGTTCTGGCAGGCGGAGCCGAAGTTCAAGCGGCCTTTCGAGTATGTGGTAGGCTTGCTGCGAGCGTTCGCCGTCGATCTCGACCACGATTCGACACGAGACCTCCTCTATGCGCTCCAGGCGCTCGGCCACCGTCCATTTGATCACATCACCCCCGAAGGCTACAGCGACCGGGGCAGCCGTTGGGCGGCGGAACTGTTGGCGCGTTGGAATGTGGCGCTAGCCATCACCTATGGCCAGCATGGCAAAGGCGATCCAGTCGCGGTGGCGCAGCAGCAAGGCGCGAAGTCTGCCCGCGAGAGCCTCGACTATTACGCGCTCAATCTGCTCGGGCGGCAGCCAAGCAAGGCCGAGAGTGATGCGCTCTGGGGATTCGTGAGCAAGAACGGCACGCCGGACCTCGCCACCGACGACGGCAAGGCGATGCTGCTTGACGCGATTGGCCTCGTTGCCGCCGCGCCCGCCGCCCAGTGGCGCTAGTCGTTCGCCCGCTGGCTTCGCGAACAGGAGCGAGGGAGCGCGTGTTGCTCAGACCATTGGAGGTGTGATATGGCGACCACTCTCTCGCGGCGGGAGGCGTTGCACCGCTGCGCAAGCTGCACGACGGTGGCGGCGGCGATGTCCGCATGGCCGTTGTGGATGCCACGACTGGCGTTTGCCGCGCCTGGCAAGGCGCCACGTGGCGACGTGCTCGTGTGTGTGTTTCTGCGCGGCGGAGCCGACGGTCTCAACATTATCGTGCCGCACGGTGATACGGCTTACTATGCCGCGCGCCCGACCATTAACGTCGCGCAGCCCGATGCCCGCTCCGCCGCCGTCAATAATCGCTCTCTCGACCTGGATGGATTCTTTGGCTTGCATCCGGCGCTCGCGCCGCTGCTTCCGGTCTTCCAGGGGCGGCAGCTCGTCGCCGTTCACGCCGCCGGCTCGCCTGATCCGACGCGGTCGCACTTCGACGCGATGGATTATATGGAGCGTGGCACCCCCGGCAGTAACACCGTCGGCACCGGCTGGATCGGGCGGCACCTCTCATCGCTCGATACTGGCAACACCAGCCCGTTGCGTGGCATCGGCTGGGGCGATATGCTGCAGCAGTCGCTCAAAGGATCGGTGAGCGCCATCGCGTTGCAGTCCATCGCCGATTATCACCTCCAGGGCCGCGACGACACGCTGACCGACATGCAGGCCGCGCTCAATGCTCTCTACGCCGTGGATGCGACGGCGCTGCGCGCACTTGCCGATCAGACCAATGCCGCGCTGAGCGTGATTCAGAAGATCAACGTGGCATCCTATCAACCGGCGGGCGGCGCTCGCTATGATCAGAATGATGACTTTGGCCTGGCATTGATGCAGACGGCGGCACTCATCAAGGCGGACGTGGGGCTTGAGGTGGCGGCGATTGATGTTGGCGGATGGGATACGCACGAGCGGCAAGGCCCGGATCTGTCCAGTGCCCTGGCCGCGCTGGCGACCGGGTTGTCAGCATTCCATGCCGATCTCGGCGACCGCATGGGAGGCGTTACCGTCGTGGTGATGTCCGAGTTTGGGCGGCGGGTTGAAGAGAACGCCAGCCAGGGCACCGACCACGGCCACGGCAACATGATGCTCGTAATGGGTGGGCACGTCGCGCCACAGCCGGTCATCGCGCAGTGGCCAGGCTTACAAGACGGTCAGCTCGACGATGGCGACCTGGCAATTACCGTGGATTATCGCGACGTGTTGGCTGAGATTGTCGTCAATCGTCTCAACAATCCCGCGCTCGATGTCGTCTTCCCAGACTACAAGCCTACGATGCGCGGCGTCACGCATAAGTGACACGACTTCACGCGGGGACACTGGCGGACGTTGACGCGGTACATCCCGCGTCCGCAGACTCATGCCGATTCCGGGCGGGCAGGTGGCGAGTGCGGTCGCGGCCCCTTCAGGGCCGGCGCAGGGCGCGAGGTGGGCCAAGGCCCCTGAGATATACCAACAACCCAAACGAAATCGGTAGCTGGCATTCACAACTGCCGCCTGCCAGCTCGGCGGTGTGATATCCTGAGGGGCGGCTCGCCCGGCCGCAGAGTTTTCCCGCAGGAGGCAT
>CAYYCB010000139.1:0-8636 GCA_964469715.1 uncultured Ktedonobacterales bacterium | reverse complement strand
ACGAGCAGGCCCGCCTGCTCACCGAAGAGTTCATCCGCGACCACGCCCACGCCGGCCGGGCCGCCAAGACCGAGCAGGTCGCCAAGGCCAATGGCCACTCGACCGAGCCGGTCGCGGCCGGCGAGCACGCCGGTCAGTAGTCGAGAGTCGAGAAACGCCCCCTTCCTCCACTCCGCGTGAGTGGGGGGAGGGGCGGCTTCACCGCCTGCCACGCGCATGTACCTATGCCGCGCGAGCCGGACGTTGACGTGTGCTTAACTTCTCTGTAACGTCGGGCCGCTATGCTCCGATCGAGTGTGTCGCCCTGCCACCCACGTTCGAGGGGGACGCGCCTGACACGCATCGAGGGATCGCTGGATGGTCTATTACCTGTCGCGCTTCGCGAGCTGGCTTGCCGGCAAAGTTCCCCGGCGTGTCCGCCTCGCAGTAGCCGGCCGCGTGACTGAGCTGATCTACTTCCTCTGGTTGCCCAAGAAGCGCGTCACGCTCGCCAACTATGCCCAAATACTCGGCCTCCCCACAAGTCACGCGCGTGTCCGCTGGTATGCGCGACGCTCCTGGGGCGACTTCGGACGCTTTGTCTCGGATTTCTTCTACCTGCCCAACACGACACCAGCAGCCGTCAAGGCGCGCATGAAGGACGTCACGCCCGCCCCCGGCGCTTTCGCCCAGATCGATGAGGCGCGTGCCCACGGCAAGGGCGTCCTCCTGGTGAGCTTCCACTTCGGCGCCTACGACGTTGCCGGCATCCTCGTCGCCACGCATACCCCACTCCATCTGATCGTCGAGACCTTCGATGATCCCAAGATGGACCGCCTCTGGCAGGAACAGCGGCGGCACCTTGGCATGGAGGTTCTGCGCATCGAGAAGACGCCACGCCAGATCCTGCGCGTCTTGCAGGGCAACGGCTCCGTCGCGGTCGCCATCGACCGGCCACTGCCGCCAGGCGAGGGCGTTCCCGTCACCTTCTTCGGTCGTGAGTGTTGGGTTCCCGGCGGCATCGCCCAGATCGCTCTCAAGTCGGGCGCAGCCATCGTCCCCGGCTTCTGCTATTACGACGAAACTTTCTCCGATACGTATTACCTCTACGCGGCCCCGACCATCTATCCCGAGACGAACGGCGATAAGAAGGCTGACGCCGTCGCGCTCACGCAGAAGATGTTCGACGCCATGGAGGAGATGATTCGCCTTCGGCCGGAGCAGTGGGCGATGTTCCGCGCCTTCTGGCCCGCGCAGAACGCCGCTGGTGCGCCTGCCGCCGTCCAGCAGAAGTCGGAAGCGGCAATCGTCGGCGGTGAGCGTTCATAAAGGAGACAAGGGACATCGCATGGCGCAGTACTGGCTCTTCCGCATCGCCCTCACGGTCGTCCCGCGCATTCCGCTGGCCATCGCGCGCCCACTCTTCAGGGCCATCGGCTTGCTCGCGTGGGCCTGTGGTGGCGCCACTCGCCGCCGTACTGAACGCAACCTGCGACACGTCCCCGCCCTCGCCGCCAACACGAAAGCGCTCCACGACGCCGTGCGCGGCGTCTTCGTCACCTCCGCGCTCAACTATCTCGACCTGTTCCGCGGCCCCTCTCTCACCGACGCCGAGATCTATGCCGGCTGGACGGTGGAGAATGCGGAGCTGCTCGACGAGGTGGCCGCCGAAGGCAAAGGTTTTGTGCTGATCGGCGCGCACTTCGGCAATTTGGAGCTCGCCTCCGCTCGCCTCGGCGCCATCGGCTATCGCATGATCGTTCCGGTCGAGCCTATGCGGCCCAAAGCCCTCTTCGACCTCTTCTGCCGGACGCGCGAGAGCCAGAATATGCACCTCGTCCCCGCGGACAGCCGCCAGGCGCTGCGCGAGATGATCGAGTGGCTCAGGAGCGGTGGCGCGCTGCTCATCCTCGCCGACCGCCACATCCTCGGCGCGGGAGCACAGGTGCCGTTCTTCGGCGAGCCCTGCACGCTGGCCACCAGCCCCATGGCGCTCGCATTGCGCGCTGGCGTGCCCATCGTCACGGCGTGGTCCTGGCGCACCGGCGCCGGGACGGCGCATGGCGTCTTCAAGCGGCTCACCTGGGAGCGGCCGTCCGCCGGCACTGGCCGGAGTGGGAGCGATGAGGTCATCCTCGCGCTGCGCGCCTTCGTAGTCCAACTCGAAGAGATGATCGCCGCCCATCCCACGGCTTGGGTCTCGGCGCTCGCCCCCGTCTGGGAGGCCGATCCGCCGCCGTCCACAACCCGAACGCGTACTGTCCCGTCCCGAGAGGAGCAACCCGCCATCCACGCCTGACCCACCACGTTCACGCTGCAGCCCGAATTCATGGGCTACGGAATGAACACTGCGATAGACATCCATCTAGGAGCGGCACCCGCAAGGCGGCGGCCGCCACGAGAGCGAGGCACGCAATTCCTATGACCGATATCCATTCCCTGACCGACCTCAACCGCACCACCCGCGAGATCGAAATGGCCTCGCCCCATGCCGCCCCGCGGCACAGCCACCAGGGCACCGCCGACATCCACATGCACACCCGCTTCAGCGACGGCGTCGGCACCGTCGAGGAGGTTCTCGGCTTCGCCCAGGATCGCACATCACTCGACGTTATCGCCATCACCGACCATGACACCATCGAAGGCGCCCTGCGCGCCCGTGACCTCGCCGCCTCAGGTGATTATCGCTTCGAGGTGATCGTCGGTGAGGAGATCAGCACCCGTGAGGGCCACATGCTCGCCCTCTTTCTCGAACGCCCCGTCGCTCCCGATCAGAGCATCGAGCGCAGCATCGAGCAGGTCCACGAGCAGGGCGGCCTTGCCATCATCGCGCACCCATTTAACCCCGTCTTCCGCCACAGCGTGCAGCGCTCGGTGATGAATCGCCTCCTGCTCCAGCCGGAGCTCCACCCCGACGGCATCGAAACCCTCAACGGCAGCTTCGCAGGCATTGGCTCCTCGCGCGTCGCCATGCGACTTGCCAAGACCGTGTATCATTGGGCCGAGACCGGCGGCAGCGATGCGCACACGCCGACGGCCATCGGTTGCGCCCGCACCATCTTCGCCGGGCGGACCGCCGCCGACCTGCGTCACGCCATCGAGCAGCGCGCCACGGCACCCATCGGGGCGTACTGGCGGCCGCGCGAATACGTCACCTGGGTCTCGCACTACATGCGCTACGGCACATCCTCCACCCACGAGCGGGTCCAGGCGCAGCGCCGCGTCCGCACGGCCTAGCCGGCGGCGCATCTCTGACGGTCTCATTCCTGACAATCTCTCGTCCGTCCTCTCGTGGAGGGACCTTGAATACAGGGCACAGCCCCGGGCGGAGCGCGTGAAGATCGGACTCGTCTCGCCGTACGACTGGAGCTATCCCGGCGGCGTGCAGGACCATATCGCCCATCTCGCGGCCGAGCTGCGCTCGCGCGGCCACACCGTGCGCATCCTCACGCCTGCCACCGGTCAGAAGGCGCGGCGCGTGGAGTATGGCGTGTATCGCCTCGGCTGGGCCGCGCCGGTACACGTCAACGGTTCCGTCGCGCGCATCGCGCTCGCGCCCGACGTCCGCGGACGCATCCGCGCGCTGCTTGAGCGCGAGCGGTTCGACGTGCTCCACCTGCACGAGCCGCTCGCCTCCTCCGTGCCCCTCACCATGCTCCACCTCAAGGGCGCGTCCCAATCGCTCTACGTCGGCACCTTCCACGCCTATGCCCGCCGCTCCATCTACTCCACCAGTGATTGGGCCTACTACTCAGCGCGCGCCTTCCTCGGCCACTACATCCGCCGCTTAGATGGACGTATCGCCGTCTCCGATCCGGCGCGCGAATTCGTCTCGCGCTTCTTCCCCGCCGACTATCGCATCATCCCGAACGGTGTGGACGTGCAGCGCTTCCGCCCAGGCGCCGCCCCGCTACCGCAATTCGCGGACGGTAAGCTCAACATCCTCTATCTTGGCAGGATGGAGCAGCGCAAAGGCCCGAAATACTTCATCCGGGCCATCCCGCTCATCCGGCGTCACTTCCCGAATACGCGCTTCATCGTCGCCGGCGACGGCAAGCTGCGTCCCGCCTTTGAGGCGTTCGTCGCCCGCCGCGGCTGGCAAGACGTCGTCTTCACCGGCCGTGTGCCCGCCGAAGATATGCCCGCGATGTACGCCTCCGCGCACGTCTACTGCGCCCCCAACACCGGCGGTGAGAGCCAGGGCATCGTGCTGCTCGAAGCCCTCGCCGCTGGCCGCCCCGTGGTCGCATCCGACATCCCCGGCTTCCGCACCGTCATTCGCGACAAGCAAGACGGCCTCCTTGTCCCGCCGAAGAACCACGAGGAGCTAGCCTGGGCGGTCTGCTATCTGCTTGGGGATGAAGCGGCGCGACGCCGGCTGGCCGACGCCGGGCCGATCCGGGCCTCCGACTTTAGCTGGCAGAGCATCGGCAAGCGCGTCGAGGAGTACTATCTCGAAGTGCGCGAACGGTCGGCGGCTGGCGCCGCTCGCAGCACGTTCATCCTGCCGGCCGCGAGTATGCCCAATCTGTCGGTGGTCGAATGACGGCATACCGCCACGATGTAGAGGCGCCGGTCTCTGGCAGGGCCGGGGGGCGGGGGTCGTGGAGGGGCGGCTCTCCGCCTTGTCAAACCAAAAGGGCGAGGCGAGCGGCTTCCGACGCGACAGAAACGATATAGTACAATAGACAGAGTGTGGATCGAGGAGAACGATGTTCGGGCCACGCATCCAACAGAGAGCGCGCCAAATCGCGGAGATGGTCGTCCGTCCGCTCGCGGCGCTTGGCATGACCCCGAACATGGCCACCCTCCTCGGCCTGCTGCTCAATGGCATCGCGGCCGCCATCATCGCCAGCGGCAATCTGCGCTGGGGAGGAGCCATGCTCCTCTTCGCCGGGCTGTTCGACATGGTGGATGGCGCGCTGGCACGCGTGTCGAATAAGAAGACCACCTTCGGTGCGTTCTTCGATTCGACGCTCGACCGCTACTCCGAGGGAATCGTTCTGCTTGGCGTCATTCTGTATGCGGTGACGCTTGGCGAATCCCAGGGGCGCACGCTGTTGATCGCCCTCTCTTACGTCGCCGCGCTGAGCTCGCTCATGGTGAGCTATGCTCGTGCTCGCGCCGAAGGATTGGGCCTTAGTCTGAAGAGCGGGTTGATGGCGCGCCCAGAGCGCGTGCTGCTGCTCGCCGCCGGCCTCATGCTCGGCGGCGCGTCGCTGCTCCTCTGGACCGTCGGCATTCTCGCGGTGACCAGCACGTACACGGCGATCCAGCGCATCGTCGTCGTCTGGCGCATGTTGGCGCACGCGCAGCCGTCCGAGGCGACCTTCGCCCCGGCCAGCAGAACCGATGCCGCGCGTGCCGATGCCTCGCGTCCGACGCACGGCGTTCCCGCGCCGGGGCACCCGCGCTCGCATGCTGGTCTCACCACGAATCTCGCCGAGCGCCGCCCTCACCCAGCCTCCGAAGGCATCTCCGCGGAGCGCCCGGCCAACCGCTAAGGACGCCAGCGCCCGCAACAATCGGTCGCGGCCACGACCAGACACATTCAGCGACGACCGATACCACAACCCGCGAGAGCGCGCCCCGAAAGGAGCGGCACACGGGAGAGTGGGGATCTACGTGGCGGTGGAGCAAATTACGTGAAGAGAGGATAGTGAGAGGAAGCATACCAACCGGCGGTTCCCGGCGTGATCGCGTCCAGCGCGCCGCCCGTCGTGGCATCACGAGAGACCGATAACCTGATTCCTCTGAGATGGTCTTCTCGGCTTCCTCCCCTTCCTCGCCGCTCCTCCCCCACCCCCGCCTCTCCCCCTGCCCGCGCTCCCGCCAACGGGAGATATTGTATGAGTCAGACAACTATCGATCAGAACACCACACCGGAAAACGCCGCCGAGCCGGGCAAGGCCCGACCGTCGCGCAGCCGCCGGTCATCTACCCGCCAGAAGAACCAGGCGGCGCCCTCCCCTGAGCAGAATCAGGACGTCACCGCCAGCGCCTCGACGCCGGCCGCGCCAGCAGCCACCCCTGAGCCCCAGGCCGCCGCACAGGCGGCCGTGCCCACCCAGGCGCAACAGCCCTCCGAAGGCCAGCGGCGTTCGAGCGGCCACCGCTCGCGCGGACGCGGCGGACGCGACAACCGCAAGTCAGGGCCACAACTCGTCCTGCCCGCTGGATCCCAGCAAGACCCGCCCGCCGCCGAAAGCGCCACTGAAGCGCCTACGGCTGATGCGCCTACCGCCGAGGAATCCGCCGAGCCGCGTGTCGTTCCCGTGACGACCGAGGTGGCGGCTGCCCCCGCCGCCGAGACGCCAGCGGCCCCGCCGTCCCGCCGCTACCGCTTCGAGCGGCGCTCCACCACGACGTCGGCCGTCCCCACCGTGCGGCCGGAGCGCCTGAGTAGCGCCGCGTCTGAGGCGCGTGTCGTCCTGACGCCGCCCGCTCTCACTCCGTCGGAAGTCCCGACTGATGCGACCGAAGCGACCGAAGAATCCGACGAGACGCGCTGGCAGGCCAACCTCGCCGAGGTCGAGCCGGCGGACGTTGACCGCTCCACCGCCAATGCCGAGGTCGGCGCCGAGCCTGTCGAGACGCCTCCCCATGAAACCGGCGCCGCCGTGGATGACCTCATCGCCGCGCTCGGCCTGCGCGCCGGCAAGGCTCCCGAAGCCGCCACCGAAAGCGAAACGGCCGCCGAGGCTGAAGCCAGCGATGAGACGGGCCACGAAGCCGCCGAAGGCGAGGGCCAATCCTCCGGTCGCCGCCGCCGCCGCCGCCGCCGCGGTGGCAGCTCCCACAATGGCGCGGCGCAGGATGAGGTCGAGGAAGAATCCAGCGCCCCGGCGGCGGCGTGGGATGTCGCGGCTCCGTCCGTCGCTAGCCAGGGTGTCGAGCGCGAGTCACCCAACGGCTTCGAGCCGTATTACCCATACTCGCCCACCGAGCAACCCTATTCGCCCTACGGCCGGCCCGCGGCGCGCGACCGCGACCGTGCTCCGGCGCAGCCTACATGGGATATGGCCAGCGCGCAAGAAGGCATCCGCAACCCGACCAGCCCCTTCAGCGCGCCCGAACCGAGTTTCGCCCGCGGCTTCGGCCCGCAACCCCGTGGCGTGGCCCAGCCGCTGCGCGAGCCGTACCCCCGGACCGCTCGCCCCGAGCGCGGCATGGACACTCCGCCCATGTCCTCCAACCAGCTCGCCTCGCTCGTCTCGCACTCCATCCAGCAGCAGACGGATCGCCTGCTCAACGAGCTGCGCCAGCAGTCCCACACGCCCTCGATGACGGTCCAGTTCCCCGCGTTCCCCTCCACCGAGCGCGTGGGTGTCTTCGTGGACGTCGCGAACCTGCTCTACTCCGCGCGCAACCTGCGCATGCAGATTGACTTTGGCCGCATGCTCGACTTCCTACGCAGCAATCGCCGGCTCATCCGTGCCCACGCCTACGCGCCGACCAACCCGGACCCCAACGCCGATCAGTCCTTCCTCTCGCCGGTCAAGGGCCTCGGCTACCGCATCACGACGAAGAACTACAAGACCTTCGCCAGCGGCGCGAAGAAGGCCGACATGGATCTCGACCTCTGCATGGACATCGTCCGCATGGTCGACGCCAAGGCCATCGACACCGTCGTCCTGGTCAGCGGCGACAGCGACTTCCTGCCGCTGCTCGAATACTGCTCCGACCACGGCGTCCGCGTCGAAGTGGCCGCCTTCGACGACTCGGCGGCCATGATCCTGCGGCAGAGCTGCGACCTCTTCATCAACCTCTCGGTCGTGGACGAGATCCGCTTCTAACCGCTATCTCGCCCACCCGGCGCGGCGCCCGCTTTCATCACGAAGGCGGGCGCCCTTCTTTTCACACTCCGCCAGCGTACGACCCCGCGCCGCACACCTCACCACCGCCAAGCGCCACGCCAGACGGCGCCTATGGCACACCTCCTGGCCGACGCGGGGCATCCACCGGGACCACCTTCCCTCCTTGCCTCCCGTGGTCCAATCCCGCGCTCAAACCTGAACTGGTGGACATGCTGCCCGCATCCGGGTAAAATCCCCACCAACAGCCAGACAACGCCCCGGAAGGAGACACCACGGTGCAGCACGACGGACAGCGGCGTCCGGACGAGACTTCGCAGGCACATCGCCTCTCCCCCCAACCATCCGAGCATGGCCCGCGTGCCCGCATCGCCGTCTACCCCGGCTCCTTCGACCCTGTCCACAAGGGCCACCTGGACATCGCCACCCGCGCCGCCCACCTCGTGGATGAGCTCGTCGTCGCCGTCTACGCCACGCCTAGCAAGAACCTCATGTTCACCACGGAGGAGCGCGTCGCCCTCTGGGAGCAGTCCATCCACGACGCCGGCCTCGCCAATGTCCGCGTTGCGCCCTTCGAGGGCCTCATCGTAGATTTCGCGCGTCGCGTCGGCGCCCAGGCCATCGTCCGCGGCCTCCGCGCCGTCACCGACTTCGAGTATGAGTTTCAGCAGGCGCTCATGAACCGCAAGCTCGCCCCCGAGATCGAGACCGTCATGATCATCACCGCCCTGCCGCATCTCTTCATCAGCTCTAGCCTCCTCAAAGAGGTGGCCCGCCTCCACGGCGACCTCGACGGCATCGTCACCCCCGCCGTCGCCACCGCCCTCCGTCAGCGCCTGGACG
>CAYYCB010000138.1:0-8786 GCA_964469715.1 uncultured Ktedonobacterales bacterium | reverse complement strand
GCGGCGATAGCTCCGACTCGCGCGACTGGGGCCCGGTCCCCGTCAAGGACATCATCGGCAAGGCCGCGCTTGTCTACTGGCCGTTGAGCGATGCTCATATCCTGCGGGACTGGTCCAGCGTCTTCACGACCATCCATCAATAGCCGCCCCACCCCTCGCGACCTGCCACAGGCATGACGTCGGTGATGCGTGCGGTTTCCGTCTCGGCGGCAAATCCCTTCGCTTCGTGGCATGCATCTCGCGCAGTCCTCCACGGCTCCCACCGTTCTGCCCCTGCGATACAATGTGCGGCGGACTGCATATGTTCGCATCCATTGAAGGAGTCTTTCGTGAAAGTCCTCGGCCGCATGGCCGTGTTCCCCACCATCCCAGCGCGGATCGGTCGCCTCCACGAGCTTGCCTACAACCTCTGGTGGACCTGGACCTCCGAAGCGCAGGCCCTTTATCAAACCATCGACCCCGAGCTGTGGCAGCGCACCGAGCACAACGCCGTGCGCGTGCTCGCCGAGGTCGCGCCGAAGCGCATCAACGCCCTCGCCGAAGATTCCGCTTTCCTCGACCACTATGATCGGGTGCTCGCCGCCTTCGACGCCTACATGCGCTCCGAGCACACCTGGTTCGCTCGGACCTACCCCAAGCAGAAGAACACCACCATCGCCTACTTCTCCGCCGAGTTCGGCCTGCATGAGTCGCTGCCCATCTACTCCGGCGGTCTCGGCATCCTCTCCGGCGATCACTGCAAAGAGGCCAGCGACCTCGGCCTCCCCTTCGTCGGCGTCGGCTTCCTCTACCCCCAGGGCTACTTCCGCCAGCGCATCAACCGCGACGGCCAGCAGGAAGCCCTCTACGACAAGCTCCATTTCTCCGAGGTGCCTGCCACCCCCGCCACCGATAAGCAGGGCAACGAGGTCGTAATCAGCGTGGACCTGCCGGGCCGCAAAGTCTACGCCAAGGTCTGGCGCATTCAGGTTGGCCGCATCCCGCTGTTCTTGATGGATACCGACGTGGAGCCCAACGGTCCCAACGACCGGGTGCTCTCCGCGCGCCTCTACGGCGGCGACCATGAGATGCGCATCGCGCAGGAGATCGTGCTTGGGATCGGCGGCGTCCGTGCCATCCGCGCGCTCGGCCTCGACCCGATGGTCTGGCACATGAATGAGGGCCACAGCGCCTTCCTTGGGCTGGAGCGCTGTCGCGAGCTCGTCGTCGGCCACGACGCCCCCTTTGACGTTGCCCGCGAGATCGCCTCGGCTAACAGCATCTTCACCACCCATACCCCCGTCGCCGCCGGCAACGACGTCTTCAACTTCGACCTCATCGACCGCTACTTCGCGGACTTCTGGCCGCAGCTCCGGCTCGACCGCAACGCCTTCCACGAGTTAGCCGCTCAAGGTACGAGCTGGGGCGCCGGCTTCAGCATGACCGTGCTCGCGCTGCGCCTTTCCGCCTTCCACAACGGCGTCTCGGCGCTACATGGCGAAGTTTCGCGCGCCATGTGGCACGGACTCTGGCCCGACGTCGAGACGAGCGAGGTGCCCATCGGCTCCATCACCAACGGCGTCCATACCGCCACCTGGCTCGCGCCACGCCTGGCTTCGGTCTATGCCCACCACTTCGGCGAGGACTGGCATGACCATCTCGACGACTCGGCACACTGGGACCGTGTCGCGGAGATCCCCGACGACGAAATCTGGACGGCCCATCGCGAGTTGAAGGCCGATCTTCTCGCCTTCGCGCGCAAGCGACTCTACCGACAGCGCCACCGCATTGGTGAGGCCGGCGCCGCGCTCGAATCAGCCAACAACGCGCTCGATCCCAACGCGCTCACCCTCGGCTTCGCGCGCCGCTTCGCCACCTATAAGCGTGCAACGCTCCTCTTCCGGGACTCGGCCCGCCTCGCAAAGCTGCTGAACGATCCTGAGCGCCCGGTGCAGATCGTTTTTGCCGGCAAGGCCCACCCTGCCGACAAGCCCGGCCAGGACTTCATCCGCCAGGTCTATGAGTATTCACGCCGGCCAGAGTTCGCTGGCAAGATCGTCTTCCTCGAAGACTACGACATGGACATGGCACGCCACCTCGTCAGCGGCTGCGACGTCTGGCTCAACACGCCCATCCGCCCGCACGAGGCCTCCGGCACGAGCGGCCAGAAGGCGGCGCTCAACGGTCTTCCCAATTGCAGCATCCTGGATGGTTGGTGGGTCGAGGGCTACAACGGCAAGAACGGCTGGGCCATTGGCGAGGCGCGCGACTACCTGGACGACGAAACGCGTGACAACGCCGATGCCGAATCCCTCTACATGCTGCTTGAGCGGAACATCGTCCCGCTCTACTACGACCGCGGCCACGACGGTGTGCCCCACAACTGGGTCGCCGTCATGAAGGAAGCCATCCGCACCTGCGCGCCGCAGTTCAGCATGCGCCGCATGGTCAAGGACTACACCAACGACCTGTATGTCCCAGCCATGGCTCGCGCCGCCAAGGTGGACGCCGCCGACTACAAACTCGCCCGCGAGCTTGCCGACTGGAAGCGCACCGTCCGCTCTCGATGGGGCCAGGTTTCCATCCAGGTGGAGGCGCCGCGCGAGGGAGCGCTTGCCGTGGGCCAGCCCATCGAGGCAACCGCGCTCGTAAATGCCGACCACCTCAAGCCAGAGGATCTGCGCGTTGAGGTGGTCGCCGCCCGCGACGTGGACGGCGTCGCCCAGGATCTACGTATTCTGCCGATGCAGCGTGATGGAGGAGCCCAGGGCGGCCAACTGCGCTATCGCATACGCATCGCACCCGATACGAGCGGCAGCTTTGTCTACGGTGTCCGCGTCGTGCCGGCGCATCCCGGCCTCGCCGCGCCATACGAGATGGGTCTCGCCCGCTGGGCCTGATAGCCGCCCGTTATAGCGCACCTGTGCGCCGCGCCCTCGACTTCAACTGAGGGCGCGGCGCACGCTATTCAGGTCATGGTCGCCAGCATTGCTCAAGAGCGCGCTACACAGCGAACGGCCCCTTAGGGCCGCGACCGCCTACAATATCGTCCCACCTGGAATCGGTAGTAAACCTCTCGCTCCGCGGTCATTGCTCCTCCGCGCCGACCGTATGGGCCACACCGGCAGGCATGCTTTCCCTTACTTCTCCTTCGCGCGCCGGTCGCACAGACACGAGGTTGCTGTGGAAGGTGCTCTGGCCGGCGAGGTCTGCTAGCGCGTCGGAGGTGGTCCAGTTGATGTTGCGGTGGTCAGAGGAAAGTTGCGCCCAACGGCCCTTCGGCGCGACAGCCACGCCCGGCGGCACGGAATCCGTCACCACCGCGCGCAGCCCGCACCAGCCTCGCGTGCTCTCCACGATCACCTCCGCGCCGTCGCGGATGCCGCGCGCCTCGGCGTCCTGGGGATTGATCTCGATGAATGGGCTCCCCGCCTTCTCCACGAGGGACGGCACGTTCGCCAGGCTCGACGAGACGAACTGGTGCGACGCGCCAGAGATGAGCACAAGCCTACCGTCGCGATTGCCTTCTGAGAATTCAGCCGGCGGCACGTAATCGGGCAGCGGATCGACGCCCTGCGCGGCCAGCGCATCGCAGCGCAGCTCCACCTTGCCGGAAGGCGTAGAGAAACGCAAGTCCGCAAAGGGCACGTCGCGTTCCGGCGGAATGGTGAGCGGCACGGTCCCCTCGGCCTTAAGGCGTTCCAGCGTCACATCCTCCAGCGTGGGATTCGCCGTGCGGCTTGCCTCAAGCACCTCGGCCAATACTTCCTCACCGTCCTGCCGCAACCACGGCTCATCATAGCCGAGCGCCGCCGCCAGCAGCCGCATGACATCCCAGTTGCTCTTTGCCTCGCCCAGCGGCACGATAGCGGGTGCATTGAACTGCAGATTGCGGTGCCCGTAGGCCTTGTGCAGATCGACCTGTTCGAGTTGGCTCGTCGCAGGCAGGATGATGTCAGCGTAGCGCGCCGTGTCGGTCAGAAAGAGATCGTGGACGACGGTGAAAAGGTCTTCGCGCTGGAGACCGCGACTGGTGAGGCCGGCGTTGGGCGCGGAGGTGACGGGATTGGCACAGAAGACATAGAGCGAGCGGATCGGCGGCCCCTGCACCTCGCCGTTGAGCGCCGCGCCGATGCGATTCATATTCACTATGCGCGGCGTCGGCGGGCAAGCGCTCGTGTGGCCCACGGCCTCTTCATCCCAACGCACATAGTCGCTCGTGCTATAGAAAAGCCCGCCGCCACGCACGCCGATCTGCCCCACCAACGCCGGCAAACATGCCAGCGCTCGCGCCGTCTGGCCGCCGTTGCCATGCCGCTGCACACCGTCCGCGAACTTGAGCAGCGCCGGCTTTGTCGTGCCATAGCGGTGGGCCAGCGCCTCAATGGTCTCCACCGGCACGCCGGTAATCTCGGCCACGCGCTCCGGCGGGAACTGCGCCGCGCGCTCGCGCAGATCTTCCCACCCCAAGGTGTTTGTGGTGAGCCAGGCCTCGTCATGCAGCCCCTCGCGGAAAAGGACCTGCATCAGCCCGAGGGCCAGGGCGCCGTCCGTCGCGGGGCGCGGCCGGATGTGCTCGTTCGCCGAGCGTGCCGTAAGCGTGCGCCGCGGATCAATGACGACGACGTAGGCCCCGCGGCGCTGAGCCTCTCGCAGCAGCGGCATGAAGTGCGGCCCGGTGCTCGCGGGATTGTGACCCCAGAGTATGATGAGGCGGCTGTGAAGTACGTCGGCGGGGTCGGGCGCCAGCCGCGCGCCAAGGGTAGACTGCACCGCAAGTTCCGCCGCCGCGCCGCAGATCGAGCGTTCCAATCCGCTCGCGCCCATGCGATTCCACAGCCGCGCGTTGCAGACGCGGAGCTGCAACAGACCCAACGTCCCGCTGTAAGAGTACGGCAGGATGGCCGCGCCGCCGTCCTCGGCGAGGATGCGCCCCCAACGCGAGGCGATCTCGCCGATGGCATCATCCCACGAGATGCGTTCCCATTGGTCCGAGCCTTTGGGGCCGATGCGGCGTAGTGGGTACTGCAGCCGGTCGGGGTGGTAGACGCGCTCAAGATAGGGACGAACCTTGGCGCAGAGCCAACCCTGCGTGACGGGATGGTCCTCGTCGGCATAGAAGCGTACCGCGCGTCCGTTCTCGACCTCCGTCACCGTGGCGCAGGTGTCGGGGCAGTCGTGCGGGCACGCGCCGCGAATGAGACGCCGCTGGCTGGAAGGCGCGACCAGCCCATCATGCTCGCCGTTCGAGACGCCTGCTGCCATATCCACACGCTCCCTTCGTCCGCCTACCGCTGAGGATAACCGCCTCATCGTACGCAGGCGAGGGCGGCGAAACAAGGGCCATTGCCCCGCGATGCGATAGGGCCAAGATCACCCTGATGGCGGCGAGTAACAGGCCCGGCATCAGGCGGGTGAGGCTATCCGCGCGGCGAGCAAATGCTTCTGGACCTTGCCCAGAGCGTTGCGCGGCAAAGCCTCCGCGAAAATGACCTGGCGTGGCTTCTTGTAGCTGGCGAGCCGTTCCCGGCAGAAGGCGATGAGATCCTCCGTGCTTGGGCGCGCCGCATCCGCCCGCGGCACGATGACGGCGACCACCTGCTCGCCAAGGTCGGGATCCGGCGCCCCCACGACCGCCACCTCCGCAACCTCCGGGTGAGACGCCAGAACGTCCTCGATCTCGCGCGGATAGATGTTGTAGCCGCCGCTGATGATAAGCTCGCGGGCGCGCCCGGTGATCGTGTAATAGCCGTCGTCGCTCATCCAGCCGAGATCGCCGGTCTTGAACCAGCCGTCGCCGTCAAACGCTTCCTCGGTGGCTTCAGGTCGGTTCCAGTAGCCGGCGAAGACGTGCGGGCCGCGCACCTCGATCTCGCCAATCTCGCCGGGTGGTAGCGACTCCCGCGTCTGCGGGTCCACCACACGCGCCTCCTGGCCCGGAAATGGTGTTCCCACTGTCCCCGCGCGCCTCTCGCCGTCATGGGGATTGGTCAGATTCATGCCCGTTTCAGTCATGCCATAGCGTTCGAGAATGCGCTGGCCAAAGACCTGTTCGAAGTCCGCGAAATGCTGCGCGCTCAGCGGCGCCGAGCCAGAGACGAAGAGCCGTGGAAGGTGCGGCGGCACTCCCGCCTGTCTGGCTTCGGCGAGCAGCCGGGCATACATCGTCGGGACGCCGAAGAAGAGGGTGATCGTGGGATCGCGTTTCAGCGTCGCGAGCACGTCGGCGGCGTCAAACTTACGGCGCAGCGTGAGCCGGGCGCCGCTGTAGAGCGTCCCTTGCAGGCCGACCGTCAGGCCGTGGGTATGGAACAACGGCAGCGTGAGCAGCAGGTGATCGCTCTCGGCCCAGCGCCATGCGGTCGTGATCGCCGCGACGTTGGCGACCAGATTCCGATGCAGTAGGAGGGCGCCCTTGGCGCGCCCGGTCGTGCCAGAGGTGTAGCCGATGACGGCAGGTTCGTCCGGACTGGGCAGCGCCAGAGGTATGGGAGAGGCGACGGCGGCGTCCTGATGGGGCTGTTGTGATCCCGCGTCCAGGGCGCGACGCCTGATGAAGTCTTCGAACGCGAAGCGCTTGTGGGCGCTCGCCTCTCGTGGCGCTTCCATGTCGCCTACGATCACGAGCGCCTTCAGCTCCGGCAGATCGAGCTGGTCCAGTTCGTCCGCACCCGCCGCGCTGGTCACACAGAGGCGCACACCGGCATCGGTCAGGATGTGGCTCAGCTCGACCTGTCGGTACTGGGTATTCACCAGAACCACCACACCCCCCGCGAGCTGCGTGCCGAGGTAGGCGACGACGAACGTGGGGCTATTTTCGAGAAAGAGCGCGACGCGATCTCCGCGCCGCAATCCCCATGCGCCGAGGGCACGCGCGAATCGCTCGATCTCGCCGTACAGTCGTCCGTAACTGAAGGCTTGATTCTCGAAGAACAGCGCTGGACGTTCAGGTGCTAGTTGAGCATGCGCGAACACTGCCTCGACGATTGAGCCGCTCACGTGACCCACCTTCCATCCACTGTCGCCGCCTCGCCACGGCGCCTCGCGGCACGGGACATTGTAGTCCCCCGCCCTTGCGCTAATGCCTTAGGGCTTAGTGCCAGCATCTACCGCGGCAAAGGCCGTCCTCGCGCCCGACATTCTAGCGGATTACGCCGTGAACGGCCATCGAAAAAGGAAACTCGACCAAATATGACGACCTCGTCACCTGGGCATTGCGTAAATTGTTGAGGTGGTGCATACTAGCTAACAACTTTTGGGCGTTTCTCCGGCAGGTTCCTTTCATTCGTGGTTGCTACGGCGCTCCCCGAAGCGCATGCCCTTCTTGACGGCGGCACAGTGTCGCCGCTCATCGCGGATACCCGTTTGCTGTCCGGAAGCACTCTGCCTTGCGCTCCCATCACATCATCTCATGACCGAAAGGAGGTGCTCAAACGGTCCAGGCACGCGCCTGGCCGACCCTAGCAGGAGCGCACGGCGTAATCATCCGCGGGTGACCTCGGCCAATGCTTATCGGTCCAGGGCAGTCGCGCCTTCTTCCAGATCGTACAGCCGTCATATCCAGCACTGGAGGGTTCATTGGGCACCGCGTACTCTGCCAAAGGCGTCGGAGAGATCCCCAAGGGGATGGGGACCGTCATCGCCGCCTCGACCACCGGCACGGCGATTGAGTGGTATGACTTCTTCCTCTACGGCACGATGGCGACGCTCGTTTTCCCCAAGGTCTTCTTCCCGGCATCCGATCAATTCGTCGGCACGCTCCTCTCGTTCTTCACGTTCCTCGTGGGCTTCATCGCCCGCCCCATCGGCGGCGCCTTCTTCGGGCACCTGGGCGACCGCATCGGTCGCAAATCCACCCTGGTCGCGACGCTGCTGCTCATGGGCATCTCGACCCTGCTCGTTGGCTTCATGCCTGGCTACGACAGCATCGGCGTCACGGCGCCTATCATCCTGTCCGTACTGCGTTTCTGCCAGGGCCTTGGTGTCGGCGGCGAGTGGGGCGGCTCGGTGCTCCTGGCGCTCGAATACGGTCACCGCAGGAATCGCGGCTTCTGGGCATCCTGGCCGCAGATGGGTGTGCCCATCGGCCTGATCCTTTCGACGTTCATCGTCAAGATTTTCAGCTCGCAGTCTGACTTCCTGACGTTCAGCTGGCGCATCCCGTTCTTCGTCAGCGCACTCCTGATCCTGATCGGCCTCTTCATCCGGCTGCGCATTCTTGAGACCCCGCTCTTCCGACAGGTCCAGGCGGAGAATAAGGAGTCGCGGTCTCCGGTCGCCGAGGCCTTCCGAAAGAACTGGGTCGAGATCGTGCTCAGCGCCGGTGCCCGTTTTGTCGAGCAGGCTCCGTTCTACCTCTTCACCACGTTCGTCATCACCTACGCCCTCACGCTGAAGATACCGAAAAATGACGTCCTCAACGCCATCACGTTGGCGGCCATCATCGAGCTTGCCACCATCCCGCTTTTCGGCTACCTCTCCGACCGCATCGGGCGGCGCCTCTGGTATCTGATCGGGTGCGTGATAATGGCGGTCTTCGCGTTCCCATACTTCAGTCTGCTCAACACGAAGACGACCAGCACGGTGACACTCGGCGTCATCCTCTCGCTGGCGCTCTGCCACGCGTGGGTCTACGGCCCACAGGCAGCCCTCATCGCCGAGCGCTTCGGCACGCGCTCGCGCTATAGTGGCGCTTCGCTCGGCTATCAGCTCGCCGCTCCGTTCGCCGGCGGTCTCGCGCCGATCATTGCGCTGCTGCTGCTCCAGGGCAAGTCGAGCCTCGCCGCGCTCGGCCTGAAGAACGTCAC
>CAYYCB010000137.1:0-8855 GCA_964469715.1 uncultured Ktedonobacterales bacterium | reverse complement strand
CAGTCTGGTGCTTCCGTGGGTAGCGTCAGGCATAGCGCCGGTCCAGCGCCGCTGTGCCTGACGCTACCTCATCGGCTTCGTGCACCTCGCCTCCAGCCGCACGGTCTTCCACCTCGCCTCCTCGGTCAGCATCCCGCTCTTCGAGGCCGTGCTGGCGGCGTTCGCCCGCTCCGTCGGGGCGGGCCCGCGCAAGCAGGCCGTGCTCGTCCCGGACCGGACCGGCTGGCATGCCAGCGCCAGGCTGCGCGTGCCGGAGCACGTGCGCCTGTTGATCCTGCCGGCCTACTCGCCGGAGCTGCAGGCGGCGGAGAATCTCCGGCCGCTGACCGACGCGACGCTGGCCATGCGCCACTTCGCCACGATAGAGGCCTTGGAGGACGCCCAGGTGACCCGCTGCATCGCGCTCCAGGTTCGGCCCGACCTGATCCGCTCCACGACGTGCTTCCACTGGTGGCCGTAACGCATCCGCAAACGACAAGGACGTGGGCGAAACCAGTATCAATTCAGCTCGGCATGGTGTGTGGTGCGTCTCCTCGTGTGACCGCTCCGTGCAGGACGGCCGAAATCCTCGCGCCGCGCAGCAGCGTCCCCACCTGCAAGCGATAGCCCACGCCGGGCACTGTTAGCAGGTGCTGGGGCTCCGCCGGGTCGCGCTCGATCTTCTGCCGCACCCGATGCACGAGTTGCTTGAGCAGTTGGCGCTCGCCGGTGTCCTGGGAGCCCCAAATGTGGGCCGTCAGTCGCGCCGCCGGCACGGTGTGGCCAACGTTGACGATGAGGCAGTGCAGCAGGCGGAACTCGCGTCCGGTGAGGTGGAGGGCTGGGCCGTCGCCGACCTGTACGGCCCGATCTTCCGAGACCAGGCGCAGATCCCCCGCGACGAGCGATGTCGGCATTTCAGCAAGCGCGCGACGCAGGAGGGCACGGACGCGCGCTAGAAGAGCGCGGGGGCTGAACGGCTTGATCAGATAGTCGTCCGCCCCCTGGTCGAGCCCGTAGACCTGGTCCTCCTCGGTGTTGCGCACCGTGAGCAGCAACACCGGCGTAGCCGCCTCACTCCGCAGCGCGCGGCACACCTGGAAGCCGTTCAACCCCGGTAGGTTGATGTCGAGGATCACCAGATCGGGCCGCTCCTGCCGGAAGACCTGCAGGGCGGTCCCGCCGTGCGTCGCCTCGACGACCACGTAGCCGTCCGAGCGCAGCGCGAAGCCCACAAGCCCCAGCAGTTCGAGATCGTCGTCCACGACCAACACCTTCATGCCGCATCTCCCCTCACGGGCAGGGTCACGCACATGCGTGTCCCGGTCCCCGCGCTGGCGCGCTGCGCCTCGACCATCCCCCCGTGCCGCTCGACGATAGACTTCACGATCCACAGTCCCAGCCCCAGGCCACTCTGGTCGGGCTCCTGCTCCGCAGCGCGCACGAATCGCTCGAAGAGTGACTGTGCCCCTTGGGGCGGGAGTCCCGGCCCGGCATCCTCCAGCCAGAGGGTGACCGCGCCCGACTCGCACGCTCCCCCGATCCGGATGGTGGACCGGGCGGGCGCGAACTTGTGAGCGTTGGCCAGCAGATTCACGAAGACCTGCGTGAGCCGCGGTGCGTCGCCCGTGACCGCCGGCAGCGGGCGCGGCAGGTCCACCCGCACCTCCTGCCCGCGCTGCACGAGCAGAGGGCGCATCATCTCGAGCGCCTCCTCGACCACCGCCTCCAGCGCCACCGACTGCCGCCGCAGGCGATCGGTGCCCGCCTCGATGCGCACGCTCTCCAGCAGGTTGTCTATGAGCTGCGTGAGACGCAGCGCGCCGCGCTGCTGGGCGAGAACGAGCCGGCCGATCTCCTCGACCGTCAGGCCGGGGAGTTGATCGAGCAACAGCTCGATGGAGGCGAGCTGCGCCGCGAGCGGCGTCTTGAACTCGTGCGAGACGTTCGCCAGCACGGCGTCGCGCAGTCGCCGTGCCGCCTCCACCTCGGTCTCGTCCCGCAGCACCAGCACCTGCTGGCCAGCGACGGGCGCGGCACTGGAGAGGATGACTGTGCGCCGCGCACCGCCGGCCAGCAGCAGGTGCTCCGCCGCGCACGCACCGCCGCGGAAACGCGCATGTACGATCGGGCAGTTCGCCTCGCACGGGCGCACCCCGATGGCATCGGGCCGCGGGCGGAGCACGTCCCCGCAGAAGCGCCCGATCGCATCGGCCGCCGCGACGCCCAGCATCGCCGCCGCCTGGGGATTGAGGTAGCGAATGCGCCGCCCGCGGTCCACGGTGAAGACGCCCTCGACGATGCCAGTCAGGATGGCCTGCGCCTCCGCCTGCTGCGCGCGCAGATGCTCCGTCAGCCGGAGCAGTTGCCGCCGCATCTCCTCCAGCGTCGTCGCCAGCATGCCGATCTCCGTCCCCGCCTCTGGCGGGACCGGCGTGGACAGATCGCCGTGCCCCATGAGCGCCGCCGCGCCCGCGAGGCGCAGCAGTGGCCGGCCGAGCAATCGCCCGACCACGAAGCTGATGAGCGCCGCCAACGCGCCCACGCCCAACGTCAGGAGCAGCAGCGTCTGGACGAGCCGCCGCACCGATTCGATCGTCGCGGTAGCCGGCAGCGTCGTCTCCACGATACCAACCACCTCCCCGGACGGGGCGCGCAGCGGCTGCAACGCGAGGTAGGTGGCCTCCGCGGCCATGTAGGCGCTCATCGGCTGACCGGTCGTGAGCACTCGCTCGAGGAGGGCACGGCGCGCGCCGGACGTTCGAGTCAGCGCGTCCTGGCGATCCATGATGACCACCGGCAGTGCGATCTCGCCGCTGATCTGGCGCGCGAAGGCGTCGCCGAGCACATCCGCAACCATCACCACCGCGCCGGCCCGTTGGGGCACCGTGGCCCACCCGCCCACGAGCAGCGGCCCGCCATCCTGCGCCAGCAGGACGGGCGCGTCGTCGCGGGGCACGGACGCCCGCAGCGCGGCCCACGAGAGCGGGATCCCCGCCTCCGCGAGCACGCTCCCGCCTGCGATGATGGCACATCCGTCGAGGTGGCTGGACCCGCAATACTGCCCGAGGTAGGCGGTCAGCGCGCCGCCGTCGTGCGTAGCGAGGTAGGTGCGCAGCGTCGGACGCTCGGCCAGCACCTGCGCCGCCGTGCGCAGATCCTCTCCCGCCTGTGCGGTCGCCTGACGCGCGCTCAGCCCCGCCTGCGAGACGCGCGCCAGCGCCTGCTCGTGCGCGAGCTGCTGCAATAGCTGTGCGGCGAGCAGCGCGACACCCGTCACAGCGAGCAACAACAGCGCGACGTTGATGGTCACGAGCAGCGTGCTCAGCCGCACGCCTCGCGGGCGATGACGATGGCGCATACCGATGGCGACTCTCCGGCGCAGCGGCTTGCCCGAGCCAGAACCAAACGCACGGGGGTATGCTCAAGTATGTCCCGGCGATGCACCCGCGCGGAAGACCGCCCGTGAGTAATCTGCCCAGATGCGCGACGGGCACAATACCCCCCCCATAGCGGGACGAGACGGGCGGCGCGGGTGTGGGGTGATAACGCATCCGTCTCGGTGCGTGGTGGTCCTGCCGGCAATCGTAGGGAGTAGGGCGTACTGCGTACACCCGCCTCGTCGCGCATCACGGCATCCCGAGCGGACTCCGTGCGCTTTTGGAGTGGGCTAGGATGTCGCTGCTCCACGGAGCGGTTGCGCTCTGGAGTACCCGCGGGCTTCAGACCGCGAAGCGCCAGCGACATGCAATGGCTCCGCCCAAGTCAGCATGAAGGGCGAGGAGTGAGGAAGCGCCTGCTAGCGATGCTCGCGTCGGCGAAACCACTCAATGCCGAGCGCCAGCGCCAGCGAGGTGAGCCCGAGCGCCAGCGCCATGCTGTAGGCCGCGGCGTCGTTGCGGCTGTCCAGCGCGCGAAAGATGTAGAGCGGTGCTGTCTCGGTCTGGCCCTGGATGCCCCCGCCGACGACCAGCACGGCGCCGAATTCGCCCAGGGCGCGGGCGAATGTGAGGACGAGGCCGTAGAAGATGGCCCCACGCAGGGCCGGCAGGATCACCAGGCGCAGACGCTGCGCGGGGCCGGAGCCAAGCGTGGCCGCAGCCCGCTCCTGTTCGCGGTCGAGGCTGGCGATCACCGGCATCAGCTCGCCTATCATGAACGGCAGCGTCACGAAGATCGTGGCGAGCACCATGCCCGGCACGGCGAACACGATCTGCAGGTTGAGCGCATCCTCCAGCGGCGCCAGCGGGCTGAGCCGCCCGAAGAGCACGATGAGCATGTAGCCCGCGACTACGGGCGACAGGGCGAACGGCAGGTCCATCAGCCCGATGAGTAGCCGCCTGCCCGGGAAGCGATGGCGCACCAGCGCCCACGCGACGATCGTGCCGAACAGCCCGTTGACGGCTGTGGCGATGAGGGCGATCTGCAGGCTGAGGGCGAGGGCGGCTTGGGCGGCGTGATCGCCGAAGGTGGAGGCGATGCCGTCGATGCCCGCCGAGAAGGCGCCCACCAGCAGCGCGGTGACCGGCGCCAGCAGCAGCAGCGCCACGTAGGCGAGCACGGCGCCGAGCAAGAACCTGCGCGGCCATGTGCCGCGGCGTACGGCGGCCGGCGCGGTCAGGGCTGCACGGGTGAGGGCGCTCATCGTCGCCCCGCCTTCCTGTGCTGCAGCACGTCCACGAGCACAATCAGCACGAACGCGATGGCGAGCAGCGCCACGGACATCGCGTCGGCCCCGAACGGATCGGTCGACTCGACCTCGCCGTAGACATAGACTGCCGCCGTCTGCGTCTGGAACGGGATGTTGCCGGCCACGATCACGATCGCGCCGAACTCCCCCACGCCGCGCGCGAAGCTGAGCAATGTCCCGCCGGCGAGCGGCAGCACCAGATGGGGGAGTGTCACGCGGCGGAAGGTCGTCCAGCCGCGCGCGCCAAGGGTCAAGGCGGCGGCCTCGGGCTCCGGGTCGAGCTCCTGCAGGACGGGCTGTACGCTGCGCACGACGAAGGGGAACGTGACGAACAGCAGCGCCAGGACGATGCTGGGCGGCGCGAAGATGATCTGCACGCCCAGCGTCCGCTGCAGCCACGAGCCGATGGCCTGCTGCGGCCCGTAGAGCACGACCAGCATGATGCCCGTCACCAGCGTGGGGATCGCCAGCGGCAGGTCCACCAGGGCGTTCAGCAGCGTTCTGCCCGGGAAGCGATAGCGCACGAGGACATACGCCGTGAGCGTGCCCATCGCGGCGTTGATGCCCGCAGCGGTTGCGGCGGTCCAGAGAGTGAGCGTGAGCGCGTGCCACGCGACCGGCTGGGTGATCGCATGCCAGAGCTCGACGGGCCCGTCAGCAAGACCGGCCCGCACGATGACGGCGAGCGGTATGACCAGCATGACGCCGAGGTAGAGCAGCGCCACCGTGCGCAAGCCCCAGCGCATCCACGGCAGCGGCGGCCTATACGCCCCGGCCGCGGGGGCTGCCGGTGCCATGACTCACTGCCCTTGTGAGGCGGCGATCGCCTGTGTGTAGACGCCGCCGGCGCCGAAGATGTTGGGCACGGCTGTCTTCCAGCCGCCAAGGTAGGCGATGGTCCAGAGGTCGGCGACCGGCTGGAAAGATTCCCCGCTCGCCTGCGTCGCCGTCCCGCTCGGATCCAGCGGGCGGAAGCCGTTCTGAGCAAAGATCCGCTGTGCCTGCGGCGTGGAGAGGAAGGCGACGAACGCCTGGGCCACGGCCAGCGCGCCGTGCCGTTTCGCGTACGCGTCCACGACGGCCACGGGGTTCTCCACCAGGATCGTGGACGCCGGGACCATCAGATCGTAGCCCGTGCCCTTCTGCTGGGCCGCCAGCACGAGATTCTCGTAGGTGATCGCCACGTCGCCGACACCCTGGCTGAAGGTGGTGATGCTGGTCTGCGCGTCCTTGTCCATCACCTTCACGTTCTTGAGGACGGCGATCAGAAAGCGCTTGGCCGCAGCTGGGTCTCCCTGCGGCACGCCGCGCACCTCGCCCCGCAGTGCGGCGCCGTAGAGCGCCAGGATGTTCCACTGCGCGCCGCCGCTCGTCTTCGGATTCGGGGTCAGCACCTGAATGCCGGGCTGCGCCAGGTCCGCCCAGTCGTGGATGCCTTTGGGATTGCCCTTGCGCACGGCGAAAGCGACAACCGAGTCGCTAACCATCCCCTTCGTGGGCGTGTTGGTCCAGTCGTGGGTGATGAGCCCTGCCTCGGCGATGGCGTCGAGATCGGTGGCGAGCGAGAGGGCCGCGACATCCGCCTGGAAGCCGTTGATGATCGCCCGCGACTGGGCGCCGGACCCTGCGTAGGACTGCTGGAACGTCACGGTTTGCCCGTGCTGGCGCTTCCATTGTGCCTGAAACTGCGGGATGAGCGCGGCGTACGCCGGGGCGGGCGCGCTGTATGCGCCCAGGATCAGGGTCACGGACTGGCTGGTGGCTGCGGCGGGCGCGCCACAGGCCGCGACTGGCACCAGGGCGCACAGCAGCAACAGGCACACGAGAGTGCGTTTCATGGGATCATCTCCTCCACAGCGCGCCCATCGCCGGCCGCCGGGCGCGTCGCGCCCGGCGCGGAGAAGGGCGACCGCACCACCAACACCGGATAACCAACCCGGTCGCTGAGAAAGTGCCGAATGCGGGACGATCCAAGTGGGCGTTGCGGCGCACCGAGCACCAGCAGATCGTGGCCGCCTTTCGCCATCTCCATCTGGATGGTCTCCCGCAGGCGCCCGGCAAGGATGCTGGTGCGCGCCGGGATGCCGAGCTGGGCGAGCACCCTCGCGCTCGCCTGCAGGAAGCGCTCTGCCCTCGCACGCTCGACCTGCTCATCGCCGTCGGCTGAGATGACCGAGAGGAGTGCCGCCCTCGCGCCGATGTGCCGGATGAGCCGTCCGGCGAAGAGCACATCCTCCTTGCTCTGCTCGCCGCCCGCCACGCAGATGAGCA
The DNA here is from genome assembly GCA_964469715.1 of uncultured Ktedonobacterales bacterium. Taxonomy (GTDB): domain Bacteria; phylum Chloroflexota; class Ktedonobacteria; order Ktedonobacterales; family JADMIN01; genus CAWAWP01. The sequence goes on along the minus strand of CAYYCB010000137.1, from coordinate 1,915 downwards.
CCTTCGAGGGCAGGGGGGCGCCCGCGGGCGGCACGAGCAGCAGGTGATGGTCGCCGCGCTGCAGTACTTGCTCGACGAGCTGCTGCGGCTCGGGCTGCGCGGCGCTCAGCACGACGAGATCCTGCGGCTGACGCTCTGTCTCCCGCCGCACCGTGGCGACCATATCCGTCTCGGCGGTCGGCCGCGCCTCGAACTGCGGCAGGCTCGCCAGCGCGCCCTTCACCTCCTGCAGGCACTCGTGCAGGCGTCGGTCGGCGAGGCCGAGGCCCAGCACCGTCAGCCGAGCGTGCGCCAGCCGGGCGAGCTGGACCCCCAGGCAGAGCGCAGCCTGCGCCCCGGGCGAGCCGTCGGTCACGAGCAGCAGTCCGAGGCCGGGGTGGACCAGCGCGTGGATGCGCTGGATGCCCACCCAGACGGCGTCGCCGGCGCGCAAGGGGAAGCGGAGGGCCTGGTCCTGCGACCGTGCCGCTTCGACCGGTAGGAAGTCGCTGCCGAAGGACGCCGGCGGCTCGATGGAGCGGATCCCCTCCGGCCGGGGCAGGCGCAGTCTGAGGCGTTCCAGCGCGCCCGCGAATGCCGCCTGCTCGACCTCGGCCAGAGCCACCGGGGTACCAGCGACCTCCTCCCGCGTTGGGGCGAGGCTCACGTCCTCCGGCCGGAAGAGCACCTGCACCCGGCGCACGTCCTCGGGCTGGCGTGTCTGCGTGTGCAGCGCGAAATGCAGCGGGCCCACCTGGATGCCGTGGTCGTTGACCTCGCCGAGCAGCAGATTGGCCGAGCCCAGAAAGGTCGCGGCGAACTCCGTCTGCGGGCGCAGATAAAGCTCATCGGGCGGCCCGACCTCCAGCAGACGTCCCGCATTCATGACGCCGAGCCGGTCCCCGAGCTCGAAGGCCTCTTCCTGGTCGTGCGTGACAAAGATGGCGGTGACGTGCAACTCGCGATGGATCTGCCGGAGGCTTTTGCGCATGTCCACGCGCAGCTTCGCGTCGAGCGCGCTGAAAGGCTCGTCGAGCAGGAGCACCGTCGGCCGCGGCGCCAGGGCGCGCGCCAGCGCCACCCGCTGCTGCTGCCCGCCCGAGAGTTGCCGCGGCCGTCGGTCGCCCAGGCCGGCCAGCCCGACGAGATCCAACAGCTCCTCGCGGCGGCGGCGGCGCTCGACCGCCCCTATTCGACGGACGCGCAGCCCGAACTCGACGTTCTCAGCGACTGTCATGTGCTGGAAGAGCGCGTACTGCTGGAAGACGAAACCGATGCCGCGCAAGCGCGGCGGCACGCGCGTCAAGTCCCGCCCGTGCAGCAGCATACGGCCGGTCTCGACCCCGGTGAGCCCGGCGATCATGCGCAGAATAGTGCTCTTGCCGCTGCCGCTCGGTCCCAGCAGGACGAAGAGTTCGCCGTCGGCGATCTCCAGCGAGACGTCGTTCACCACGGGATAGCCGTCGTAGCGCTTGGTGACATGCTCCAGCACGACCGACATGCTGCCCCCTCACTGCTCTCGCCGTGTGCCCCGGCTGACCGACTACGTGGTGAGGACACACCACCTTGCACCACTGGAGTAAGGGTACATCGGTGCGGTTCCAACCGCGGTTCCCGAATGGTTCCAACGCGGTTCCAAGCTCGGGCGACCAGGGACAGTTCGGTACATCGCCAGGTCGTTGGGATTTGACCTGCCCACCGCCCGACAGCACTTCCCTGAGTTTGTCAGGGTAAGTGGTCCCCGGTCGTTACAGGTTGCCCGCCCGTTCCGGGAAATTTCGGGCACGGCACCACAGGAATCGACAACAACCGAGAGCGAGTTGATTTATGGCCCCACGAGGCGTGCTCTTGCCGGCTTGCTTCAAGGGTGCCTACATGTTGCCGGAAAACCGGCAAATATGGCAAAACCGGCGCACCCCATCCGCGGGAGCTGCCC
>CAYYCB010000136.1:3252-8910 GCA_964469715.1 uncultured Ktedonobacterales bacterium | reverse complement strand
CCCGCCTCGGCCACTGCGCGCAGCATCAGCCCATTCCATGAGGTGAGAACTTTGTCGTCCTTTGCAGGACGTACTCGGCGCTCGCGTGCGCGAAGGAGGGTCTGTCGCGCAGACTCAAGGCGCTGCTCTGCTTCGTCCGTGCTGATGCCGATCTCTCGCGCCACCTCTGCGTACGTGCGCGTCACAGAAAGGATGGTGTGTCCTTCGAAGTTCCCCTTCGGCGACACCCCCCACACAGCCTCGGCTACGCGCAGCACATCGCCGCTCAACAGGCTGCTGATCTCCTCAGCGTTCCAAACATAGAACTTGCCCTCCTGGCCTTCGCTGTCGGCGTCCTGCGTCGAATGGAACGCGCCCTCCTCGCTTGTCATCTCCCGCAGCACGTAATCGAGCGTCTGCTCGCAGATATGCCTATAGCGCGTCTCTCCGGTGAGCTGCCAGGCGTGCAGATAGACAGGCGCCAACAGGGCATTGTCGTACAGCATCTTCTCGAAGTGTGGCACCAACCAGCGCGCGTCCGTGGAATAGCGGTGAAAGCCTCCTCCGAGCTGGTCGTATATCCCGCCTGCTGCCATCTTGTCGAGGCTGCGTCCGACGAACCCCATGAGCTGCGACGGCGCTCCGTCTGATGTGCCGGGAGCACGTCCCCGTGTGCGTCGCTGTTCGACACGTAGCAAGAAGTCCAGTGCCATAGGGTGAGGGAACTTCGGCGCGCCACCGAAGCCTCCATTGATGGCGTCCATCTGTCCGGTTAGGCGCTCCGCGGCCTCGTCGAGCAGCGCAGAGGAGATTGCTTCGCTCGGCGCGCTCACGCCCTCCGAAACCTGCAATGGACGTGCGCTCTGTCCGCGGTAGAATCGGCGGAACTCGTCGGCCTGCCGCTCGACATCCTCACGGCGCGTCTGCCACCACTCGGCAACGCTCCGCAAGACACGCGGAAATCCTGGCATCCCGTATCGGTCGCGCGGGGGGAAATACGTACCGGCAAAAAACGGGGCGCCGTCGGACGTCAGGAATACTGTCATCGGCCAGCCGCCGCTGCCCGTGAGCGCCTGGACGGCATCCATATACAAGGCATCGACGTCCGGCCGTTCCTCGCGATCCACCTTCACGCTGACGAAGTGTTCATTCATCAGGCGCGCCGTCTCCACGTTTTCGAAGCTCTCGGCCTCCATGACGTGACACCAATGGCAGGCCGCGTAGCCGACGCTGAGCAGAATTGGCCTGTCTTCGGCGCGCGCACGCTCGAACGCCTCAGCTCCCCACGGAAACCAATCAACCGGATTGTGCGCGTGTTGAAGGAGATAGGGACTCGTCTCGTCAATAAGGCGATTGGCTTCTGGCCGGCGTGAGTCGCCTCTCTGACCCGCGATTTCGCCCATGTTGCCCGCCTCTCTGAACGTCACCTGTGTGCCTCGACCTCGATGCGGGCGAAGCGCACAGCGAGAATCGTCCTGCTCCGCAGATATTGAGAGACTACGGCATGTGATTGCCGCGGCACAAATGTGCCCTGTCCTCGCCCGATCTGCGAGGAGATTGTGGGAGGCTATGGCAGGGTGTGACGCCGTTCCTCGTCCACGATTCTCCCGTCGCGCATCCGAATGATCCTGTCTGCGCGGGCGCCAATGTCAGGAGCGTGCGTCACGATCACCAACGTCTGATTGAGCGTGCGGTTGAGCTCTCCCAGCAAATCCATGACGTCGTTCGCGGCCTCGCTGTCCAGATTCCCTGTAGGCTCGTCAGCCCAGACGATCTCAGGTTGGGTCACCAGCGCCCGCGCGATGGCGACGCGCTGCCGCTGCCCACCGGAAAGCTCCGCAGGACGATGCCGCTCGCGCTTGGTCAGTCCCACTTGGGCGAGCAGCTCGCGCGCGCGTTCGCGGGCCATTCGCGGCTTGACGCCAAGCACCAGCAACGGCAGCTCGACGTTCTCAACCGCGCTGAGCACGGGCAGCAGATTGAAACTCTGAAAGATGAAGCCCATAGTACGTGCCCGCAGGTCGGTGCGCTCGGCATCACCCAGCCGGGCCAGATCGCGGCCTCGGATGATAACAGACCCGCAGTCAATCGTGTCGAGTCCCGCGAGACAGTTCAGGACAGTGGTCTTTCCGCTGCCGCTCGGCCCCATGATCGCGAGCACTTCTCCTCGCGAAACCGCCAGGTCGAAATCGGAGAGCGCATGGACCTCAATGCCGTGGGTGCGGTAGGTCTTACAGACGCCCCGTGCCTCCACGACCAGCGTCTCGCTCTCCACGCTCGGATTTCGAGGAGTAACGTCACCACCGATGCGATTATTCATATCTTAGCGCCTCAGCTGGAGCGACCTGGCTTCCCTGCACGGCGGGGATGATAGACGCGATGAATGCCGTCGCGGCCGCCAGCGCGCAAATCACGCCCAACACCGGCCACGGTATCACGAGCGCGATACCGCTTGAGCTCTGCTCGAAGAAGCTCACAGCAAAGATATTTCGGCAGAGTATAAGTCCGAGGCCAAGACCAATTGCGGCCCCAAGTCCTCCAACTAGAACCGCCTCGGTCGCGAAAAGTCGCGCGATGTCGTGTCTTCGATAGCCCAGCGCACGGAGCATGCCGATCTGCTGCCGCCGTTCGACGACCGCGCGTGTGCCGGTGACCGCCAGTGCGGCCATGCCGATGAGCAAGGTGAACCCGACAAGACCGATCAGGACCCGGCTGGCGAAGACGGCTGGAGCATTGACGTCGCGCAACGTGTCTCGGATGACCGTCGTTTGGAACCCATAATCGAGCAGCGCCGATCCAATCGCCTTCCCATCGGCCGCTTGGTCGGCCCCGGCGTGCAGCTTGAAGAAGTAGTATTCCCCCGCGAAAGGCTCCTGATTGTGCGTCAGTGGGGCAAAGGTCGTGTCAGAGCCCAAAACGCCATAGTTCTCACCTGTCGTGTTAGAGATGACCCCAATGACACGCAGGCCCAGGGGCGCGCCTCCGCGCGGGTCGGCAGCCCAAACGGTCGTCTCTTTGATGGAGCCCTCCCCTGTGGCTAGGCCGTGGAGTTGGAGCGTATAGGCTCGCAAGCGCTTTGGGTTGCTCACGATTGCGCGCACGTCCGGTGGAATGCGGTTCTGTGCCTCGACCGCCGCTGTGCGGCCTGAGAGCGATTCGAGCGCTGCGAATCCCAGGAGTCCGGATGCGATAGGTGGTGCGACGAAATGTTCGACACTGACCGGGGCCGGAGGAGATATTCCAAGGGCTGAAAGGTCGTCGCCGCTCAATGCGCCTGTATCGACGACTACCGTACCTGGCTCCTCTCGAAGCGCACGCCACACATCGGCGTCGGTCGCAAACTCAGGCGAGCGGGCGGCAAGCGGTAGTCCTGAGCCATCCAAGAACGCGCCGCTCAACGCGGCGGCCGGATACACTCCCCAGCGCGCCTCCTTCGCCTCTGGCTGAATCATGATGAGCGGTAGCGGCATGGCCGCGCCAATGGCGGCGATATCTCGGCTGGCATCCGGCGCACTCTGCCTGACCAGTCGCGCCACCGCCTCCGCGCCGCCGATATTCCGAAATAGAGGCTGACCGACGATGTCGTAGCCGCCAGACTGCGCATCCAGATTAGCGTACCGATCCGTGGCCGAGGCCGCGATGCACGCCATCACGATCATTGTGAAGCAGACGAGCGAAAACATGCTCAAGCTGATGCCCGTACGCAGCCGTTGCTGCGCGGGATAAACGAGCGCAACATAGACAACCCGCCGCGTCCGCTCCAGACGCCGCGCGAGCCACTGGAATGGCACGAGTGCCGCGTCCAGATTCGTCCCAAGCGCGAGAACCACGCCGAAAACCATCATCACGCCTGCGGCGAAAAACACTTCTACACCACCGCCCTGGCGGTCAAGACCAATTCGCCTCAGGACGTCGAAGGGAAGCGACCAGTACAGCGCGAGGCCGAGCCCCAGGAGCAGCGAGAAAGCGCGGTCGATGCGCCCCACGAACGAGATGAGCCGTGACTGTGCTTCTCTGACGTTCAGCAGGCGTAAGGCCCCGGTCTCCAGCGCGACCGCACACGCTCGAAGCCACAAGAGCGCGCCCGTGAGGCAGAGCGACACGGCTGCGGAGGTGAGTACGGCGTCCGCGTCCTGGCCGCCGGCGTGAAGGAGGAGAATACCGGCAGCTAACGGCAGCGGGCCGCGTACCACGAGCGCGTAGGCGAGGGCTCCCCAGCTCGCAGCGATGGATTTGATATTGCCCGGTTGTCTGAATGCCTCGACGGCCCGCGTCGCGATACGCCAGAACGGAGGAGCCGGCGGAGGCGGTTCAGGCAGATTGCGCAGCGCCGCCGCCACGGTGATGCGTGTGACGGTGCTCACCGCTACGATGACGGTCGCGAGCGTGAACAGGATGCCCAGTCCCACAGCCAGAATGATGCTCTGGGGCTCAACAGAGACCTGGAGCGGCAGGCCAAGCTGCGTGACCGTGGGAGCAACGGCCAGGATAATGCCGACGCCGAGTCCCAGCCCCGCGACGAGACCTGGACCTGAGGCCATGAGGTCGTATGCCGCCCCCTCGAAGAGCAGCATCCAAAGAATATCGGCACGGTGCAGCCCCACGGCGCGGGCGATGCCGAGCTCGGTGCGGCGTTCCGAGGCCAGAAGCGCGAAGATGAGGAAGATGAGGAGCAGGCCAATCGCGAGCGCGAAAAGCGTGTAGAGCGTGAGAATGCGCCCGAATATGTCCTGGGCTTGAACGGCGTAGTCCACGCCTTGGCGTTTTACCTCAGAGACGTGAAATTGCTTGGGAAGGGCGCGTGCCGTTCTGGTGGCGATGTCGTGGCTATACCCAACACCGGATAGGCCGTCGCCCGTGTTGGCGATGAATACGCGATTGATCTCACCCTCTGCGCTCAAGGTCGCCTGCGCCGCCGGCAGGGATAGCAGCGCCGAAGGGTGATCTCCCAGGGGACCACCGGTGACGACCGCGAGCACGTGAACTTCCACCCTGCGATTTGGCCATGCGCTGGAATAGATGAGGACGGTATCGCCCGCATGCGCTCCGAGCAGTTTCGCGGCTGGCTGGTTGAGATACACGTCCGTTGCGCCAAGTGCGCTGAGGGCGGCGGGCTGCCTGCTCCCCGCAATGGTCAAGCGCCCAAGCGGCCCTGCCTGGCGGTCATCAATGGCGACACCGAGCACGTCGCCTCGCACCTGGCGAGTTGACTGGTCCACGAGCAGCAAATTGGGCAGAGCCAGGCCAGGAGCCACGCCGGCGACCTGTGGATCGCCCGTCAGGGCAGTCACTACATTCGCCCCGACGGCCTCAGAGAAGAACCCCAAGGGGCCACTGCCTCCCACCACGTCTTCATCCACTCGGCCCAGGCTGGAGACCGCGACACCCTTCACGGCTCGCACGATGGTGTCATCCAGCGTCAGCGCCGTCGAGATGAACATCGTAGCCAGCATGAGGCCCGACACGATCAGCGTTGTCCGCAATCGTCGCCGCGCTGCATTGCGCAGCCCTATGCGTGCCTGGTAAGGGAATCGCCGAGCGTGCCACACCACCACGCCAAGAGCCGCGATTGTGGCGAAGGCCACAGCCAGCGACGGGCCTGACGCCGCCAGATCGAGCGAGGCTACAACGAGGGTGAATGCTGCTGAGGTCATGGGGCACCAGCCGCAATGGCGGCGA
>CAYYCB010000136.1:0-3152 GCA_964469715.1 uncultured Ktedonobacterales bacterium | reverse complement strand
TCTTCCTCGCATATGCCCTCCACGGCGTACTCGGCAAGCACAAGCGATGCCAGTTGGGGCGCTTGGCCGGTATGCGGGGTGTGAGGCACGACCTACTACGGCGCGATAGAGTCTCCTGCCTGCCACCCCTCGGCGGCGAAGGTTGCGAGCGTGAGTTGGTCGCCGGGCACATACGTGACGATGGAGTAGTCTGACGTGCCGCTGAAGACCGTCACCGTCGTGCGCAAGGTCAGCGGGCCGAGTCGTGAGTGGCGCATCTGGAAGATGAAGCTCGGCGCGATGCCGGCAGCCGGGTCGGAGGAATCGGCGATGCGGCGGAAATCCGGCAACAGGCGCAGCGAGCGCCACAGGTCGCGATACTCCGGCAGATAGGTCAGGCTCCGGGTCTGATACTTGAAGTCGGTGAGCAGCCGCCGAGCAAGCGTTTCCCAGGGACGAAAGCGTGACCGGTAGGCCGGGTCGAAGACCACCGCCAAGAGGTTATGGCTGTGGGTCGCGAGCGTATCTGGGTCGATCTCGAAGAGCCGCGTCGCCGGCTCATTCCACGCCGGAACCTGCCAGAGCCGGTCGAGGCTGTGCGCGGGAAAAGCGGTGTTGTGGACGAGGAGCCCGGCAAGCTCCCGCTGATCCAGGAGGTCCGCGCCTTCCGCGTCTTCTTCCAGGTGCTCGCCTGTCAGAGTCAGAAAAGCGGTGGAGTATCGCCGGCGGTCCTCGCCGCGAAGCTCAAGGGCACGCAGAATGGATCGCGCGACCCGTGTAGAAGGCGCCCGGCGTTGTCCGGTCTCGAGGTGATACACATAGGTGCGCGAGAGGCGGGCCGCATGCGCTAGCTGGCCCTGTGAGAGCCCGCGCTGCTGCCTGAGCTCCGACACGAGCAACCCGAAATGCTCAGACACTGTTTCAGTGCTCTTTGCCACACCATCTTGCGGATTGACCGACGTACTCATCAGCCCTCCCTCTGCGGAGCGCAGCTTGGCGCCTTAGGCCCGGCAAATGTTAGCTGGTGTCAAGTATACACCGCAAATTTGGTTAGCTGGCAACACAGCGCCCCAACAATGTCGAACGTATAATGCTGCCAGTGATACCGGCGTAGAACCACTCGATGGGGAGTGCGCTCATGGATCATCTTGAGGCCGGACCAGATGCAAAGGCCGATGCTCATGTCCTGGCGGTTTCGCCGCGGCGTGACTGGCCATGGCTTGCCCACTACTCTCCTGGCGTGCCCCATGCCGTGGTCATCCCTGAACAGCCGCTCACCTGGATCCTTGACGAGGCACTCCGCCGCCATGGCGCCTCGACGGCCGTGACGTATTACGGCACGCAGCTCTCATACGTACAGCTTGGCTCGCTCGTAGACCGCCTCGCGCGTGCACTCATACGGCTCGGCGTGCGCCGCGGCGACCGCGTCGCCGTCTGCCTGCCAAATGTACCCCAATTCCCCATCGCGTTCTATGCGGTTCTCAAGGCCGGCGGTGTGGTGGTTCCTACGAATCCGCTCTACACGGCCCCCGAGCTGCGCCACCAGCTTGTGGATTGCGGCGCGCGCATTCTCATCACGCTCGATATGACCTTGCCGGTCTACGCTGAGGTGCGCGACGAAGTGCCCGTCGAACATGTCGTGGTCACGAGCCCGGCTGACTATCTCCCGGCGGGATTGTCAGTGCTGTACCACATAAGAGAGCGCGGTAACCGGGATAGGCTGCCTGCTGGGACTCAATCTTTGCAGGCGGATGCTGCTGTCCACGAGTTTCGGGATCTGCTCGGCCGGTCGCATGGTCGCCAGGGTTACGAGGTTTTCCCGCTCCCTGAGCCGGCCAGCCCAGACGACCTTGCGGTCCTGCAATACACCGGCGGCACGACGGGAGTCTCCAAGGGCGCGATGCTCACGCACCGTAATCTGTTGTCAAACGCCCTGCAGGCGCTCGCCTGGAACGACCTGCCACCCGACTACAAGCATGTCTCACTCTGCGTCGCCCCGTTTTTTCACGTCTATGGCCTCACAGTCGGCATGAACCTCACCATGCTCGATGGTGCGATGATGGTCCTCCTGCCGCGCTTCACAGTCAAAGACACACTCCACGCCATCGAAAAATACCGGCCCGATCTCTTCCCCGGCGTGCCGACGATGTACCTCGCCCTGGCGCGCGAAGCGGAGCGCAAGCATCACGACCTGAGCTCCGTCAAGGTATGTATCAGTGGCTCGGCACCGCTACCCGCCGAGGTGCAGCGCCGCTTTGAGGCAATCTCGGGAGCCAAAGTGGTCGAAGGCTACGGCCTCACTGAGGCGTCTCCGGTCACGCACTGCAATCCCGTCTTCGGTGAGCGGCGCATCGGCACCATCGGATTGCCCTTGCCTGGCACCGAGGCCGCTATCGTCAATTGGGACACCATGGAGTTCCTTCCCCCAGGGCAGCAGGGCGAGATCTGCGTTCGTGGACCCCAGGTGATGGCCGGCTATTGGCAGCGCCCCGACGAAACCGCCGAAGTGTTGCGCGATGGATGGCTCCGCACCGGCGATATTGGCGTCTGCAGCGAGGATGGCTATTTCTCGGTCGTGGATCGTGCCAAAGACATCATCATCGCCGGCGGCCTCAAGATCTTCCCGCGCGACGTTGACGAAGTGCTGTATCAGCATCCAAAGGTGCTGGAGGCGGCGGCCGTAGGCGTGCCGGATGAGTACCGTGGCGAGACTGTCCGCGCTTACGTGGTCGTCAAGCCTGGCGAACGGTTGACTGAGGCGGAGTTGGACGCCTTCATGAAGGAGCGTCTCGCCCCGTACAAAGTCCCCAAGCAATACGAATTCCGCGATGATCTCCCCAAGACGCTGGTCGGCAAGGTGCTCCGCCGCGCGCTCCGCGACGAGTACATTGCCCAGCACGGCAGTTCCGGCGCCGCGCAATTGACGTCAGGCGCCGATTCAAAGACTTCGAATATTCCATCGTAGCGCGTGCGATTCAGATGGCGTTCAGACCCGGAGGGCAACCAGACATGGCGACTAGCGCGAAGCTTGAGAAAGGTGCGGCGTTCCTCACCTTGCCCGTGACGGAGGAACAGTTCCTCACGCCAGAGAAGTTCGACGACGAACAGCGCATGATGCAGGAGGCCGCGGCCACCTTCGTCCAGCGAGAGGTGCTACCCGTTTCGGAGCAAAT
>CAYYCB010000135.1:5234-8936 GCA_964469715.1 uncultured Ktedonobacterales bacterium | reverse complement strand
GCCCGCGCGAACTCCTCCGGAGTGGAGATCATCGGGAACATGATGCTGATCGGCCCATAGGCGGCGGCGCGATAGATGGCGCGAAGCTGCGGGAGGAAGAGATCGGGCCGTTCCAGGCAGAGGCGAATCCCGCGCACGCCCAGGAACGCGTTGTCTTCTTTGGGCAGATTCAGGTACGGCACCTCTTTGTCGCCGCCGATGTCCAGCGTGCGAATGATCAGGGGACGATTGCCCAGCGCCACCGTCATGTCGCGGTACGCCTCGAACTGCTCGTCCTCCGTCGGCACGCTCGTCCGATCCAGGAAGAGAAACTCCGTGCGCATCAGTCCCACGCCCTCAGCGCCTGCCTCGACCGCCTGGGCCGCATCAGCCGCGCGATTGATGTTCGCCGCCACCTCCACCCGATGGCCGTCGGTGGTCACCGCCGGCTCAAAGCGCTTGGCATACGCGGCGTCCTGCTGGAGCTGCGCCCGCTGCTGAAGCTGCCGCGCCGTTTGAATGTCCGCTTCGCTCGGCTTCAAATAAAGCTTGCCGCTGAAGCCATCCAGAATCCCCGGCGTCCCGCTGGGAATCTCCAGCACCGCCGGCCCCGCGCCCACCACGGCGGGGATACCCAGCGAGCGCGCGATGATCGCGGTATGTGAGGTCGGGCCGCCCTTCGCCGTACAGAAGCCTAGCACGGTATCGGTATCGAGCGCCGCGGTGTCGGAGGGCGTCAGGTCGTCGGCCACCAGGATGCCAGGCTCGCCAACGGAGGCCGGCGCTTCGTCGGGCACCCCCACCAGATGCCGCAGCACGCGCTGCCCCACATCGCTCAGATCCACCGCTCGCCCGGCCAGCAGTGGGTCGTCCAGCTTCTGGAGCTGCTGCACCCGCTCGGCAATCACCTGCTGCCACGACCAGGCGGCGCTGTGCCCCTGGTAGATGAGGCCGATGGTCTGACGAACCAGGGCGGCGTCGTTGAGTAGCTCGGCATGGACGCGGAAGATAGCGGCCTTGCCGGAGCCCAGGCGCGTTTTCACTTCCTCATAGACGCGGTCGAGCGCCGCCTGCGCCGCCGTGAGCGCCTGCTGGAAGCGCTCTCCCTCGGCCATCCGGTCGCTGGGATAATCTTCAACCACGATGGTTCGCTGCTTGTGGTGCCGCACCGGCCCAATCGCCAGGCCGCCCGAGGCCGCGATGCCCTGGATCGTCGCGCCGATGGATTGCGGCGCCCACTCCTCGGATACGTTCCTCGCGGGCGCCTGCTCCTCCGGCTCATCGCCCAATCCGGCGGCGATGGCGGCGTCGAGCGCGGCCAGGGCCTCGGCCGCATCCACCCCCTCCGCCGAGACGCGAATCGTCGCGCCCGGCTCTGCCCCCAGTTGGAGCAGTGAGATCAGGCTCTTCCCGTCCGCGACCTGCTCCCCATGCCGCACGCGAATCGCGGACTGATAGCCCTTCGCCATTTCGACGAACACGGCCGCCGGGCGAGCATGCAGTCCGGTCTTGTTCCGCACCACCACGTCTTTAAATTGCGCGTAGTCGGCTGCGGGTGCCGCGCCGCTGGGCGGCTCGGCGGGGCGCTCGCCAGTCAGCGCTTCGATGATGTCGCCCGCATCCGTCGTCTGCGTGAGCCGCGCCACCTGCGCTTCGTCGGCCAGCACGCGCGTCAGCCGCCGCAAGACCTGTATGTGCTCGTCAGATTTGGCGGCGATGCCGACGACGAGATGCGCCGTCTCACCCGCGTTCCAGGTGACGCCCATCGGGGCCTGCAGCACCGCGATGCCGGTATTCATGATCAAGCCGCGATCTTCCGGCAGACCGTGCGGAATGACAATCCCATTCCCCAGATAGGTGTTCGCCACCTTCTCCCGGCCGAGCATGCTGATGATATACGCCGGCTCGATGCAGCCGCTATCCACCAACAACTGGCCCACCTGCCGGATGGCCTCCTCCTTCGTGGCCGGCGTGGCCCGGAGGCGAATCTGGCGCTCGTGCAGCTCGAACATGCTCGTCCCCCTTGACGCTGTCGGGAGCGCCCCTATGCGCGAGCGCTCCCGACTCCTACACATTCGTTGTGATGCGCGGTGGTGCGTGCTCGCCCTACCCGGCTGCGGGAACCGCCCGCGCCGGCGCCGCGGTTGCCACGGCCTCGGTGGATTCCGCACCCGCCTGGATCGGACGCTTGAGCACGTAGAGGGCGCCAGCCGTCACTGCCGTCCCAATGACGATCGACAGCATGTAGAGCGGCAGATTGTCGACGACATTGGGGAGGAACATGACCCAGACACCGCCGTGTGGCACATGCAGGTGCGCGCCAAAGATCATCGAGAGCGCGCCGGTGACTGCCGAGCCGGCCATAATCGAGGGAATCACGCGGAACGGATCTTCAGCCGCGAAGGGAATCGCACCCTCGGTGATGAAGGAAAGGCCCAACACCCACGCGGCCTTGCCGGCTTCGCGCTCCTCCTCGGAGAAGCGGTTCTTGAAGAGCAGACTCGCCAGCGCGAGGCCCAGCGGAGGCGTCATGCCGGCGGCCATCACTGCGGCCATCGGAGCCGTGATGTTGCTCGCGAGCAGGCCCGTCGCGAACACATAGGCGGCTTTGTTGACCGGACCGCCCATATCGAAGGCCATCATCAGGCCAAGCAGCAGTCCGAGGAACGCGCCGTTGGCGGTGCCCAGGCCCTTCAGCCAGCTAACCAGCGCCGCGTTAGCCTGAGAGACCGGGTAACCCACCACATAAATCATCAGCAGACCGACGATCACGGTGCCGAGCAACGGCAAGATCAGAACGGGCATCAGGCCGGCGAAGCTGCGCGGAAGCTTGATCGTCTGATTCAACCAGAGGACGGCGTAGCCCGCGAGGAATCCGGCGATGATGCCGCCCAGGAATCCCGAGCCGGTGAGGCCAGCCAGAAGGCCCCCGATCATGCCGGGCGCCAGGCCAGGGCGGTCGGCGATGGAGTAGGCGATGTAGCCGGCCAGGACGGGGACAAAGAGCGCGAAGCCGCCCTTCGCGCCGATGGTGAAGAGCGCGAAGGCAAACGACGGCGTCGGGTTGTTCTCATAGACGACGCGATAGCCGCCAAGCGCGAAGGAGAGGGCGATCAGGATGCCGCCCGCGACGACGAACGGGATCATGTAGGAGACGCCCGTCAGCAGGTGCTTGTAGGGTCCGCGCCGTCCTTTGCTCTGCGCGGCTTTCGCCGCCTGCACCTGAGCCACGTAGCCGCCCCTGGCAGCGCCTTCGCTCTTGGTCGCGGTGGCCGGATTCGCCGCCGCGTAGGAGAGGGCGGCGGTGACGACGGCCTTGCCGTCCTTGATCGCCGCATTCGTGGAGGTCTCGTAGACCGTCTTGCCGGCGAAGCGACCCATGTCCACTTTGGTGTCCGCCGCGATGATGACGAGGTCAGCCGCGGCGATCTCCGCCTCGGTCAGCGTGTTCTGCGCGCCGACCGATCCCTGGGTCTCCACCTTGATGGTGTGGCCCAGAGCTTCGGCGCCCTGCTGCACGCCTTCCGCTGCCATGAAGGTGTGCGCGATGCCGGTGGGACAGGAGGTGACCGCTACGATCTTTGCCATGTGCGTCCTTCCTTTGCCGGGAACGGTGACGACGGACAACGGTAGCAGTAGGGGCGCATCGTCGCGATGGCCCTGGCCGACGCGACCGCGACGCCCGTGACGTCGACCCGTGACGCCCCCGAACATCAGCGTTGG
>CAYYCB010000135.1:0-5134 GCA_964469715.1 uncultured Ktedonobacterales bacterium | reverse complement strand
GAGAGAGGCAGTCACGTGCCTGGTATAAAGGATGTGGCCGAAGCCGCGGGGGTTTCGACGGCAACGGTCTCGCGGGTGCTCTCCAACGGAGCACATGTCCGTCCCGAGCTGCGCGGACGGGTTCTGGCGGCCGTGGACCGCCTTGGCTACCGGCCCAATCTCGTCGCGCGCAGCCTTCGTGCGCGGCGCACCTCGACACTCGGCCTGATCGTCTCCGACATTCGCAATCCCTACTTCACCTCGATCAGCCGTGCCGTCGAAGACACAGCCTATGAGCAGGGATTCAGCATCTTCCTCTGCAATACCGACGAAGATCCGGACAAAGAGGCGATCTATCTGGATCTTATGCAAGACGCCAACGTCGCGGGCATCATCGTCTCGCCGACACGCCACACCGCCACGCAGAGCGGCTCGTTGCCGGCGCACGTCCCCATCGTCGTAGTGGACCGCGCCATCAGCCAGGCGGACGTGGACGCCGTGCTACTGGATAATGTTGACTCCGCCATGCGCCTGACCACCCACCTCATCGAAAACGGCTACCGGCACATCGCGGGAATCTTTGGCGAGCGGAGCACCACCGGACGCGAGCGCCGTGCAGGGATGGAACAGGCACTCCTGGCGCACAACCTCTCACCAAAGGCGAGCGAGATGCGATACGTCGCTCCTAAGGTAGACGCGGGCTATGCGGCGGCGCTGGAGCTGCTCGGTGCCCCACAGCCGCCGGACGCGCTCTTCACCAGCAACAGCCTGATCGCCGAAGGCGCCATGCGGGCGATTCGCGAGCGCGGGCTGACGATCCCCGATCAGGTGGCGCTGGTGACGTTCGACGACACCACCTGGGCCTCTTTGGTCCAACCTGGCATCACCCTCATTGCCCAGCCAACCTACGAGATCGGGCAGACGGCGGCGGAACTGCTCTTGCAGCGCATCGCCGATCCTCAGCGCCCCACGCGCCAGGTCATCTTGAAAGGGCAATTGCTGGTTCGCGGGTCGAGCGCTCCCCGGCGCTGACCTCGCCCAGCCAACTGTTCCGCTCTGTGGTGTGGCATAGCCCACTTGAATGGTACTTCGGGTGGTCCGGTTGCGCGTCCCTGCCGATGAGATTAGCATCCGATGGCCGCCGCGCGCACAGAGGAGACCCCTTGCGCTCCGGCGCAGTGGATGAAACGGAGCGAACGCACCTATGACCCTGCCCGACTCAGCCTACCTGCCCCTCACCCCTGATCTGCGCATCTGTCGCGTGCTCAACGGCCTCTGGCAGGTGTCGGGCGCTCACGGTCGCATCGAGCCGCGCGCCGCGCTGCGCATGATGTTCGAATACCACGAAACCGGCCTCACCACCTGGGACCTCGCGGACCACTACGGCCCCGCTGAAGACCTCGTCGGCGACTTCCACCGTGCGCTCGCCGAGACGTCCGGCTCTGCGGCAGCGGTCCAGGCGTTCACGAAATGGGTGCCGCGACCGGGCGCGATCACGCGGCAGCGAGTCGAGGAGGCGGTAGATACGTCGCTGCGGCGCATGCGCGTCGAGACGCTTGACCTGCTGCAGTTCCACTGGTGGGACTACGCCGACCCCGGCTATCTCGACGCCCTTGGCCACCTCTCCGACCTGCGCGACGCCGGCAAGATTCGCCACCTCGGCCTGACCAACTTCGACACCGAGCGGCTGCGCCACATCCTCGACGCCGGCATCCACGTCGTATCCAATCAGGTGCAATATTCCCTGCTCGACCGCAGGCCCGCCGCCCGCATGGAGGCCCTCGCCCGCCAGCGCGGCGTCCGGCTCTTCGCCTACGGCGCGCTGCTCGGCGGCCTCCTCACCGAGCGCTATCTGGAGAAGCCGGAGCCGCGCCCCGCCGACCTCGACACCGCCAGTCTGCGCAAATACAAGCAAATGGTGGACGCGTGGGGCGGATGGGACGCCTTCCAGGGACTGCTCCACGCCGCCAAGGCCGTGGCGGATCGGCACGGCGTCCCCATGGCGGCCGTCGCGACCCGCGCCGTCCTCGACCGGCCGCAGGTGGCGGGTGTCATCCTGGGAGCCCGCCTCGGCGTGCGCCAGCATATCGCCTCCACACTCAAGGTCTTCTCGCTGCGCCTGACCGACGACGATCGCGCCGAGCTAGACGCGGCGAGCCGCCAGGGCAACGATCTCATGGAGGTCATCGGCGACGTCGGCGACGAATACCGCCAGCCTGCCGCCTAGGGACACCCCATCACACCCCAGTCGAACGACGTATCATGCGGTATCATACGGATTCCGCTTCGGCGGTCGTCGAGTGGCCGCGCGGCCGCGTCGGGAATACCCGCCAGGCTTCAACCCATAGCGCCCCGGAACGACACGCGCAAACGCGGATTCCGTATCACGCGGATTCCGGCTGATCGGTCCGGGCACGACGGGCAGAAGCCTGGCTCGCATCGTGCGCCTATCGACCGTCCATGCTGGCAAAGAGGCCGTCCGCGTTTCCCGCTCATCGCGTAAATACGGCGGCTGCGTCCTCAGCTCCAGCGGCGCCTATCATCTCGGCCTGCCCACCATGATCGAGGACCGCCAGCAGAACGCCACCTCGCTCATCGCCTAGCTCGTGGCGGCGTACGACCCCGAGCCGGTGGCCAACGTCGCCGCTCCCGTCACCCGGAGGTGCACTCCGCGAATCTCCCGCAAACGGCCAGCAGTACAGGCGTGAGCGCGATCACGTTGCCTCATCGAGAAAGGACCCCGCACCCATGCCAGATCAGACGCTCAAAGAGAAGATCGTCCTCGTCACCGGGGCTGGCAGCGGCCTGGGTGAGGCCACCGCACGCGCCTTCGCCCAGGCCGGCGCATCCGTCATCTGCGTGGATCTCAACCGCCAGAACGCCGAGCGCGTTGCCAACGACCTTGCGCAGCAAGACTTGACGGCTGTGCCGCTCGACTGCGACGTCAGCGACGCCGGCTCCGTCTCCGCGCTCATAGAAGACGTCGCCAACCGCTTCGGCCGGCTGGACGTCGTCGTCAACTGCGCCGCCATAGACCACACGCTCTCCGTCGAGGAGATGACCGTCGCCCAATGGGATCAGGTCATCGGCGTCAACCTGCGCGGCCCCTTCCTCGTCTCCAAGGCCGCCCTGCCCTTGATGAAGGAGCAGGGGACCGGCCACATCTTCAACATCGCCAGCACCGGCGCCACCCGCGCCTGGGCCAACGCCGCCGCTTATCACGCCTCCAAGTGGGGCCTCGTCGGCTTCAGTCGCGGCCTCGGCGTCGAGGGCCGGCCACACGGCATCCGCGTCACGACAGTCATCCCCGGCGGCATGCGCACCCACTTCTTCGACCGTTTCGCGGAGCAAGGCATCCCAATGCCCGATCAGGACAACCTACAGGATCCGGCCAACGTCGCCTCAGTCATCGTCTTCGCCGCGCAGCTTCCGCCCGACTCAGCATTGCAGGAGGTCATCGTCACGCCCGTCACCGAGACGACCTGGCCGTAACGTGGAGGCATTCTCAACGTGTAGGGGCGGGACCTGTCCCGCCCGCTCGCACGGCACTGGCAATCGGCGACAAGGGAAGGGAGCCATGATGCTCGCCCGCGCACCCGCCGCACACGGACGACTCCATCACTCCGCCGAACATCCGCGACCCACCCAATCACCTCCGCCCCGTGCCCCGGCGCCCCTTCACACCACATCCCAATATCCCGTATCACTCGCCAATTCTCTACCCTCTCCGGTTCCCCTCGGCTCGCCCGTATGCTACAATCTGCCCGTTCGCGCCCAATCCGCTCCTCTCGGCATCCTCAACTTCCGCGCTCTCCTACCTCAAACCGCTTTCTCCTGGGGTGTTGATGTGTCGTGAGGGCTTCAGCCCGCCTCGCGCCCTGCGCCGGCCCCTTCAGGACCGCGACCGCACGCGACACCTTCCCACCCGGAATCGGTATCATCCATCTGCCCCAGGTCAAATGCCCGCTACATGAATACCTTACTCCTCAAGCTCATCCTCACTCCCGCGCTCGTCGGCGCCGCCAGTCTTGCCGGCCGCCGCTGGGGACCCGCCGTCAGCGGTTCGCTCGTCGGCCTGCCCCTCACCTCAGGTCCAATCGTGCTCTTCATCGCCCTGGACCACGGCGTGGCGTTCGCCTCCGCGACCATCCCCGGCATCCTGGCCGGCACAGCCTCCGGCGCCCTCTACTGTGTAGTCTACGCCTGGGTCGCCCTGCGCGCGCCCTGGCCCGTCGCCATCCTCACCGCCACGCTCGCCTTCGCCGCCGCCACCGCCGCTCTCCGAGAGGTCATCCTTCCGCTGCCAGCCCTCATCATAGGACTCACTCTCACGCTCATCCTCGCCCTGACCCTCCTGCCGCGACCACCCCTCAAGCGGCGCGACACGACCACGCCGCGCTGGGACCTACCCGCGCGCATCGTCATCGCCACCGCCTTCGTCGTCGCGCTCACCTCGCTCGCCCCGGTCCTCGGCCCCCAGGTCAGCGGCCTACTCGCCCCATTTCCCCTCTTCACCACCATCCTCGCCGCCTTCGCGCATCACTTCCAGGGCGCACCCTCCGCCATCCTCGTGCTGCGCGGCGTCCTGCTCGGCCTCTTCGGCTTCACCGCCTTCTTCCTCGTCGTCGCCCTGCTCCTGCAGCCGGCCGGACTCCTGATCGCCTTCGCCTGTGCCATCGCCGCCGCCATCGCCCTCCAGACCGTCTCGCTGCGCCTCGTGAGTCGCCAACCCGCATAATACCGATTTCATCTGGATTGTGGGTCTATCGTGAGGGCCCTCAGCCCGCCTCGCGCCCTGCGCCGGCGCCTTTTTAGCGCCGCGACCACGAGACATGCCCCGCACCAGCATATCCTGCGCTGACGCCTTCAGGGCCGCGACCACACGCGACACCGTTCCACGCGGAATCGGTATCACATCTTCAACTTCCCTCAGCTTTTCTTAAGCTGCCGGACGTATGGATAGTGTGCATCCGTGGATATCATCGCGAGTTACGGCGCGAGCGCCACGACCGGCCCTGCCCCAGCGCCGCGCGGCCGGTCAGCGACCCCTAAAGACTTGGTATGAGCCGAATGCCACAGGCATCTCTGTACGCATGTCTTTCTCGCGACAACGCCCTCCTTTCGACAAATTGGCAACGCATCTGCTGAGAAGTCG
>CAYYCB010000134.1:0-9002 GCA_964469715.1 uncultured Ktedonobacterales bacterium | reverse complement strand
AAAATTGCGTCCGGTGCGCGTCGGCGCCCTCGCCCTTGTGCTGCTCTCATACAGCATGGCCATCGTCTAGGACGGAGGCCGTTGCGCCTTGCGCGCGCTCGTGTCACCCACCGCAGTACCCCCATTCTGCCTATCGTCTGGCACATGGCACTTATGTCAATCCATACTGCATGGCGGTGCACACTCAGGGAAAACCGTGCGCCTTGGCTGGTGGCGCCGGCCGCGTGTGCGCTCTGCGAGCACACGAGCGATGTAGGAAGGCCCTATCCCATGTCCGCGCAGCAGGAACTCCCTCAAGTGTGTATCGTCGATGACGACGAAGATATCCGCCACTCGCTCCGCTTACTGTTTGAGGACGCCGGCTATCACGTGTCAGAGGCCGCCGACGGCCAGGCCGCGCTTGACCTCCTGCGGGCGACCGACGAATGTACAGTAGTCCTGCTCGACATGGTGATGCCCGGTGGCAGCGGCCTTGATGTCTTGAGGGCTGCCGCCGCGAATGATGCGCTTACGACGAAACATGCTTTCGTCCTGGTCACCGCCACGCCAAACGTGCGAGACATTGAGGCCCGCCGCCTGCTGCGCCGCCTTCGTGTGCCCGTTGTTGCCAAGCCGTTCGACATTGATGAGCTGCATGAGGTCGTCATGCAGGCCGCCGATCGTGTCCGCTTGACGGCGGATGGCTGCCGCGTCGTCTGAGGCTGGGGCGTGTTGGAGCTCAGCGCCCTATCAGATGTGTCACCAGCGCGGGCACGACTAGCCAGATCGCCAGCACACCGGGATTCAGGAGGAGCGCCGCGAAGGTAAACTGGCGCGTGTCGTCAGGCGTCTCCACTGTCTGAAGGCGCCAACTCCAGCACGCCAGCGCGAGCCCCGGGATGACGAAAGCGATCATCCACCCCGCAAAGAAGCCGAGCAGGGCCAGGGCACAGGCCGCCAGCGAGAGCACTGCCGCCAGAAACGCCAATGCCTCGTTGGGCGTCGTACCGCGGGCGATGAGCGCCCTGGAGACGTCGTCTCCGGCCCTGGCCCAGACCGAAGATGCTGCCCTTGCGGCCTTCTCCGGTGGGGCGGGAGCCAGGGTGGCGACCTGGAGGGCCGCCTGCTGAGCGCCCACTTGTGGCTCAACTTTGAGCGCGGCGAGTGTGCCTGTGTCGGCTCCGGACATCTCTGATCCGCATCGCATACAAAACCGCGCCGATCGCGGATTCCCGGTTCCGCACCGTGCGCAGGGAATCAGTCGCTCGCTGGGGCGAGAGACAGCGGCGACCACAAAGGGCGCCGGCGTCGTGGAGAGCACTGCGCGGGCCTGCTGTAAGTCGGCCATCAACTCAAGCGTGCTCTGGTAGCGTTCGTTAGGGTCCAGCGCCATCGCCTTCAAGATGGCTGCCTCGCTGCGCGTGTCGAGCGCCGGATTCAGCGAGCGTGGTGCAGGCAGCGCCTGAGCCGTGAGTCGCGCAGGTGCCTCGGTGGGCTGGTAGCCCGTCAGGAGATAAAAAAGCGTCGCTCCCAGGCCGTAGACGTCAGTGCGCTGATCCGTTGCCCCAGCGGCCTGATACTGTTCGGGCGGGGCGTAGCCGGGGGTGAATGCCAGCGCCGCGCCGATGGTGTTGGTCCCCTGCACGTACAGTTTGGCGAGTCCGAGGTCGATGAGGACGGGCGCGCCACCCTTGGTGAGCTTGATGTTGGCGGGCTTCACGTCGCGGTGGATGATGGGCCGCGGCTGGTCGTGGAGGGCGTGGAGGGCGTCACAGATGGGGATGATCCAGTCGAGGATCTGCGTCTCCGGCAGCACGCGCC
Organism: uncultured Ktedonobacterales bacterium; assembly: GCA_964469715.1. GTDB lineage: Bacteria > Chloroflexota > Ktedonobacteria > Ktedonobacterales > JADMIN01 > CAWAWP01. The sequence continues at coordinate 7,202 of CAYYCB010000134.1, read as the reverse complement.
CTGTCGCGCGGATGTGGGAAATCGTCAACTCCTCGACCGTGTGGCCGTCCACGTAGTCCATGACGAGATAGAAACGCCCCATCTCTTCGAAGACCGCATAGCCGCGCACGAGATTCGGGTGCCGCGCGTTGAGGACGAACTCGGCTTCGAGGCGGAACTGATGCTGGGTGAGCTGGTCGCGAAAGAAGGCTTCTTTGAGGGCGCGCCGATGCCCGAGGACCGTGTCATACGCCTTGTAGATATGCCCGAAGCCGCCGCCGCCGATGTAGCCCTGGACGAGATAGCGCTTGCCAACGATTGTGCCTGGCGGGAGCGGTGGAGGTTGATTGGGAACGGGAGGCGGAGTGTGAGGTGCGGCCGGGTAGGCGTGCTGCTGCATTACGATGGCCTCCCCCGCTCACCCCGACCCTTCTCCACCTGCGCCCGCGTGTATTCAGAACGAGGTACATGCCGTCATGGGCACGCGCCCAATCCATACGGCCCATCATACACACCGCTCCCCGCCCAGACAAGCCTCGGGGAGTTTCTGGCTGCTTCAACGGCGCCTTCGCAGAGCATCACTTATTCCGGGAGCACATGCACCTCGATCTCCGACGAGCCCGCGAGGATCACACTCGTCGCCTCACCTACACGCTCGAAGCGTAGGTGGAGATCTTGCGTACCCAGGCGCAGATGGCGTAGCTCTAGCGTGTCCATCCACGTCGGGAGGGTCGGCGCACGCAGTGTGAGACGGCCATTGGCGGCATCGGGCTCGAAGCCGAGGACCGCCCCGAGTAGCAGGAACGGCGCGCCCGCCGCCCAGGACTGCGGTGCGCAGGCGACGGGATAGCGCGTCGGCCCATACCCGCCGATGCGGGTGAAGCCGCAGAAGAGCTCTGGCAGACGTGCGCCCTCGTAGTGCAGGCTGACGCCGAAGAGATTGCCCAGCAGTTCTCCCGCGTCTTGGCGGCGGCTATACCGGGCGAAGCCAGCGCCGACAATCGCCGTGTCGTGCGGCCAGACTGACCCATTGTGATAGCTCATCGGGTTGTAGCGCAGGGCGCGATCCGAGAGCGTACGGATTCCCCACTGCGTATACATGTCGGGCTGAAGCAGCCGTTCCATCATCGCCTGCGCCCGATCCTCAGGGACTATGCCCGTCCAGAGACACTGGCCCGCGTTGGAGGAGACGACGCGGCACGGGCGCTTCCGCCCGTCGAGCGCGAGATAGAAAACCTCCTCCTCCGGCCACCAGAATTTCTCCAGGAAGCGCGTACGCATCTGCGCGGCCTCGCTTGCCCAGTGTGCCACCTGCTCCGGCTTGCCCATACGCCCCGCGAGATATTCCATCGCCTGGTAAGCCGCGTAGGCGTATCCTTGCACTTCGCAGAGCGCGATGGGCGCGCGCGCGAGCCGACCGTCCTCATACATCACTGCGTCCCACGAGTCCTTCCAGCCCTGGTTGACGAGGCCTTTCTCCGAGATTTTGGCGTATTCGAGCAGCCCATCGCCGTCGGAGTCGCCATAGTCGCTCATCCAGCGCGCGGCAGCCTCTGCGTTGGGCCAGTGCTTCTCAAGAAAGGCAACATCCTCCGTCCAGCGGACGTACTGCTCCAGCACCATCAGGAAGAGCGGCGTGGCGTCCACGCTCCCATAATAGGGAATGAAGGGAATCTCACGCAGGTTGGCTAGCTCGCCCGTGCGATACTCGTGCAAGATGCGCCCCGGCTCCTCCTCAGTGAACGGATCCAACTTCGTGCCCTGGTAGGCGGCGAGGAAGGCTAGCGTCCCGCGGGCCACCTGGGGGAACCACGGCAGGAACTCAAGGCTGGTAATCAGCGCGTCGCGGCCAAAGGGGCAGACGTACCACGGAATGCCGCCATACGGATAGAGGCCGTGAGGTGTATGCGCGCACATCATCTCTAGGTCGTGCATGCCGCGCGTCAGCATCCGGTTGAAGAAGACGTTGTTTGACGCGACGACAGGCATCGCGGCGCCTCGGGGTAGCTCGTCTAGGCGGGGCGCACTGAGCTTGGGCGAGCCGTCCTCCGTCTCGGCCGAGAGCGTAGCGACGAGACGGAGGACGACCGGCTCATTCGGCTGCAACGCGATGTCCCAGAATAGCCCCTGCGCCACGGCAAGTCCGGCCGGCGGTTCGAAGGTCAGCGTGGTCAGACGGCGAATGCCGTCCAGTCCGTCATAGGCGATCTCGAGGCGATCTCGCCCGATGCGCGGCGGATGCAGTGTGCCGCGGCGGTCCCGCTCGACACCGCGCACCTCGAAGATGTCACGGAAATCGGAACCGGCCTTCAGGCCGAGCTTCAGGGTGATGGGGCTGGGATGGAAACTCGTGAGAATGAAGCGCTCGGAAAGCTCGTTATCGCGGATCTGGAGCACGCGTCGCAGGTGGACGGTTCCCTGGTAGACGGCCTCGGCGCCCAGGCGCAGAAAGGAGTTCGTGAGGTCGATCTGGCAGGTGCCCTCCTCGTCCGAGACCGAGTGTGAAAGTGGGATCAGTGGCTGTCCATTGAGGAAGGCGTCGCAGGTACGTAGGAAGCGGGTGCCCTGCCAGTAGAGCCCCGTCTCCTGCTCGGACTCAGGGAGATCTCCCCGAGTGTCGGCCACCAAGAAGGCGTCACCATGCTTGAGGGTGATCTTCGCGACGGTCGCCGAGGCCGACCCCTGCATCGCGTAGACATCCGCCTGCTCGACCGCTGGGGCTGGCCCGGACGACTCGTGTGTCATGACAGCGTCACTCTCTCCCCAATCGCTCCGGTGACGTCGGGCGCGGTGGCGGCGAAGGGCGCACCAGCCGTGCTCACGCCGTTCGCTGGAGCCAATGCAGCCAGCGTGGAAGTGTCAGGCGCGAGGATGCGCGCCGCCACCTCATTAGCGGCCGCCACGACATCCTCCCTGCGGCGCACCTGCGCATAGACGCCCAGGTAGTCGAGCGCCATCCGCTCCAAGCTGAATCGCCGCTCCGCGTAGGCGCGACAGGCCCTGCGCGAGATATACCGTACTTTATGCACGGCGTCTACTAGTTCTTCAACATTAGAGCCTGAGAAGCCGGTGAGCCCGTCCTTCAATAGCTCGGGGACGGAGCCAATGGGGCAGGTGATGACAGGCGTACCGCAGGCCAGCGCCTCGATGAAGACCATGCCGAACGGCTCGGGCCAGTCGATGGGCAGGATAAGCGCGAGCGCGTTGCCCATCAATTGGCGCTTTTCCTGCTCATCCACTTCGCCCAGCCACTCGACCAGCGGATGATCGAGCAGGGGCAGGATCTCTTTCTTAAAATATGGCTCCTCCCTATGGTCTACCTTCGCGGCTAGCTTGATCTTGACGCCGGTGCGTTTTGCCACCTCGATAGCCAGGTCGGGACGCTTCTCTGGGGACATGCGGCCGACGAAGGCGAGGTAGTCGCCCTTCTCGCGATGGAAGGGGAAGCTCTTGACGTCGATGCCATGGTAGACGGTGGAGACATAGTTAATACCGGGCAGATAACTGCGCTGGGCATCGCTGATGGAAACGTAGTTCGCATCGGCATATTGGCGGAAGATCCGCTCCCATTCGGGTCTATCCAGCCGCCCGTGAAGGGTGATCACGCTCGGTGTGCGGGTGAGATGCAAGAACGGTAATGTGAGGTAATCCAGGTGGGAATGGATGACGTCAAACTGGGCGGCGTATTTGGTATACACCTCCTCAAGCATGGAAATATGGAAGGCGTTGACGTCATGCTCAGGATCGAAGCGCAGGGCCTTATCGAGCATCGGAACAAGCTTGGCGCTCGTCTTGGAATCGCCGGTGGCAAATAGGGTAACGTCGTGGCCGAGCCTTACGAGTCCCTCGATCAGGTTGTGCACCACGCGCTCCGTGCCGCCATAGGCATGCGGCGGTACGGCGATCTGGAGTGGCACCACCTGGGCAATCCTCATACCCCGAACTCCTTCTGAAACCACTGTCCGTGCGATCGGTTCTGTTCAAGCTGGCGCGGGAATACTGAAGGCCGCGCCGTGGGCAACGGACAGGGCGATTTCCGCTGCCGAGTGCTTACGGTAGCTGTGCCCAAGGGGGCGCATACCGACGAGGCAGCGTAGGGTGAACGGACAAAGGTACTCGCATTTTTCGGGCCGAACACAAGACCGCTGGCTTTTTCTAGGATTGTGTCGGGCGAAGAGCCAGGCGGTCGGTTAGATGTAGGGTGAGCTCTTATCCCACTCCCCACTGGGTTGGCATTCGTGCTTGCCATCCTTCGTGTGTGACCCGCCGTGATCTGAGTTCTGCCATGACGCGGGTCGTGACCTTGTGCCCATCTTCTCGACGCCGCTGGACCCGTTTGCCATACTTGCCTAGAAGGCACGATCTGAGATTCTCAGGCCGACATCCTCAGGCGTTGCCCAAGAGGGGGCGCTTCTCGGTCGGTCTGCATTTTGGCATATGGCGGTGGCCTTGGCAGGAAGAGTGGTGGCGGAATGAGAAGGCGCTTGGTGTCACGTCATCTCGGTAGGCGCATGCTTCTGCTTGCTCCAGTGCTATTCCTCGCGGCTCTTGCCGGGGCGCTCAGTCCCCTGCTCAATGTCCGCGATGCGACCACACTCGCCTGCGGTCTGGGCAGCTCGCCGACGATGATGGCCAGGGTTGGGTCCGCGCAGCCGATCCCCGCTCTGCTCCAGCCTGTTACGCAAAACACGCCCGCCGATGCGCCCGTGAGCGCATTTGCCACCGATTTTGTCATCGGCCAGCCCATCAACTTCACTGAGGACCTCACCAACATGGTGGGTGTGCCGCCCGCGAACACGATCCACTGGGGCTGGACCTTCGGCGACGGGGCGACAAGCTCCATCGCCTCCCCGACACATACCTTCGCGACCCCTGGCACGTACCGGGTCTTCTCCTATGTTGACGGCGAGACCGATCCCGCCAACGCCTTCGACGGCGCGACGATTCACATCGTCGCCGCACTCCCGGCTAGGCCCCCGGTCATTGTCGTCCATGCCTCCGCTGCCATTAGCGACATATCCACACCGGTCTTGTTCGATGCCTCCGCTTCTCACTCCCTCGACGGCTCACCGCTAACCTTCTTCTGGAACTTTGCCGACAGTCATACGTCTACCAAGGCGCGCGAGACCCACACCTTCGCCCCGCTCGGTAACGGCGGCGTGTTCAAGAGCGTCGTGGCCCTCGTCGTGACCGATGCCCACGGAGCCAAGAGCGTGGCTTACCTCAACATCGAGATTGTTCCTGAGATTCCGCAGGCGCACGTTGCCGTTAGTTCCTCGAATGTCGTCAGTGGCGACAGCGTTTCCTTCGACGCATCTTCCTCCACTGCGCCCCAGAATCCGCCGAACGACGTCCTTGCCGGGTACACCTGGAACTTCGGCGACGGCAGCCCTCAGATCACCACGCAATCACCAGAAATCAGGCATACCTTCCAGCGTGAGGGTACGTTCACCGTCACGGTTCAGGCCATCGACCAGCAGGGCTATCCCGGCGTCACAACCCTTACCGTCACCGTGGCCCACAATTGGACACCGCTAGTCCTGGGTATCCTCGCCGCGTTGGTCGCGGCTGTCGGCGGCTTCTTCGCCGTTCGTGCCCAACGGCGTCGCAATGCCCTCATTCGCCAGCGCGTCGCCGCGATGGAGCTCGCCCGCGCCCGCGCCGTTAACCCGCGCACACGCTCGCCTCAGCGTACCGGCTCAGCCGGAGCGTATCCGCCGGGTGACTCCGCGCGCTCGCGACGAGTGGATACCGGCTCCAGGCGTGACCCTCGCTAGCGCGCTCTAAATGTGGCACACTTCCTCGAAGCGGCCGGGTATCAAGGGCCGTCCTTCATCCTGAGGACACAGCCGCTGGAATTGGTCGCCACAACGGTGCCATAGGGGCGTCTAGATGGACCATCCCTGCCCATCCGACTGTTCTGCTAAGTCAAAAGAAAGAGCACACGCTTGAGCAACCAGGACACCAGCCCCCGCGACTGGAAGGAAGCGGCGGGGCGCATCGAAGAAGATCTGGTGCTCTCCGTCGCCTACGAACCGCCCGACGCCGTTAGCGATGCCGTATTTGGCCTCGACGATGCCGCTCTTCGTCGCGTCGTCGCGCTCACCCTCGCCCGCGCCGAGGTAGAGCGCCCCATAGAGTTAAGTCTGCTCGTCACCGGCGATGCGGGCCTGCGCGATCTCAATCGCGAATATCGCGGCAAAGACGAGGCAACCGACGTGCTCTCCTTTCCCCTGCTCGACGCCCCGCTCGCCGTGGCGCCAGACGATCAGCTCTGGCAGCCTGCCGAGGTGCAGGAAGACGATGGCGACTTCAGTCCGATGGAGAACCTTGACGCCACCACCTTCGCGGACGATTTGGCAAATGGCGCTGATGGCGAGGGTAACGCCTTCGATCTGGATAGCGACGTGGAGGAGCCGTTCCTCACGCCGGAGGACGATCACCTGCATCTCGGTGACATCGCCCTTTCGCGCGACGCCATTGAGCGGCAGGCGGCCCAGGCCGGCCACAGCCCGGCGCGCGAGCTAGCCTTCCTCCTGTCACATGGCGTCTTGCATCTGGTTGGCTACGACGACACCACCGACGCCGGCTACTCCGCCATGGTCGCCTATCAGGAGATGGTGCTTCAGGCTGCCGGCATCGAACGTTAGCCGCGCGGGGTAGCTACACTATGAAGATGGCTGACATACAGGCACATAGTCCAGCACAGCGCCACCTGCCGTCCGATGAGACTGTGGGCCAGCCCGCGTCTCCGCGCGACCGCGACGCGAAGGTGGATCAGGCGGCGCTCAGTGAGCACGCGGCCATCGTCGAGTCGGTCGAATCGGAGCATGGCGCCGCGCCGCAGCGCGCCACCTTCTTTCGCAGCTTCTTCTACGCCGGCAGCGGCCTCTGGTATGTCATCCGCACCCAGCGCAATATGCGCGTTCATCTCGGTTTTGCCGCCGCTGCCATGCTCCTCGGACTCGCCCTGCGCCTCTCAGCGGTGGAGTTTGCCGTGATCGTGGTCACCATCGCCCTCGTGACTGTTGCCGAGATGGTCAACACCGTCGCCGAGGCTTGCGTAGATCTCGCCACTCAACAATGGCACCCGCTCGCCAAAGTCGCCAAAGACGTCGCCGCCGGCGCCGTCCTTCTCGCCGCCATCCTCTCCGTCATCGTCGGCCTGCTCATCTTCCTGCCCCACCTCTGGACCGTCGCGCTCCACCTCCTCGCCCGCTAAC
>CAYYCB010000133.1:0-9004 GCA_964469715.1 uncultured Ktedonobacterales bacterium | reverse complement strand
GCCAGCAGCCGATCCGCGGTGCGCAGCGCTTCGCGGTCACCCTCGCCGCGCCGCACCGGGAACGTGCCGCAGAGGCGCAGGATGCCACCGAGGATAGGCACACTAAAAAGCTCGATCTTGGCCATGTAGTGCGCCACCCGTTTGACACGAATCGACGCCATGGGAATATCGAGCCAGTGAATGTGATTCATCGCCAGGATGACAGGTCCGTCCTTGGGGATATTCTCGATCCCTTCGGTGCGCAGTCGCGCAATGAAGAGGATGGCGATCCGCGCCAGCAGTCGTACTGTCTCATAGAGCCAGCGCAACGTCCTGCCGTCTTCTCGCTGCATGTCGCTCATGCCCGCCTCCGGCCCGCCGCGCTCGGCGCGACTCGACTATCGCGCCTCCAGAAGCGCTAGGATGCGCGCCACCACCTGATCCGCCTCAAGATCGGTATTGTCAATGAGCACGGCGTCGTCGGCGCGGCGCATGTTCGGCGCGTCGAGCACGTCGCGTGCAGCGATCTCTTCTCGCACCGTCTCCAGGCGTGGCGCCGCATCCCCGTGCAGCGCAGTGAGGTCGCTGTGTCGCCGCTTGGCGCGTTCCTCCAGCGAGGTCGTCAGATACACTTTCAGATCGGCGCCCGGCAGCACGACTGTCCCGATGTCGCGCCCCACCATCACTACTCCGCGCTTATCGGCCATCTCGCGCATGCGCCGAATGAGCGCCTCGCGCACTGCGGGCGGATGTGATACGCGCGACACCGTCGCCTCAACCTCTGGCGTGCGAAGCTTGGATGTGTAGTCCTCACCGTCCACCAGCACCGTATACTGCCGGCCGTCCTGAGCCGTTGGCGGGGTGATCTGAATGTCAATGTCGCGGGCCAGCGCCACCAGCGCCGCCTCATTCTCAGGGTCAATCGTGCGATCTAGCGCCACGGCAGTCAGCGTTCGATAGAACGCGCCGGTGTCCACATAGGGGCAGCCGAGCCGGCGTGCAAGGCGCTCGCCGATGGTGCTCTTCCCGGTACCTGCCGCCCCGTCTATCGCGACTCGTTGGTGCGCTCGCATGCCGTGCGGCCTCCGCTAGTTGGGGTAGGGCGGCGTCGGCTCGATACCCTGCGATGCGCCCGGCTCGCCACCCGCCGCATTATAGCAGCGGCAGCGGGACCGTGGAAGGGCGGCCATGTGTGGCGCGGGTGTTAGCCGTGCGCCGCATCGTCCCGGTGAGGATCCACCACCCGTAGGTCAGGACGATGCCCCTCATCTGTGGCCCCTTCTCGCTCAACTCGTCGGCCCGGCTCGGAGCGCGGAGGCGAAAGGTAATAGCTCGCCACCAGTGCGACGCCTACCGCCAGCGGGATAAGTCCAGGCAGCAACCACGGGCCGAAACGCCCCGGCACAGCGCTGAACGGCGGCGGCAGAAGATAGCCGAGGGTGTAGAGGCCGACGCTGACCGCCAATCCGACCATCGCCGTGATGAGCCCGCCTCGCAACAACGCCGAGCCGGGGCGGGCGTGTGGCCGGCCGTCGTCACCGGCTTCCAGCAAGCCGTGCTCGATCATCTTCATCCGCTCGCGGTGCTCCAGGAAGCGCAGCAGCACGATGAAGCCAAGGAAGAGCGCCAGCGCGCCGAGCCATTCAAGACCTACAATCGCCAGGTCGTTCAACGCGCGCCCCTCTCGCCCCGTCCCTCAAGGTGGGCCTTGTGTTTGGTGTCGGACTGTATCATACTCGTACGAGGCGTCCAGGGTCGCTAGAGTTTCATTCGCCCTGCCGTTACGCATAATCGTCGCGCCGCTTTCGGGCGCATTGGCCGAGCTGGCCGGGAGCCGCCGTGGATCCGCGAAACCTTATACCGAGCGGTGCGCTCTCATGGGACATGATCTCCGACTTGTCAGCTAGATTCATGCCTGGCGCGCACGGTCTCGATGCGGCGGGAGCGGCCACCGTCGCTCCCGACCTCGCCGAGGAGCGTGCGCTCATCGCATGCGCGCGTGGCGGCGACCAGGACGCCTTCGCCGTGCTCGTCCGGCTGCATCAACGACAGGTCTATGCGCTTGCCCTACGCATGTTGCGCGACGGCGAAGAGGCCAGCGAGGCTACGCAAGACGTCTTCCTTGCGGCGTGGCAAGCGCTGCATGGCTATCGCGGCGACGCGAGATTCTCCACCTGGCTCTATCGCATCGCGTACAACCACTGCCTGCGGCTCGCCGAGCAGCGCAAGCGCCACGCCGCCGCAGCGGTGGAGCTGGCTGTCGAGTCGGCGCGTGCCCAGAGTCCGGCCGGCGCGCTGAGTGCCCACCACGCCGCGAATGCCGAACGCGAGATGCGCGAGACGGTGCGCGATCAGATCGCCAACCTGCCGCCGAAATACCGCCTCGTCGTCATCCTGCGACACCTCCAGGACCTCAGCTATGAGGAGATCGCCGAGGTCATGCGTATGCCCATCGGCACAGTCAAGACCCATCTCTTCCGTGCGCGTGCCATGCTCAAGGAGCGGCTCGACGATCTGGGGCATGCGCGCGACGAAGGGTTCGCACGGGCAGGCGAGCTGAGGGGCGAGGTGGAGAAGGGGCTGCGGGTGATGCTCGACACGACACGGCAGGCGGCGCATCGCGGGGAGGGAAAATGACGTGTGAACGGGCAAGCGCCCTCCAGCATCTTTACATCGATTCCCGCCTCGACTTCCATCGCGTAGCCGCCCTGGAAGCCCATCTTTCGGGATGTTCTCGCTGCCGCCATGACCTCGACGTGCTGGGCACAGTCCGCGCGGCTGTTGCCACACCCGAGTCCATTCCCATGCCCGCGGACCTGACAATGCGCATCATGTCGCGCATCGCGCAGAGCGAGGAGCGGCGCGCGGCCAAGGCGCTCGCTCGCTACCGGCTCTCCTGGGCAGACGCCAAGCTCGCGGCATTCTTCGCGACCGCCACCACGCTGCTTTTCGTCATCATCTCGCCGGTGTTGCGCCTCGCCGTAGGTGGCGCCCTGCGCGGAGCATTCCCCAGCCTGATCGCCGCGCTCCTGGCTCCAGGGCCGGGCTCCATTGCCTGGCTTGCCTGGTTTGTATGGATCGTCGTCGGCGTCGGCCTCACCTTCTGGCTCGCAGGGTCGGAGGTGCGCGAGATGTGGCGGCGCTCCCTGTCTCAGCGGCTCGCACAGATCCCCCAGTTGCCTCAGTTCCGGTAGCCGCGTCACATCCCCCGTGCTACACTCCACCTGACGTGTGGGTGGTGCATCACCTTCTGCGCCCTGTCGCGCCCCATCTCGCGAGATACGTCAAGGCAGTTGGCGCGCGCGATGCGATAGGCTCTGGCAGCCTGGACGCGATGGTGGTGGTGGGTGTCGCCGGGTGTGTTCGTCCGGTGAGGAGCGAAACCAGTGAGACAGGATGCAGCGCGCGGAGCCTACGGAGCCGCCAGAGACGCGGAGACCAGCGCGGCGCGGCCTGGCGGAGCTTCTCCAGCCCCAATTCGCGTGCCTCGGTGGGCCTATCCGCTCGTCACAATCGCGGCGCTGCTCATCGGCGCCGAGGCCGTCGTACGCGGTACACGTCTCCTGCTGGTACCTGCGGATAGCGACCTCTCCAACTTCTTCTTCCGCTCGGCCGACTACATCCTGCATGGTGATCCCTGGCACATGTACGCCGTGCGTGGCACTGGCTCATATCCAAATTTCAATCCGCCACTCGGCACGTTCTTGATGGCGCCCCTGCTCGCCGCTGCTCGCGCAACGGGCTTCGGGAAAGGGTTGGGCGCGCCGATCACCTTCGTCTCGCTGGGCTTCCTCATTTTTGTGCCGCTGCTCGGTCTGCTGGTCGTGCGGGCGCTCAGCCGCCTCTATCCTGCCATGCCCGATACGCAGCGATTCCTGGCATACGTCCTCATCGTGCTCTCGCCGCTGACATGGCAGGCCTTCTCACCCTGGTATCACCTCGAACAACCGCTCATGCTCTGCTTCCTCGTCGGGTCGCTCATCGCGCTCCAGTCGCGGCGCGCGGCCCTCGCGGGGCTGCTTGCCGGCCTTGCGCTCCTCACGCGGACGACGGCCCTGATGCCGCTGCTGGCGCTCGGGGTGCTGCTGCTCGCGGATCGTGATTGGCGTGGGCTGCTCAAGTTCGGTGGAATTGCCGCGTTGGTAGTCGCCGTGGGTTTCGCCCCCTTCTTCGCCTTCGATACAAAAGACACTGCGTACTCCTTCCTGACATGGCGCGGGACCGCTCCCATCGGTGGGAACTCTATCTGGGCGCTGTTGGCCGCGCCTGACAACGCGACCGGCCTGCGCCACACGCTCGACGCCGCCGCGCGCCGGCTGGACCAGCCCGCCGCTATCATCTTCGTCCTCGCCATATCTGCGCTGGCTGCCATTCGGTTGCGAATCTCCGCCGCGTCGCGCGAGGCCTGGGCGGTGCTGGCGCTTGCCGCGCTTGCCGTTCCGATGCTCAGCAAGACTGTTTGGCCCTATTACTATCTGGAGCCGTTCGTCCTACTACTCGTGTGGGAATTCTCGTCCATGCACGACCGCCTATCGGGTGTGTGGCGCTGGCCGGTCCTCTCCTTCAGTTACCTCGCGGTCGCCGCGACGCTCTCTCAATTCATTGGCTTGCAGAGTGTGGGCGCGCTGGATCGCATTGGCCTGGGTATTCTCGAATTAGGCGCAATGGCAGCCTTCGCGGCGGCGATCTGGTCACGTATGCGTGCTGCCAAGCCGCAGGCCTTCCCGTCGTCCCAATCGAGCGGCGCATTGGCTATGGGGGGAGCCTTTCAAGGCGCGGCTGGACCACGGCAAGCGCCCGGCGCGGCGTGGGCGGAGCATCCGCCTGTTCCCGCCGGCCCCACATCGCAATCTCAGGCTCAGATTCCTCCGCGTGGGTATGTGCCACCTGTTGCGCCTGGTGTCGACCCCCGGCCCGTGCGCCCACCCATACCCCCAGAGGATCAGTGGCCTGATTTGAGCGGTGGATGGCCGTCGCGTTCGCCCGCCATGGGCGACCGGTAGCGGAGCATGGCAAGGTCCCGGCGCAGGAAGGCGGTGGCGAAGCGGCCCCCTGCCGCATCTCTTCGAATGCGCCCGCGTGTAGGCTCGCCTGGCAACACCGGGAAGGCCCCCGTCCCCGGTCGCCTGCACACGTCGCGATTGGTCACTGGACGCCCCAGCCGCGAGCATAACACACGGTCGTCATGGCGAGCGCCTGTGGCCGCGTCGCGCCTGCGCACGCTCCCCCCAGATCGTCGTCTGCTCCTCGCGCTGGGCGGTGTTGAGCTGTGCTTCGTCGTCCTGATGGCCGTCGCCCCGCTGGGCGGAGTGACGCAGACACGCTCTCCACTCGCGCGTGTCTGGCCGTGGCTACTCGCGCCCGCCCACCTGATCTTCGGTACTCCTGCGGTTGGCGTACACACCTCCGCGGAGCATGCGTGGCCGGCGCTGGTCCTCTTCGCGGCGCTGCTCGTCGCCGCATCCTGCGCAGCCGCCTTCGGAGTATATGCCGCGCAACGCCTGGCGCCCAGGCGCCGTGGACTGCTTCTGGTGGTTGGCGGGGCTGTTGTGCTCGGCGTAACCTGCGCTCTGCTCCCCACGCTTCCCTCAGACGATGTCTTCAGCTACATCCTCTACGGCCGGATCAGTGCGCTGCACGGTGCTAATCCTCTCATCGCTACGCCGGCCGACTTCCCGCACGATCCCTTCCTGCCGCTGGTCTATTGGCGCGGCGTGCGCTCGGTCTATGGTCCGGCCTGGCTGCTGCTGTCGGAGGGGCTTACGCATCTGGCCGAGGCTCTGGGTGGTAGCCTTGCCGTCTACGTGGCGCTCTTCAAGCTCCTCGGCCTTATTGCCCATCTTGCCAATACTCTGCTCATCTGGGGCATTCTGGGGCGCCTTGCGCCCTCGCGGCGCCTGACTGGCACGCTGTTCTATGCATGGAATCCGCTCTGCCTGCTTGAGTTTTGTGCCAGCGCCCACAACGACGCGCTCATGTTGACGTTCGCGCTCATCGGCGTATATTGGTTCGTTCGCGGGCAAGAGGCGCCGGCCATCGTGGCGTTCGGCCTCTCCATTGCGACGAAATACGTGTTACTCGCCGTCATGCCGTTCTATCTGCTTTTCGTCTATCAGCGCTTGCGACGTGAAGGTGCGATGTGGCGAGATGTTGTAAGCGCGCTGGGGTGGCGACTGACGCTTCTGTTGGGGACGGTCGTGCTGATTGGTCTGCCCTATTGGGAGGGACCGCGCACGCTTGGGGCGCTCCTCTACTCCCCGCCAGCGCAGCAACTCGACAACTCCCTGCTGGAGGTCGCCCAATGGCCCTTGCGGACGCTGATGCAGGTGTTGGGCTTGTCGCCTTCCACGGCGCGCAGCCTTGTCCAGACTGGTCTCAAGCTGGCCGCTCTCGCGGGCTTCGCCGCGATCTGGCTATCGCAGCTGCGGCGTGTACGCGACCCTGAGTGCATGCTGACGGCCTGGACCTGGGCGCTCTTCGGCTATGTCGTCGTCGCGAGTGTTTGGTTCTGGCCGTGGTACGCTACCTGGGTGGTCGTATTTGCAGCGCTGCTACCATGGGGCATGCTGCCAGAGGCGGCCCTGCTCCTGGCCGCTGGTGCGTTGACACTGTATGCATTCTTGCCGCTCTACTCCGCAGGCGTCTATGGGGTGCGTTCCCTGCTCGTCTTTGGTCCGGCGCTTGCGTACCTGGCATGGCGATTGCGCCAACGCGCCGGAACCATCCGCCCGGCGAGACGCGATACGGTAGAATAAACAGACAGCGCCGCGGAACGTCCCGGTGCGACAAGCAGGCGAGAGTGGCAACGAATGGATGTGCGCTTTCCCCGGCAAGGGAAGACGGTAGACCAGTTGCGACAGCAGGCGACCGCCTTGAGCATGACCGCGGCCCAGCTCGCTGGGCGCTTCGCGAATGACTGGCGACGGTCACACGAGTCGGCAGAAGATTTCCGGCCCGAATTGATTGTCGAAGATGCTGGGCAGGGAAACGATCGCAATCGTCTTCGCTGCATCCTGGTACACGGCTTCAACGGCGAGCCGATTGACATGACAGAGCTTGCCGGCCATCTGGAGTCGCTTGGCTTCTCGACGGAAAACCTGCTGCTGCCGGGCCATGGTACCTCGATCCAGGATTTCGCGGAACACGGCTGGCAGGACTGGTATGCAGCGGTGCGGGGCGCAGTGAGCGAGGCGTTGGACCGCGGCGAAGGCGTCTTGCTGATCGGACACTCGATGGGCGCATCCGTATGCCTTGCCGTGACAGCCGACGAGCCGCGTGTCCAGGGTATCGTGGCGATGTGCCCCCCAATCGAGCTTCACCCGCTGACTCACTCCGCGGTATCGCAGCTTGGTCGTATCCTCCGCTACTTCCCCTCCTGGCGCGAGGACGTTCGCGACCGTCGCGGCGCTCGTGCCCGCTACCCGCGCAGGGCCTATTCTTGGACCGCGGTTTCGACATTACAGAGCTTGCTCGCGGCCCTGCCCGACCTCAAGGGTAAGCTTGGCGCGATTCGCTGCCCCGCGCTCGTAATCTGCGCCCGCAACGATCACGTCGTACCAATGCGAGATGGCCTGCTCGCCTACCAACTCGTCGGCTCCGAGGACAAGGAGCTTGCCGTGCTACGCCACTCCTATCACGCCGTCACGAAGGATGTAGAGCGCCACGTTGTCTTCGACCGCGTGCTGCGCTTCTGTCATCGCATCCATGTAACTAGCCCAGAGCACGCGGAAGGCTGATCTGCCTATACACGCGCTACTTGCCCGCAGCATAGTTCGGATAAGTTCGTTCGTTCCCTTGCTTATCACCAAGTTGGGCCGGAGTGTCGTCCGTCGGCACGTGCCCTGCGCCGGCCCCCTTTAGCGCCGCGACCGCAAACGATAACATCTCACTCGGAATCGGTATGAGATCTGATTTTCCTCGTGATCTCCGCGGTTGCTTCACTTTCCCTCTCCTGCCCTCTGCGCACTCCGCATTCACCTCTCTCCACAACAAACGACCGTGGTAAAATACCCATCGCACCAGCCGAGAAGTCGCCCGCATCGCTGCGGGGCAGCATACCAAGAGGAGACGGCGGTATGAGCGTCGAGAACTGGGAGAGCCTGAGCGAGCCGATAGCCTGGCGTCCGACCGAAGACTATCTCCTTCGCAGCCGGCTCAAGCACTTCATAGATCGTCACGCTATCTCCGACTACTCCGCCCTCCTCGCCCGCGCCGACGCCGACCCCGCCTGGTTCTGGGATGCGGTTTCTGACGATCTCGGCCTCGTCTGGCAGCGCCCGTATACCCAGGTTATGGATACCTCCCGCGGTATCCCCTGGACCACCTGGTATAGCGGCGGCCAGTTCAACTACACCGTCACCGCCCTCGACAAACACGCCGCCGGCGCCTCTGCCGACCGCAACGCTGTCATCTGGGAAGGCGAAGACGGCGCGACGGCGACCTACACCTACGCCGAGCTGCTCGCCATGACGCACCAAGCCGCCAACGCGCTCCGCAAGCTTGGCGTAAGCAAGGGCGACGTTGTCGCCATCTACATGCCCATGATCCCTGAGACCGTTGCCGCCACCCTTGCCTGCGGCAAGCTTGGCGCGATCTTCGTCCCCGTCTTCTCCGGCTATGGCGTCGAGGCCGTCGCCACCCGTTTGCAAGATAGCGGCGCCAAGGTCATCGTCACCGCCGACGGCTACTACCGTCGCGGCAAGGTCGTCCCCATGAAGGAGACCGCCGACAGTGCCGCCGCCCAGTCCTCGGCGGTCGAGCATATGCTGGTCGTCCGTCGCATAGGTGAGCGGGCGGGCAGCGACGTCCCGTGGATCACCGGCCGCGACGTCTGGTGGCACGAGGCTGTAGATGCCGAATCGCCCGACTTCGACACCGTGATCACGGATGCCGAAGACCCCTACATGCTCATCTACACCTCCGGCACCACCGGCAAGCCCAAGGGCGCCGTCCACGTCCACTGCGGCTTCCCCATCAAAGGCGCGCAAGACATGGCGCACCTCTTCGACGTGCAGGAGGACGATAC
>CAYYCB010000132.1:3127-9044 GCA_964469715.1 uncultured Ktedonobacterales bacterium | reverse complement strand
CAACCAGAATGAGACGCGAGTCGCGAGCATCGTTTGGAGCGAGCGCGACTGGGGCAGAGGGGTCTTCATCGTGCGTGGATGAAATCGTGCCGCGATCGGTAGTCACGGGGGACCTCCTTATGCGCCCAGGATACGCGCACCGAGAACCGGCGCCATATCAGCCTCCGACACGTGCTCGGCCGCCATTTGCATCGTCGGCATGTTGGCCATGCTCCAGTTCGTTGCCTCGATGGCGTCATGTTCAGCCGCCGGGCTGGGAAGTCTCCACAAGTGCGAAGACGAACAGGGCGCGGCCCAGTCGGGTCAGTGGATTGTTGCGATTGTACCCTACGAGATGCCGGAGCGGGGCTGCACACTCAGAGGCGGACAGGAAGGGCCACCCCACCCCAACGAAAGGCAGGCAAGATACCGGCCTTTCGAGGAACGATGTCAGCACTTCAGCGGCCCAGGGCCTACGAGCTGGTCGAGGCGGTTAACGATGTCTTCGAGAACAGCGAACGCACCGTTGATGGGCTCGGGGTCGCGCAGGTCCACGCCGGCGATGCGCAGGGCGTCAAGCGGGTAGAGGGAATCGCCAGCCTTGAGGAAGTCTATGTACCGCCTGGCAGCAGGCTCGCCCTCACGTATGACACCGTCGGCCAGAGCATTTGCGGCGGCGATGCCAAGCGCGTATTGATAGACGTAGAAGTTGGCGAACATGTGGGAGAATTGCGCCCAGGTAATGCCGGTGCGTGCGTCGTCTACGGCGACATTGGCCCCGTAGCCCTCACGGAAGAGGCGCAGCAGCACGTCACTCATGCGGTCGGCGGTGAGTCCTTCGCCACGATCAACGGCGGCGTGGCATTCGACCTCGAACTGGCTGAGGATGGGCATGATGAAGAAGTAGCGGTGGTAGTTGCTCATCGCCTCGCTGAGGATCTCGAGCAGGGAGTCGGGGTCCGTCTCGGTCCGCAGGAGGTGGGCGCGCCACAGCGCCTGGTTGAAGTTCGAGGCGGTCTCGGCGACGAACATGCGGACGTCATGATAGACGACGGGCTGGGCGCCGCTGGTGTAGTGGGTGTGCATGGAGTGGCCGAGCTCATGGGCGAGCGTGCTGACGTTCTGCAATGTCCCGCCGTAGCTCAGCAGAAGGAAGGGGCGTGTACCGGGGGCGCCGGTTGAGAAGGCGCCGGCGCTCTTGCCCTGATTGCGCGCCCAGTCTACCCAGCGCTCCTCATAGAGGCCGCGGCGCAGGGCGGTGGTGTAGTCGGACCCGAGAGGGGCGAGCGCGGTGAGGACAAGCTCGCGGGCGTCGTCGCGGCCGAAGGTACGCTCGGTGCGGACGAGGGGAACGAGGGTGTCGTAGTCGTGGAGCTGGTCCACACCGAGGGCACGGCGCTTGACGTCCCAGTAGCGGTGCCAGAGGGGATAGTGGGCGCGCACGGCGGCGATGAGGTTCTCGAAGACCTGACGTGGCAGGTGGACGCCGTCGAGGGCGGCGTCGAGTGATGAGGGATAGTTGTGGGCGCGGGCATAGATGGAGTCGCGCTGGAATGCTGTGGCGACGGTGTTGGCGAGGGTGCTGCGGTTGCGAAGGTAGCCGTCGGCGTAGTGCTGCCAGGCCTGCCGGCGCGTCTCGCGATCAGCGGAACGGATCAATTCCTGGGCGTTGCTCTGGGCGATGGCGATCTCACCTTCAGGAGTGCGGACGGGCTCGAAGCGCAGCTCGGTATTGCTCAGGGCGTTGTAGGTGCGATAGGGGGCCTCGGCAAGGGGCGAGACTTCGGCGAGCACGGCCTCGACCTCGGCGGAGCGGACGTGGCTGCGGCGACCTTCGAGCACCTCGAAGTAGTGCTGATAGATGGTGAGCTCTTCAGAGTCCGCGAGAAGCTTGCCGAGCTGGGCGGGATCGAGCGCGAGCAGCTCCGGCTCAATGTATGCGAGGGCGGCCTCAAGCTGGGCGAGCAGAGCGCCGGCCCGCTGGATGCGTCCCTGGGCGGCCTGGTCGGCTCCGTCGGTCGCGACCTGCATGCTGGCGTAGAGGTAGAGACGGTAGGCGACGGCGCGCAAGCGGTCGCGCTCGCGCAGGGCCTCGGCAAGCGCCTCCGCCGAGTCGCGCAGCTTGCCACGATAGCGCTCAACGCCGGATATCTCGCGCTCAAGCTCGCCGGCAGCCTGTGTCCAGGCGTCGTCGGTGGGGTAGACGTTGGCGAGGTCCCAGGTCTCGTCGGTGGGCACCTCGGCGCGGTGGGGAAGGGTCTTCGTCTGCGGCTGGGATGACGTCATCGTTGTCGTACTCCTTTCGCGTGGTAGGGAGTATATGCCATGGAGAGGGGGGCAACAGAGGGAGAAATGAACCGCAGAACCCGCGCACAGTAGGCTGGGTGGACAATGGCCCCGGAGATTCCTATGGGCAAGCGAGCACGACGAGGAGCAGAGGCGTTGAGGGTGAGAGAGGAGGCAGGCCATTAATTGACCGAAAGGTATATTGCCGTTTTTGCCGTTTTTACGTTTCACGTTGCATTGGGACGCGTCGAGCGCGGCACTTCTTGCGATGGATGATGGGGCATATCGAGGGCGAGGGTACCGGCTTTGATGCGAGCGGGCGATATTGCCATTTCTGCCGCTTATTCGATTCGTGAGGGGCCATAGGCGCGGTGTGGCCGCAGATACAAGAGGGGCGGCCAGGGGATACCGCGACAGCTCGACGCAATTGAGTCTGGGGCGCCTGAGCGTTCGATGATCCACGAGGGGTGATGATACACAGTCGAGCGGGGTGTGCATGTGGAGATCCCTGGAAGAGGAGGGCAGATTTGGGGGGAGACGGATGGAGGGATGGCGTGGTGAGGGGGCTTGCGGAAAAGGCGATGGCCAAGGATGAGGCGGGGGATGGGTTGTCGCGCTGAGGGTAGTCTAGCATGTGGCGAGACATGAAGGAACTGCCGGCGCCTGTCATATCCCGTCAAACCCCGTCATGTCCCGTCACGAGTTTGCGCAGGTCGGACGGGGCATGTGGGCACGATCCCCCAGCTTGGGAGCGGGCGCACGGGGGAGAATTCGGGACTCGGAACGGTTGGCACGGTCTCTGCAGCGCGTGATGCGCGCGAGTGGGCATGCCACTTGTGCCCGCCCGATAACATGAGGGACCTGTCCCGAGGAAATTGGGGCATTACGTCCCGACACACGCCGCCGCCCGCGCGGATGTCTGAGGAGAGAGTGCATGCCCGAGCGCATCGCGCCGACCGGCGATGGACGGGACGACCGTGACGTCCTGGCAGAAGACGCAATGTCCCAGGTCGCGCATGGAGCGCGGCCACTGGAGGACGCGCTGCTGCCGCCAAATCGGTGGCTGCATTCGGAGACAGTGGACGAGCTTCGCGCGCAGCGGGCACAGGTTGGGCTGGCGAGTCCGCAACGGGCGAAGCGGGTGTCGCAGCCGCCCCTATCGCGCTCGGCATGGCTACCGGATGCGTTCCCCATCGTCGGACCCGACCGGTTCAAATCGCAGGAGAAGGTAGCGCCCGGCCGGTATGTGCTCGCCGCAACGTTCGCAGTGGTAGGCGGTCTGGCGCTGGGCGCGCTGGCTGCGGTGGTGGCGTTCGCCGCACGCGTGCCGCTGCCGGGGCAATAGACGCTTTCAGTCAGCGGTGGTTGTAGAACTCGACTTGCCAGCGCCATTCGGAGCGGTCGGGGGCGTTCCACCATTGGAGGAGTGTGCCGACCTCACCTCCGGGGAGGATGACGAGGGAGCCGTGGTCGGCGTCAGTGGGCCAGAGGTCCTCGCGGGTGATGCGGTCGCCGTCGCGACGCAGACGGGCGATGGGCGAGACGAGGGTGCGGGGCAGATCCTGGCCAATGGCGAGCGGGTGGCCGTGGTCGTCGCGGACCTCGACGGTGAGCTTCTCTGGCGCGGCGTGGACGAGGAGTGTGTCGGTCGGGTCGAGGCGACCGCGAGCGAACGAAATGCCGACGGCGGCGACGTCGGGAATCCAGAGATCCCAGATCTGGAGCTGCTTGGCAGAACTGGTGGACATCGGAGCCTCCTGGAACGCGCCGCCACTGGTCATTCAGCGCGTGAACGGGTGGAACACGGCGGCAGAATGTACTTGCAATTGCCCCGTGCCACGGGTGTGGCGGTAGGTGCAACTATGGTACAACGGAGTGGCGCGCTGCGAACACGGGGCTGAGTCCTGCGCCGTGCCAAGGACGACGCATGTGCGACGGGCTACGGGGCTTGCCGCAGATTGGATTGCCAACAGATGCGATGCCGATGAGCGAGACCTCCAGCCTCTATTTCACATCCCACGGCAAGGCCGCGATGATGGACTGGTACGCGCGATGTCTGGCGCGACTGCCGTTCGCCTGCGACTCGCTCGCGCTACGGACACGGCACGGTGAGACGCACGCGCTGGCGTGCGGGCAACACGGAGCGCCGCCGGTGGTGCTGCTGCATGGGACCGAGGGGACGGCGCTGAGCTGGCGGCGGCAGATGGAGGCATTGCGCGAGCGGTTCCGGGTCTTCAGCGTGGACGTCGTGGGGGCGAACGGGCGGAGCACCGCGGCGCGACTGCCGTGGAACGGGCGCGGCTATGGCGAATGGCTGGCGGATGTCCTGGACGCGCTCGAGTTGGAGTCGGCCGCGTTTGCTGGCATCTCGAACGGCAGTTGGCACATCTTCCAGCTCGCGCTGCACGCGCCGAGCCGGGTTACGCGTGCGGTGTTGCTGAGCGCGAACGGGCTCGTTCCCGTGAGGATGCCCTTCCGCCTGGCGCGATTCGAAGCGGTGCGGCGCGTGCAGCGGCGTGTGATCGGACCGCTCGTGACACGCGGCCTGCTGCGGCGAGCGGTCGGGCGAACGTCGTCCGATGGGGCAGCGCCGGATGAGGATGAAGTGGAATCGCTGTACCTGCTGACACGCCACTATCGCTTTCGTTATCCACCGGGGCCACTGACCGACGAGGAGCTGCGGGCGCTCCACGCGCCGACGCTGCTGCTGATGGGAGAGCGCGACCCGTTCTATGCTGTGGATGCGGCGGTGACGCGGGCGAGTCGAACCCTGCCGAATCTGCAGAGTGTGGAGGTGTTGCCGGGCGCGGGGCACGGCCTGCTGGCGGATCGGCCTGATGAGGTGAACGCGCGGATGCTGGCGTTTCTGGGGGAGTAGCCGGCAATTCCTTGTGCACGCGGCGTCGGTGGAAGGGCGTGATAATGGTGCGGATACGAGTGGCGACGGCGGTGGATGCGCGGGCCATAGCGCACGTGAAGGTGGAAGGGTGGCGCGCCGCGTATCGCGGCATCGTGCCAGAGGCGGTGCTCGCGGGGTTGTCGGTTGATGCTATCGAGCGGGAATGGGCGCCGGGGTTGGCAGAGACGGACGGGCCAATGAGCGCGTTCGTGACGGAGGATGCCAATGGGCAGATCGCGGGCTTCGCGAGCTGTGGGCCGCGGCGAGACGGGCCAGAGGAGTACGAAGGCGAGCTCTACGCGATCTATCTCTTGCCGGAGGCGCAGGGGCGAGGTGCGGGACGCGAGCTAGTGCGGGCGGTGGCACGAAGGCTGGCGGAACGAGGGATGCGCTCGATGTTGCTCTGGGTGTTTGAGGAGAATGCGCCCGCGAGGTGGTTCTACGAGCGAATGGGCGGCGCGCTGGTCGGACGGCAAGGGTTCGAGCTGGGAGGGAAGTGGATGGTTGAGGTGGCCTACGGATGGGAGACAACCGAGAAGCTGCGCGGAGAGTGATACCACGCTGGCCAATGGCATTGTGGCTCGCGCTCGCGACTGCGCGGCTGTGGCACAGGGCGAGCGGGATCGGACGGTCCTCGGGATACCGCGAGGCACGACGCAATTCACCATAGAAGGCCCGGCGGAGCGCTCCGCCGGGCCTCATTTGGGCGTCTGCGGGACGCCACCACTGGCACATGTGATCGCGGATTACGAG
>CAYYCB010000132.1:0-3027 GCA_964469715.1 uncultured Ktedonobacterales bacterium | reverse complement strand
TCATTTGGGCGTCTGCGGGACGCCACCACTGGCACATGTGATCGCGGATTACGAGGCGCGCAAGGATTGGAGCGTGGACTCGATGTCGCGCCAGGTTTGCTGGCGGCGGGTGAGAACAATGGCGGGGCGCGCTTGAGGTTCGTCGGGGACGAGCGCCTGCGCCAGGAGCCATTCGCGTAGGGCTTCGGCCCAGACCTCCTCCGGGCGACGCCCAGCGGTGCGGGCCGCCCGTGCCGTCTCGAAGAGCAGCGCGGGGGCGAGACCCGCCTCCGCGCGCCTCCGCGCTTTGGGCAGCGATCCCGACGCTGCCGCCCGTTCGATTGCCTCAAAGTGTCGCAACATCCCCATGTCCGCGGTGGCGCTGCCGAGGCCCGCCGTCGCCGCACCCGTCTGTGCCTCGCGCGCACGCCGCACCGCCTGGGCCACGCGCGGACGGGATGCCGTCCCCTGCCGTTTGCGCTCGTGTTGTTTGCGTTCGCTCCACCAGAATCGCATCGCCGACCTCCCTTTGCCGCAGTTGCCGTTTCTGCCGCTGTTTCTCACTCCACGACGTCGCCCTGTCCGACACGGAACGCGGTTCCGCCTGCCTCCGGCGACGCCGCCCGTTCCGTATTCTGGATTATAGAACATTAGTTCTAGTATATGAAACGCGGGGGACCTCTTGGTGGTCACATCACTCTGGAGATCGCGGAGCTATGGGCGCGCGCCAGCGGTCGGGGAGGCGGTGGAACTTGGCTTGGTGGCGGCAGCCGTAGGTGCGATCGTAGCCGTGGCGGCGGGACTGGTCGGCGAAGGCGCCGGTGGGCTAGTTGATGTGGGAGTGGCCGTGGACGCAGGCGGCGTGTTCGTTGGCACAGGAGCGGGGGTATTGGTAGGTCGAGGCGTTGCGGTGGGCGCAGGGGCGGGCACGACGTTGAGCGCGACGGCGGCATCCGGCGTGCCGAAGATCTGGCCATTGTTGGCGAGGTTCCAATACATCTGATATGTGCCTGGGGCGGCGGGAGCCTTGATATTCAGCGTGAAGGTCAGGGATTGGCCAGGCTGCACCGCAGTGGAGCCAAGGCCGATAACCGGGAAGCCACCGCAAGCGGCATCCTGGTGGCCTACAGTGTCGCAGACAAGCGTGTAGCCGTTCGCGGTGGACCAGACAGTCGTGCCGGTGTTGGTGAAAGATATCTTCACCGTCTCGACCTGCCCAGCGTAGACGGTGCTGGGGGCGATGATGCTCCCGACCACGGCCTGATCGGGCGAAGCGGCCGGCCCGGCGGCGGTGGCGGTGGGTATGCTGGCGCTGGCGGCACCGGGGGACAGGGTGGGTCCGGCGGGAGTGTAGGTAGGCCCTTCGCCGGCAGTCGCCGTGTAGCGCGGTCGCTGCGCGCCGCGCGACGTACCTCTCTCCTTGAGGGCGACAGCAGCGACCGAGGTCAGGAGCAGCAGCGCCACCGTCGCGGCGAAGATGGCGAGCCGCCGGCGCGATTCCGAGCGGCGGTGCGGAGACGCAGCAGGAGGCGGCGCGGCCACGAATGGGGTGGCCCTGGCCGTCGCATGCGGCTGGGTGATCGCGGAGGCGTTGGGCGGAGCACTACCACCCTCCGGCATGCTGGCAGGTGCGACATCGGCCGCTGGTTGCGGCGCAGCACGGTGGAGGGCGCGCTCGTCGGTTTTGGGCGGGAGGGCGGGCGCCGTAAGCGCGGGCTGCGCCAGCAGTGTAGGGACGTTATCAGATGCGCCGCTGGTGGTCTCGCCTGGTGGAGCGAGCGGCGGCAACCCGGCGGGCGGCGGTACCGCGCTCATAGTGTCGAGGCTGGCGAAATCAGCGGCACGACGGAATGCCTGGGAGAAGGCGGCGACGGACGACCAGCGGTCGGCGGGGTTCTTGTTGAGCGCGCGGCAGACGACCTCCGCGAGCTCGAGGGGAACGGCGGAGTTGAGGGAACGTATGGGGGGCGGCGTCTGGTAGAGATGTCCGTTGACCTGCTCCGTTATGCCGCCGAGAAATGGCGTCCTGCCAGTGAGCATCAAGAAGGCGAGGACGCCGAGGGCGTACTGATCGCTAGCGGGAGAGAAGTGACCGGCAAGCTGCTCGGGAGCCATGTATGCGACGGTGCCGGTGACCTGCTGCGTGTTGGCGGTGCTTTCGACGCCGTGGGCGATGCCAAAGTCGGCGAGCATAGCATGCCAGCGACCGTCAGGATAGACCTGGAGCAGGATGTTGCCGGGCTTGACGTCGCGATGGACGATTCCGTGGTCGTGAGTGTATTGCAATGCGGTGGCGATCTGGCCGATGAGGTCCGTGACGAGAGAGATGCCGGCGGGCAGCCGGAGACGTAGAGGTCCACGGCCTTTGATGGCGTCGGCGAGGGAGCCGTCCGGAGCGTATTGCATGACGAGGTAGAGGTAGCCGTTGTCGAGGCCGCTGTCGTGGACGGGCAGGATGTTGGGGTGCGCCAGCACTCCGAGGACGGCGCCTTCCTGGAGGAAGCGCTGCTCGATGGCCTGCGTGTCGGACGGGGCACTAGCGACTGCTTCGGGACGGACGAGCTTGACGGCGACGGGACGTTCGCCCAGACGGAGTTGCTGGCCGAGGTAGACCTCACCCATGCCGCCCATGCTCAACGGGCGGATGAGACGGCAGCCACCTACGATGCGGCCTGCGAGGCTTATTGGGCCCGCGGGAGCGCCAGTACCGGCCGGGCGCGCTTGGCGGTGCGGCGCGTGGTGCACGTCGCCCATGACATCTCCCCAGGCTCCATCCGCCCACGCCAGCCAGCATCCTCATGGCGCGGCGCTCGCCAGCACATGAGACGCGCGACGATACGCCCTACCGTTGCATAGGGCGTGCCGCGGCCAGAAGGGCAGTGCCGGGGCCGGTGAGCAGGCGGATGGGGCGGCGCGGGCGAAGGCCGGCAGCACGCTGCCAGGCGGCCATCTCAGCAACGGACCACGTGCCGGATTCGCTGGTGACGGCGAAATAGAGGTCGGTGAGGGCGCCAATCTGTCCGGCGCGGTCGGGAGAAGCAGGGCGGA
>CAYYCB010000131.1:0-9112 GCA_964469715.1 uncultured Ktedonobacterales bacterium | reverse complement strand
CCACTGGTCCGGGAGGGAGGAACAGTCTCGCCTCGCCGGTGATGGTGCCAGTATACACGTTACGTTCACCAAAGTCCAATAAATACTTTTGATGCTAAACATTAGCTATACGTTATAGAAAGGCCCTCATCACCCGCCTCATTCGTCCCCCTCCTGCGCTTCCCAGCGGTCGCGCGCGGCGAACGCCTCGACCGCCGAGGGCCAACAGTAGGGGTCAGCCACGACGACGACGCCTTGCGGCTTGCTCGGGTCCGGCGCGAGCCAGTGGCCGCCGCGATGCCCGTCGAGCTCGCAGGCTACCCACATCCAATAGCCGTCTTCCTGACGCTTGAGGTCGAACATGGCCATCTCGAAGTGTCCGTCCCGACACCGGAGCTGCAATCCCCGCTGACCATCCGCCATGTCGCCTCTCCTCTCGTTCGCTATCGCTCGTCCAGCCGCTATCGCCTGCAGATTGTGCCGAGCGGGCCGCGTCCCCAGAATACCATGCCTTCGTCAGATCATGTGATTGCCCGTGAGCTTCCGCGATTGTCCACATGCGCCCACGGTGCTATGCTCTCGTGTGAGCCACCGGCTCCATCGCCCATCTGCCCGGCAGCAAGGATTCCGCATGCACGCGCCACCATCCCCGACCGCCTGGAGCTCCGACCCTATCGTCCTGGCGGCGCTCGTGCTGCTGCTCGGCGGCTACCTCGCCGCTATCGGCCCTCTGCGCCCGAAGGATCAGCCGGCCGTCGCGCGATGGCGTCTCGCCTGTTTCATTGCCGGGTGGGTCTTCCTCGCGCTCACCCTCGTCACGCCGCTCGACACCCTCGGCCGCTATTACAGCTTCTCGGCGCACACGCTGCAGCTCTTCATCCACATCACCATCACCGCGCCACTCCTCATGTCCGGCCTACCCGAATGGCTGGTGGAGCGGATGCTGCCGCTGCGCGCGGTGCGCGAGGCGACGCGCGGCCTGCTCTTCACTGTCGGCTGCGCCGTCGGCTTCAACGCCCTCATCCTCATCTGGCACGCCGGCCCGCTCTACGAAGCCGCCAACCGTAACACGCCGCTGCACGACCTCCAGAGCCTCTGCTTCTTGCTGGCGGGAGTGCTGACGTGGTGGCCGCTGCTCACGCCGATGGATCGCCACACACGCATGGCGAACCCCATCCAGATGCTCTACCTCGCGCTTGAGAGCCTCCCGCTCGACATCTTCGGCGCCTTCACCATCTTCGCCGGCAACATCTTCTATCCCAGCTACGCCGCCGCGCCGCGCGTCTTCGCCGGCTTCAGCGCCGCCACCGATCAAGCGGTGGCCGGCGCGCTCCTCGCCGTGCCGGGCAACATCATCGACATCGGCCTCATCAGCATCGTCTTCTTCGGCTGGATCGCCAGCGTCGAGCGCGCCCAGCGCGCGGAAGAGCGCGCCCTGTACGGGGATGACGACGTCGCGGACCATCCCGTCGAGGCCGCGCCCGCCGCCGAATCGCCCGCCAATCGCGCGTGACCGGCGGCTAGCTGCGAGATGCACTGCGACGGCCCGCGACGTACCCTCCCGGTTGACCGACCGGGAGGGTACGAACCGCATTCGATTATGGACGTACCTCCTCATGGGCTGCCAGTAGCTCGGGGCCACTTAGGAGCGCGCAAAAGCCGGAGGCTGGCCAATGGCACAGAGGTGAAGGCCGGCTAATCGCCATTCTCCTTCTTGGCGGATAAACACCAGCGTCGTGCGCAACTGCGCGTTGATGGGGTTGCCCCGGTAGGTCGCCTCCTGGGTGAGACGGCCTATCACGATGGCGGCATCGTCGTATACACGCACCCTGGCTTCATCAAAGGCGTGTACGCTGTACTTCAAATCGCCGGTCTGATGCCGCGCGAGCCACTCCTGCCTGCTCAGCAGGAATCCAAGCGGTCCGACCCCGACGAAATCGTCCGCAAGCACCTTCTCAAGGAAGGGGAGATCGGCCTGTAATTCGGCGGTGGACCACGCATCCGTAAGCTGCGCCACCGATTGTTCCGTGTGATCTTGGTTCATCGTGCAATGCCTTTCAAGTTCTCTGCTAGGCTCCAGACTGAGAGCCCGTAGACGGCTGTCTTTTCTCGAACCGCTCGCGAACCTCCCTTCAGGGTGGCGAGACGGCGTCATGGCTCTGGGTCGAGCGGGTTATACGGATTCCGCTTGGGGTGTTGGGGTCTCCTGAGGGCTTCAGCCCATGTCGCGCCCTGCGCCGGCGCCTTCAGCGCCGCGACGGCACACGACACCATCCCACGCGGAATCACTATTACAATTCGGCCACGGCAGGGATGACCTCGTGCCCCAGGATCTCCAGCGGCGTGATGCGGTCGACGTCGGGGACAAAGCCGATCACCGTCTGAATCCCCATGCCGGCCAGCCAGCGCAGTTGTTCCAGCAGACCGCCAACGTTCTTTCCGTCCTCGCCGACGTTGAACGCGAAGGGGCTGGTCTTCTCTATGGCGTCGTAGTCCCGCTGCTCCTCGTCGCAGAAGCGGCGCAACGTCTCCAACTTCTGCGGGATATCAGGGCCGGGACGGATGTTGCAGGCATCGGCGTAGCGCGCTACCAGGCGGAGGGTCTTCTCACCGCTGCCACCCAGGAGGATCGGCGGGTGCGGTCGTGTCAGACTCTGCGGAACGTTGAGCGTGCGCTCTAACTGGAAATGTGCGCCCTGGTACGGGCGGTCATCTCCGTGCTCACCGTCCCACATGCGCAGGCAGATTTGAAGTGTCTCCTCCAGCATTACGAAGCGCTCTTTGAGCGGTGGGAAGGGAAGGCCGAGTCCACGAGCCTCCGCCTCATAATCTCCGGCGCCGATCCCAAGCCAGGCGCGGCCACCTGAGAGCACGTCCAGCGTCGTGACGGTCTTGGCCAGCAGACCCGGCTGACGATAACTCGTCGCCGTCACCATCGCCGTCAGCTTCGCCCGCCGCGTACTCGCCGCCAGATACCCCAGCGTCGTATAGCACTCCAACTCTGGACCTTCGACACTGCCCATGTAGTGGCTGCGCCAGAAGTGGTCGGCCACGCCGATGCGGTCGAAGCCGGCCTCATCGGCGGCGCGTGCGATCTTTCCCAGGGTGGCGGCGAGAGTGGGCGCGCCGCCTCCCCAGTTGTAGTCGTTGATGCTGAGTGCGAGTTTCACGGAAGTCCCCTCCCTTCCCTCATTGCGCGGCCCACTATCGCGCTAGGCGCCGGCCGCCAGTTTGCCACCGTCGACGGGAATGACGGCGCCAGTGATGAACGAGGCCTGATCCGAGCAGAGCCACGCGGCGAGCGCCGCCACCTCCTCGGGGAGTCCCAGACGGTCCATCGGCACGGTATGGGCGAACTGGGTGCGCGCCTCGTCGCTCATCATCTGGAGTCTATGGGTGAAGATTGGGCCGGGAGCGACAGCGTTGACGCGGATGTTGCGCCCGGAGTAATCGAGGGCGGCGGCCTCGGTCACACCGACGATGCCGTGCTTGGCGGCGACGTAGCTGGCGATGCCCGGCACCGCCCGCAGGCCGGCCGTGGAGGACATATTGACGATGGCGCCCCCGCCACTGGCGAGCATCGCCGGGATCTCATACTTCATGGCGAGGAAGATGCCCCGCAGATTGACCGCGACCACGCGGTCGAAATCTTCAACGGCGATGTCGGCCAGGGGTGTCGGCCGGTGGCCGTCGCCGGCGTTGTTGAAGGCCGCGTCCAACCGGCCAAAGGCGTCTAAAGCCCGCTGAACGAGGCGTTCGACGGCGGCTGGCTCGCTCACATCCGTCGGCACGACGAGCGCGCGTCCCCCGCCGGCGACAATCTCCCCCGCGACACCCGCCAGCGCCTGCTCGTCGCGAGCGGCCAGGACGACCGCGGCCCCCGCCTGAGCGAAGGCACGCGCCGTCGCGGCGCCGATACCCTTGCTCGCGCCGGTGATAATGGCGACCTTATGCTCCAGCAGGCCGCTGGGAACCTGCGTACGATTGGCGTTCATCTCTCCACGTTCCGCGGCGCTCATGCGACCGCTCCTTTCTTCGCGCGTAACTCTGCTCCGCGCTACTCGTAGAGTGCGTGATAGGCTGGGGGATCACCACGAAGTTGACCCACGCATAGACCCACGCATTCTTGAGCCCCATGCGCTGCAGTCGGTGTGCCTCAAGCGGCTCGCCAGTGCCAAGCGCGGCCGCAACATCCCTGGAGGACGCCTTGAGCGCTGATCGCATCTCGCCGTTGTTTGGCTCATCATTCGGCGCGCTGTTGCGGCGCTACCGCGAGGCCGCGGGCGTGACGCAGGAGGAGCTGGCCGCGCGGGCAGGGCTGAGCGTGCGAGGGATCAGCGACCTGGAACGCGGCCTGCGGCAGACGCCGCGGCGCGCCACCGTAGAGATGCTCGCCGATGCGCTCAATCTCCCCCCACGCAAGCGCGCGCTGCTCGCATCCGCCGCCCGCCCTGCGGCCGAGACGGCCTCCCAAGTGGAGGGACACCCAGCCATGCTGCGCAACCTCCCGGCGCAACCGACACCGCTGCTTGGGCGCGAGCGCGAGGTCGCGATGGCCGTGGACCTCCTTGGGCGCGGCGGCGTCCGCCTGCTCACGCTCACTGGGCCAGGAGGCGTGGGCAAGACACGGCTGGCCTGGCAGGTGGCCGAAGACCTGGCCGAGCACTTCGAAGATGGCGTCTGCGCGGTGATGCTGGCGGGGGTGCGCGACCCGACGCTGGTGATGCCAGCCGTCGCCGGCGCGCTCGGGCTGCGCCAGACGCCGGACGAGCCGCTGACGGAGCAGGTAGGCGCGTTCCTGCGCGACCGGCAAATCCTGCTGCTGCTCGACAATTTCGAGCACCTATTGGCGGCGGCGCCGCAGCTCGCCACGCTCTTGGCCGCCTGCCCGCACCAAAAGGCGCTGATTACGAGCCGGGAATCGCTCCGGATCGGCGGCGAACACGAAATAGCGGTTGCGCCGCTGGATGAAGACGCAGCCGTCGAGCTCTTCCTGCGGTGCGCGCGAGCGATACAACCGGCGCTCGGCGCGGTGGATTCGGATCTGGCGGTCACGCGGGAGATTTGCCAGGCCGTAGATCGTCTCCCGCTCGCAGTCGAGTTGGCGGCGGTATGGGTGAAGGTCCTGACGTTGCCGGCCTTGCTGGCGCGGCTCTCCAGCCCACTGGATCTGCTCGCAAGCGGTCACCGCGACGCCGAGCCGCGCCAGCGCACCCTGCGCGACACCATCGCGTGGAGCGAGCGCCTTCTAGAGCCGCACGAGCAATACCTGTTCCGCCGGCTCGCGGTCTTCTCCGGCGGCTTCACGCTGGAGGCCGCGGAAGCGATCTGCGGCGATGCGGAGGCGACGGGGAGCGTGCTCGACGGATTGGCGGGCCTTGTGGAAAAGAGCCTCCTTCAGGTCGAGCTGCCCCAGAGCGGCGCACGCTACGGGATGCTTGAAACCATCCGCGACTATGCGCAAGAACGCCTGCGCGCCAGTGGCGAGATGGAAACGCTTGCACGCCGCCACGCGGAGTATTTCGCGGGACTGGTGATGGAGCTGGGGTGGGTCGGACCAGAGCAAGATGCGCGCGACCAACGCATGGAGCAAGAGCTGCCCAATGCTCGCGCGGCGCTGGAGTGGACGCTAGAACATGATGCCCCGGCCCTCGGGCTGCGGCTCGCCACACCGCTCGGGCGCCGCTGGTATAGCCGCGGCTCTTTAGACGAAGGGGAGAGATGGCTGCACGCATTGCTCACTCTCGATGCCGAGGCGGGTGAGCGAGCGGCCCCGCCTGAGCTTCGCATAGCGGCGATCTACGCGCTGATTCTGATCGTGCTCGACCTGCACGAGTTCGACCGGGCCGAGGCGCTAGCCAATGAGGGATTGGACCTCGCCCGCCGTTCGGGCGACGCGGCCGGCGCCGGTAACATGCTGACCGAGCTGGGGCACGTCGCCGAGGCGCGCGGCGACCTCGACGCCGCCAAGGCCTACTTCGAGGATGGTCTGGCGCACTATGGAGCCGCGGAGGACCAGGGCCGCTCCCGCGGTGCGGTTGGCCGGGCATTGAGCAGCCTGGGCAATATCGCGCGGGCAAAAGGGGATTACGACCTCGCGCGGCGCTATCTAGAGCAGATGCTCGCCTGGGCGCGCGAGCGCAACTTCTCCTGGGCCGTCGCGAGTGGACTGGTCAGTCTCGGCCACGTCGCCTGCGAGGAGGGTGTCTTCTCGCGTGCGGCGGCGCTCTATCGCGAAAGCCTGGGCCTCTACCGGGCGATGCGCAACCCCGTGGCGGTCGCTTTGTGCCTCGAGGGGGTGGCCGCCGTCGCGGCGGCCAGGGGCGATTCTCAGCGCGCGGCGCGGCTCAGCGGCGCCGTTGCCGGCCTGCGCGACACGTTGCGAGTCGCCGCGACGGCCGAATGGATGCCCTTCGTGCGGGCACGTGAGGACGCACGGCAGGCGCTAGGCGACGAAGCGTTCGACTCCGCCTTCGCTGCGGGCCACTCGTTCACGCTGGAGCGGGTCATCGCCGACGCCCTCGCCGCAACCGACACCTTCAGAGGCTGAGTCGCCATCCTGGCATCCACTTCTCACCGTTCCACCGGCGGGACCATCGGCGGGCGCTCGCTTGGCGGTCGGTACGTCGCGAAGGCGTCGAGCAGCGCGGCGGGCGTCTCCGCGCGCAGCAGCAGGTGCGCATGAGATGACGGAACGAAGCCCTCCTGGGCCGCGTGCTCCACCAGCGCAAGCAGTGGCCCGAAGTAGCCCGCGGCGTCGAGCAGGCCGATGGCCTTCTGATGTAACCCAATCTGTGCCCAGGTGACGATCTCGAACAACTCGTCGAATGTCCCGTAACCGCCGGGCAGCGCGATGAAGCCGTCCGCCAGGTCAGACATCAGCGCCTTGCGTTCGTGCATGCTGCCCACCTCGTGCAGCTCTGTCAGCCCCGCGTGCGCCACCTCGCGCTTGAAGAGACCACGCGGCAGCACGCCGATCACCTCGCCGCCGGCGGAGAGCGCCGCGTCTGCTGCCAGGCCCATCAGGCCGACGCTCGACCCGCCATAGACCATCCCAAGCCCACGCGCCGCGAGCTCCCGCCCCAGCGCCCGCGCCGCCTCCGCGTACTCCTCCCGCACTCCCTGGCTCGATCCCGCGAACACACAGATTCGCCGCATCACACGCACCTCGCTCATCCCCTATACGGATCGCGCGGGAAGCCCACCCCTGTCGCGGACGCTTAGGTACACGCCCACCCGCGTTCCGACCTTCTCGTATGCTACGCCATAGCTGTTGGCGCATGCCGAGAGAAGGCCTTGAAGGCACAATCCTTACCACCATCTGACCGCTGCGTGCGACCATCGATCCGGTAGCCCATGTCTCCTAACCCCCATGACATGCAGGACGGCGGGCATTACGATGCCCACAACTTCGTCACCGGGGCCGAATGTGCCGCCGCGTGGAGATGCCTCCTTAGATGTGGGTTGGCGGAGCGCCTGCGGGCGCGGGTTCGGCGGTGGCCAAATGGTGCAGGTGCGCGAGAGCTCAACGGCCGTAGAGCCGGCGGCGCTCAATTCTCCAGTCTTTATGCGCTTGATCGCTTCGGAGCGCATGCGCAGGCCGCTGGCCATCTTGAGGGATTATTGGCCGGCCCTGGTGACGCTGGTGGCCATGCTCTTCGCGATCTGGGTCTTCGTGAAGCAGCACATGGTCTACCGTGCCAGCGACTTCGTATTGCTCGGAATGCACTGGGCCAAAGGTTACCACCTGGAGGCCCTGGCGACCTCGCCCGAGGGCTACGACGGCCAATTCACCTATTACATCGCGCGGTTCCCGGGCTATCTACCGGCCCCGTTCGACTGGTCGGCGCTGCGCTACACGCGCATGCTCGAACCGCTGCTGGTGCGCATCCTCTCGCTCGGCAACGCCAACGCCATGCCGCTCGTCTTGCTGGCGCTGAACGTGACGGCCATCACGGCGACGGTCGCGCTGGTCTGCTGGCTGCTGCGCGAGCGCGACCTGCCCATCTGGCTGGCGCTCGTGCCGGGGCTCTATGCGGGCCAGGCATTGGCCCTCGAACGTGACCTGACGGACCCGCTGGCGATCTTCTTCCTCGCGGCGGCGCTGGTAGCACTGCAGAAGCGGCGCTGGCTCGCCGTGGCGGCGTTCCTCAGCTTCGGCATGTTGACCCGCGAATCCACCCTAATCTTCGCCGTCTGCTTCGCGGCGCCGCTCGTGATCGAGCGGCGGTGGAAGATGCTCGCCGCTCACGCGGCCATCGTTTTCGCGCCGTTCGTCGTATGGCAGACCCTGCTCTATCTCTGGCTCGGCTCGTGGGGGGTGCATGAGTCGTCCATAGCCAATCGCATCGTGAAGCTCCCGTTTCACGGTCTGGTCTACACCCACTCAACCCACGACGCCGTACAAATGATCATTTTCGCGGGCGTGCCGGCCATCCTGGCCGTCGTCTTCGGCGCGCTCGCCCTCTGGGAACGCCCCTGGCACGACCCGCTGCGGCTCGCCGCGGCTGTCGGCGCTATTCTCTATGGTGTGGCGCTGACCTTGCAGCCTGGGGTCCACTGGCTCGACATCTGGGAGCCGCTGCGGCTCGCCGCGCCGCTGGCGCTGCTGCTGCCGTTCATCGGGCCTCGCAGGCCGCTACAGCCCGTATGGACAGTCTTGCTCTTGATGATGATCTACTCCTTCAATACGGCGCTGCTTACCTGACGCCCAACCGGACGATACAGCAGGCACGCCAATTCCCCGAACCTTCTACGACGAAAGGCGCGGACCGACCGTGAACGCAGAAGCCGACGCAACCTCCTCAGTGGCGGACCTAACAGGCGGGCAGCCGACGGCGGGAGGGCCAGTGACGCGGCGGAGCCTCTCGGTGGTGCTGCCCGCCTACAACGAGGAGGCGGTCATCGAGACCACCGTGCGCCGCTGCCTCGCCACGCTCGCCCCCCTCACCCCCGACTTCGAGGTGATCGTCGTCGACGACGGCTCCCGCGACCGCACCGGCGCTATCGTCGACGCCCTCACCGCCGAAGACCCGCGCGTGCGCGCCCTGCACAACCGCCCCAACCGCGGCTACGGCGGCGCGCTGATCGCCGGCTTCCAGGCTGCGCGGAAACAGCTCTCCTTCTTCATGGA
>CAYYCB010000130.1:0-9137 GCA_964469715.1 uncultured Ktedonobacterales bacterium | reverse complement strand
GCATGTGTGATACTGATTTCGTCTGGGTTGTTGGTCTATCTCAAGGGCTGTAGCCCGCGTCGCGCCCTGCGCCGGCAGTTTCACTGCCGCGACCGCACCTGCCACCGGCCCGCGTCGCGCCCTGCTCCGGCAGTTTCACTGCCGCGACGGCAAACCACTTCCCTAAGAGAGACGCTTCCTCTCGCCCGGCATGGCGTCATACTCCCGAAGCTGCTCCACCAACCACGTCTCGTCGTGGACCGGCACGCCCAACTTCTGCGCCTTGGCAAGCTTGCTGCCGGGTGCGCCGCCGACGATCAGATGGTTGAGCGACTTGGTCACGCCGCTGGCGATTTTGCCGCCGAGCGCCTGAATAGCCTGCTCCGCCTGGCCGCGTGTCAGCGCCTCCAACGAACCCGTCAGCAGGAAGGTCTGACCGGCAAAGGGTGCTCCATCGGCGTTCTCAAGCTCTTGCTCCTCTGGCAGCGTCATCTGCAAGCCCGCCGCCGCGAGCTTCCGCACGAGCTCTCGATGGGACGGCTCCTGCGCCCAGTCGTGGACGCTCTCGGCAACGGTCGGACCGATGCCGAGGATGGCTGCGATTGCCTCGGGCTCCGCGTCGAGGATAGCGTCCATCGAGCGGAACGTCTGCGCCAGCAGCTCCGCCGCCTTCGCTCCAACGTGACGGATGCCCAGCGCGAAGATCACGCGGTCCAGCGGCTGCTGTTTGCTGACCGCGATGGCGTTGACCATATTCGTGGCGCTCTTCTGCTGGAATCCCGGCAGCGCTAAAAGCTGATCGACCGTGATGGTGTAGAAGTCCGCCAGGTCGTGAACCAGCGCCGCACCCACCAGCCTCGTCACGAGTTCATCGCCCAGGCCGCGAATATCCATCACGCCGACGAAGTGCTTGAAGAGCTCCAGGTGCTTGGCCGGACAGTCGGGATTCGGGCAGAAGACCAGCGCTTCGCCCTCCTTGCGCGCCACCGGAGTGTGGCACGAGGGGCACTCGGTCGGCGGCTCGTATGGTTGCTCAGTGCCGTCGCGTAGCTCCGTGACGGCTTTCACGATGCCGGGGATCACGTCTCCGTGTCGCTGCACCACCACCGTATCGCCCACGCGCAGATCTTTGCGCGCGATCTCGTTGAAGTTGTGGAGTGTGGTGTTCGAGACGGTGACGCCCCCAATTTGCACGGGCTGCAGCCGTGCGTTCGGGATGAGCGCGCCCGTCCGCCCAACGTTCACCCAGATGTCGAGCAGCTTGGTGTGCGCCTCGACCGGCGCGAACTTGTAGGCGATGGCCCAGCGCGGATCACGCGCGACATAGCCAAGCTCCTGCTGCTGCCAGCGGTCGTTGATCTTCACCACCGCACCGTCGATCTCGAACGGCACGGCGGTGCGCTGTGCCTCACGCTCATCCGCGTAGGCCTGCGCCTCCTCCAACGTCGAGACGTGCCGCGCTAGCTCGCTCACCTTGAAGCCCCACGCCCGCAGCCACTCCAGAATCTGCCACTGGGTCGCCGGTTCCGGCGCGCCGCGAATCTCGCCGATCTGATAGGCCAGGAACGAGAGCGGGCGCGCCGCGGTCATGCGCGGGTCTTTTTGCCGCAGCGACCCGGCGGCGGAGTTGCGTGCGTTGGCGAAAAGCTTCGGAGTCGTGCCGGCCTTGACCGCCTCCTCTTCGAGCCGTGCGTTCAGCGCCTCGAAGTCCATCCGTCGCATATACACTTCGCCGCGAATCTCGATCAGCTCTGGGATGGGCGCGTCGTCTCGGTGTGCCAGCTCTTGAGGAATATCCTTGATCGTGCGCACGTTCGCCGTGACGTCCTCCCCCACGACGCCGTCGCCGCGCGTGGCCGCGAGGCTCAGCCGGCCGCGCTCGAAGGTGAGGTTCATGCTGAGGCCGTCGATCTTCGGCTCGCAGACATAGGTGAAGGTCGCGTTCGGCAAGAGGCGCTGCGCCCGCTGCTGCCAGGCTTTCAGCTCGTCGGGGCTGCGCACGTTGCCCAGACTCAGCATCGGCGTCAGGTGGCGCACCTTGGCAAAGCCGACCGCCGCTTCGCCGCTCACATGCTGCGTCGGCGAGTCGGGCGTTACGAGGTCGGGATTCTCCTCCTCCAGACCGCGCAGCTCACGCATCAGCGCGTCGTACTCCGCGTCCGATAGGATGGGGCTGTCATGCTGATAGTACGCGACGTCGGCCTCGCGAATGCGGACCCGCAGCTCGGCAAGGCGCTGGCGAGCCTCGTCTTCGGGCGTCACTATCGCGCCCTCGCCTGTCTGCGCCTGCTCCGTCGCCTGACCCTCCGAGACGGTACGCGCCTTCGACCTCGCCATGCCGTCGAACTCCCCTCGCAGTGCCTGCCCGTCCTGCCGTCGGACCCCTGGCCCTCCACCCGGCACAGCAGTGTAGCACAGGCCGCCCGTGCGTCTGCTAGCTCCTTCTTTTCGGGCTGCGCCAAATCGGCCACACGGTTACCGAGCCGTCAACAGCCATGGACCCTGGCGGGCGTCGGGACAGTGTGGGCAACCAGCCTCATCACGCGCGAGGCGGCTGCCGCACCAGCAGGGCCCCCGGCAGGATCTGCGCCTCAAATCGCTTCGCGCGCACAATCTCACCATCCAAATGTGCGAACACCTCGCCGCGCGCCTCGAAGGTCGCCGTTCGTGCCAGCGTCCGGTGGACCTCCGGCTCCCCGATGTGCAGCCCCTTCTCGATCTGCGGCAGCAGCTTCAGCGCCCGCGCCTTTCCTGGCTTGTCGATCAAGCAGAGGCTGAACGCACCGTCGCGCGGGTCCGCGTCGGGGTTGATGCGGAAGCCCCCACCGTAGGTCGGGCCGATGCTCACCGCCGCCGCCGCGTAGATCTGTCCGGGCCGCGCGACCCCGTCCACCATCACATCCAAATACGGGCAATCTCCATAGTGAAAGAATAGCTCGCGCAGGCTCGCCGCGTAGTAGAGCGCCTCGCCTCGCATGAACGGCAGCCGCTTCATCCGTTCGGCCGCGGCGGCGACGTTGGCGTCCAGACCGACGCCCATCGAATTCAGAAAGTAGCGGTCGTTCACCTGCCCAACGTCCATTGCCACCGCCGTGCCGCCAAGCGCAACCTCAAGTGCCGCCTCGGCCTCGTGCGGCAGCCGCGCCGTCGCGAAGGCGTAGTCGTTTCCCGTCCCGCAGGGCACGATGCCCATCGCCACGCGGCGCCCCGACCGCAGAATGCCCGTTCCCACTTCGAGCACCGTCCCGTCGCCGCCGACCGCCACCACGTCGCGCCCCGCCAGCGCCGCCTCGCGTGCCAGCCGCTCGCCGTCTCCCCGTGCCGCCGTAAACACGAGCTCACCGCGCCCGCCCTTCAGCCAGCGCTCCAGCGGGCCGCGCATCCGTCGCGCCTTGCCGTTCGCTCCCGCTGGGTTCAAAATGACGATAGGAGGTCGATTGCTGCCTCCGAGCGTCTGCGCTTCGACAAACGAGGTAGAGCGCGCCTCTGGCTGCGACATGGGACATACCTTCTCGGTTGCGGCGCACCGTTGCGCACTTGCGCGCAAGTGTACCGCCTTCCGCGTCAGCCGTAAACTGGCTATCTTCCTCTCCCAGGGTTTGGCTTTTACGCCATATTCACGTATTCTTAACAGTTGGGACCACCCACATTGGCGGACTTTTGCTCGCGAGAAGGCTCATTCCATGCTGCTTCATGCGGAACAGGGGCGACCCGTCGTCGTGGGTGTGGCCGGCGGCACCGGCGCGGGTAAGACAACCGTTGCCCATGCCGTCATCGAAGCTGTGGGGGTGGATCGGGTCGCCGTCCTCTCAGAGGACGCCTACTACCGTGAGTTCGCTCACCTCTCCGATGCCGAGCGCCAGAAGGTCAACTGGGATCATCCTGACGCCATCGAAGTGGACCTGCTCCTGGCCCACATCCGAACACTGCTTGCCGGCCAACCCGTCGAGCGCCCCGTCTACGACTTCGCTGCGTACGCTCGTCTGCCTGAGACAATCCATGTCGAGTCGCGTCCGGTCATCCTCGTTGAGGGCATCCTCATCTACGTGGACGAGCGACTCCGCGACCTCTGCGACGTCAAGGTGTTCGTGGATACCGACGCCGATCTGCGCTTTATCCGACGCCTTGAGCGCGACGTCGAGCGGCGCGGCCGCACCGTCGAGAGCGTCGTCCATCAATACCTCGCCACTGTCCGCCCGATGCACCTCGCCTTCGTCGAGCCGAGCAAGCGCTTCGCCGACATCATCGTCCCTGAGGGCGGCGAGAATCTTGTCGCCATCGAGCTTCTGCGCTCCGCGCTGCTCCACCGCATGCAGGAATAATTGGCCAGTAATACGGACTCTGGGCCGCCTACTGAGTTCAGCCCCGCTAGCCTTACTCCTAAAACAACGACCCCCTCCCACCGAAGTAGGAGAGGGTCGCGCGAGTGAAAAGCCTACCCGTTCAGCTTCACATCGATGTTCATCTGGCTCTGCGTGTCGTCGGTAGCCGTCGTGATGAAGACTGCCGCCGCTCGCTCGGCGAGATTGCCCTTGGTGTTGCGTGCCGTCGAGTGTGTCATCGTGAGGATCGCGTTAACGTCGGCGTAGGCCAGGAACTGCGCCTTGCTCGGCGCCTGTGCGCTCAGGCCCGCGAAGGTCGGCGACTGCTCCAGCGACGGGCTGCCCGTTTTCGTGGCGCCGACCGCCGCCAGTGAAGCCTCGTCCGCTGCCACCACCAGCGCACTACCCGTCTGCATCACGTAGATCGGGGTACCCTCGCTGCTTGGTTCTGTCACCGTGATGTCCGTGCCGGTGCTGGTCGGGGCCATCGACGTTGTGCTCCCTCCGAGGGAACCGAGCCCCGCGCACGTCAGCTTCTGCGCATCCTGTCCCGCGACTGTGATCGCCTCCGTCGTGCAGCGCTGCGCCGTGACGAAATTCTGCACGAGGCTGGCGGCCGAGGTGGCGTCCTCCTGCAGCAGTAGCGCCCCGCCGATGCCGGCGCCTGAGCCAGCAGTTGGATAGATCGCTACGGCCGCCGGGTGCGCCAGCAACGGGTCATCCAGGCTGGTGCCCAGGAACATCTGCGCGAGCTGTGTCACCTGCGACGCTTGAGCCAGCGCCGCCTTGTTCGCCGTGAGGTCGCCGCCGAGATTATTCAGCGCGAAGTAGGCGTAGGCATTGCTCGGCACCACCTTCGCCAGACCCAGCGTATCGCCCGAAGGATAGACGATGCCGCTTGACCGTGTCGCCTTCGCCGTAAGCTGTGCGTGCAGGCCGCTATTCGTCCATGAGACATAGCCCACAGCCGTCGGATAGGTCTGCAGCGCCTGCTGGAGTGACGCACCGGCGACCCCTAGCGAGGCGCCGCCCGCCTGCGCGATCATGTCGCCAAGCGACTGGACGTTCACGTAGAGCGTGCCGAAGCGGTTCGACGGCAGGCTGCTGATCGCGTCCACAAAGGACTTCTGCGCCGCCAGCGTCTCCCCCGAGCCGTTCACCCGGTCGATCACCAGCTTCGCCGCCGCGGGACTGCTGGCGACGATTGCCCACCCCTTGGCCGCCGCGAAGGTCGAGCCGCTCGGGTCGTTGGTCGCCGTCCCTGAGGCGTCGTCATAGCGCTGGTTCGGCTGCGTGTAGAGTGTGAAGCCGTTATAGCTCGATGTGGTGACGGCCCAGCTACCGTCCGCATAGTCGGGACGGTGGTTGGCGGCCTTCTGCATCGCCGCCTGCGCCTTGCCGTCGTCATGCGATTGCAGCAGCACCACGGCTGCCATGTCGTTCATAGGGTTCGATGATTGCCCGTGACCCGCGCCGGGGAACGCCCCCACCGCAATGTCGCGGCCCAGCCACGGCATCACATCCGACTTGAAGTCCAGGCCCGCCGACTGCAGCGAGCTGTCGGAGCCGGTCAGCGAGGTCAAGTCCTGCTGCTGGATGCCGTGGCTGTTCGTCGCCATGTTCACGACGTCCAGCCCGCCGAAGACCACCGTGTTGGCCGGCAGGTACTTCGCCGCGTCGAGCTCGGAATGCGCTGTGAAGGCGCCGAGCAGATAGGCCACGCCCGTCGCCAGCAGCGACAATACGACCACCGCGGCCACCGAGCCGATGAGAACACCACGCCGGCTGCGCCTCTGCGCCGGCGGCGCGAGAGGGGGCCATGGCGCGTGCTCCGTGGTCGGCGCGCTCACCTGTGTCGGCCCCGTCGGCGGCGCGGGCGGCGTCATTCCCGGCGTGAGATATTGACCCTGATAAGCTGCCGTCGGGCTGCCTGGCTGGGCGCTCGTGCCCCAGCTCGCCGGCGATGTTGGTCCGAGAATCGGCGTGCCGCAATTCGGGCACGTCACCAGCCCGACAGTCAGTGGCCGGCCGCAGGTCGCGCAGTATGCGCCCGCCGTCCCCTGGCTCCCGTCGCCAGATGCGCTTGCCATGTGGACCTCTATTCTTCCCTCATCGCCGCAGCGCGGCGCTCTACCCCGTCCTCCGGTCCCGATGAAAACGCGCCAATCCAATGTACGAACAATCTCTCAAAGAGTTGGTAGCTTCATAGGGCCGTTCGGTTCATTCATCCCTTCGGTGTAACGACCGCGAAGCCACTTTCTCACATACCTTACGCAGCAGCCCGGCGTGCTCACTCGTGTGCCGCCTTGCCAGCCGTCGCGTGTGCTCAGCGAGCGTGG
Source organism: uncultured Ktedonobacterales bacterium (assembly GCA_964469715.1). GTDB lineage: Bacteria > Chloroflexota > Ktedonobacteria > Ktedonobacterales > JADMIN01 > CAWAWP01. The sequence continues at coordinate 2,497 of CAYYCB010000130.1, read as the reverse complement.
CATCCGCCAGGGAAGATGCTCTCCCCCATATCATGACGGCAAATGGGCCGGTCCACTTACGCGACGTCGGCCAGTGGCCGTATAATGACGGCGACTGATGAGCAGGCGTGAGGACGTGCGCGGCCGGCAGGATCGGGAGGAGCGGGCGCAATGGAGCATCTGACGCATCTGGTCGTCTCGGAGAGCGAGCTCGGCAACATCGCGCGCGTCCTCGGCCGTCTCGGCCAGGAGACCGGCGCTGGGCAGGTGTTGTTGCTCGACAAGAGCGGGCAGCTTATCTCCGCCCAGGGGAACGTCGGCCAGCGCGACACCGTCGCGCTTGGCGCTCTCCTTGCCGGCGCCTTCTCCTCCTCGCGCCAGGTCGCGGAGATCCTGGGCGAGCGCGACTTCCGCGACATCCTCCAGCAAGGCGTCCACGAGAGCATCAATAGCACGCTCATCGGCGACCAGTGGCTGCTCGTCGTCGTCTTCGACCGCCAGACCCACGTCGGCCTCGTCAAAGTCCTCGCGCGCCGTGCCGTGGACGAGCTAGAGCGCGTGCTAGAGCGCGTCAAGGCCGGCGGTGCCCAGGCCAAAGACCGCGTCGTTAACGTCCAATTCCGCAACTCAGTGGATAGCGCGATTGACGCGCTCTTTCAGGATTAGCCCTGCATGGCGCTCATCAACGTTGCCAGCCGCGAGATCCACTGCAAGATCGTCTACTACGGCACAGGCTACTGCGGCAAGACCACCAACCTCCAATACATCCACGGACACGCGCCCCAGCCGGCGCGCGGCGACCTTCTTTCCATCGCCACCGAGACCGAGCGCACCCTCTTCTTCGACTTCCTCCCGCTCGACCTTGGCGAAGTCCACGGCTTCCGCGTCCGCTTCCACCTCTACACCGTCCCCGGCCAGATTCTCTACGAGCGCACTCGCGTCGCCGTGCTCAACGGTGCGGACGGAGCCGTGTTCGTCGTGGACTCCTCGCCGGACAAGTTGGAAGAGAACTTCCAAAGCCTCATCGAGCTTGAGACTAACATGCGCCGTCTCGGCAGAGATCTTGGAGACTTCCCCTTCATCATCCAGTGGAACAAGCGCGACCTGCCCAACGCCGTCTCAACTGATACACTCGAAAAGTATCTCAACCGCCGCCGCGTTCAGACGTTCACCGCCTCCGCGCTCTCCGGCGACGGCGTCTTCGCCACCCTGCGCGCCATCTGCAAGTCCGTCATGACACGCCTCTAGCCCGCCAAACCGCCGCCCGTCGCTTGACGCGCCCCTGACCCACACCTATACTTCTCTCAATATGCCCCGGGCGACTGGCGAGAAGAAGTGGGACCGACCACGAGGGAGCCCGGGACGCGCGACATGAGAGCCGCTCGCCTGGGCTTGGCGCCGATGAATGCCGCGAGACCGCCGCATACATCGGGGCCTTTTTGTTTCTCCCCGCGGGATCGGCCAGCGCATTCGCCAGACCAAACTGCGGGAAAGGAGTCGGCATGCGGGCACTGTTGAGCGTTCAGGACAAAACGGGTATCGTTGATTTCGCGCGCTCCCTCGCCTCCATAGGCTGCGAGCTGATCTCCACCGGAGGAACCGCGCGCACCCTGGTAGACGCGGGCATCCCCGTGCGGGAAGTTGCCGACGTTACCGGATTCCCTGAAATCCTGGGTGGTCGAGTCAAGACGCTCCACCCCGCCATACATGGCGGCATCCTCGCCCGTCGCGACGACGAGGCGCAAATGACCGAGCTGCGGGACCACGGCTTCGCGCCCATCGACATCGTCGTCTGCAACCTCTACCCCTTCGCCAACACGGTTGCCCGCCCGAGTGTCACGCTGGCCGAAGCGCTGGAGCAGATTGACATCGGCGGTGTTACCCTCCTGCGCGCCGCCGCCAAGAACTTCCCCGGCGTCACCGTCATCGTCCGCCCCGCGGACTACGGCGACGTCCTGGCCGAGCTGGAGGCGCACGGCACCACCCTGCCAGAGACCCGCCGCCGCTTCGCCCTCGTGGCCTTCCAGCACACCGCCCTCTATGACACCATGATCGCCGAATATCTGCGGCGCGACATGGCCGACGGACTCCTGCCCGACGAGCTGACCCTGGGGCTGCGCCGCATCCAGCCGCTGCGCTACGGCGAAAATCCCCACCAGTCCGCGGCCCTCTTCGGCTGGTCGAGCTCCGGCTCCGGGCTCCGTGGCGGCGACGCGACGAATGCGCCCCACGTCTCCGACGGCGTCTCCAACGGCGCCGAGCGGGAGCAGCCCGTCATCCCCACAGTTGGCGGTGCGCGTCTGCTCCACGGCAAGGAGTTGAGTTTCAACAATCTGCTCGACCTAGACGCCGCCCTGAATACGGTCGCCAGCTTCACCTCGCCCGCCACCGTCGTCATCAAGCATACGAATCCCTGCGGCCTCGCCTGCTGCGAGTCGCTAGCAGAGAGCTACCGCCGGGCGCACGCCGGCGACCCCGTCTCCGCCTACGGTGGCATCCTCGGCTTCAACCGTGAGGT
>CAYYCB010000129.1:0-9367 GCA_964469715.1 uncultured Ktedonobacterales bacterium | reverse complement strand
TCCGCCGCGTAAGCCCGGCGCTTCTCGCTTACGCGGCGGATTGACAGGGCGCCACCAGAACACGCCTCCGCGCGGAGATCTCATTCGTCCGCGCGCCGGTGACTGCACCGCGTGTTCGCGCCGCCCTGATCTCCCCCCTCCAAGCTGAGTCATTCCCGCACCTCCCTGTGCGCCAGCGTTCGCCGGGCCTCACCTACCCCGTCCCGTCGTCGTCCGGCCTCGCGCGCCTGCGCCCAACGCACGTACAGGTAGGTATCCTCCATGACCTCTTCCGATCTCTTGCCCGAAGCCCCTTCGTCCGCCGCCACGCCTCGATCTTCGCTCTGGCGCAACCGCGACTTCACGCTCCTCTGGGCCGGCCAGGCAGTCTCCACTACCGGGACGCAGATGACCGATCTCGCCCTCCCGCTGCTCGTCCTGGCGCTCACCCATTCCGCCGCGCAGGCCGGCCTCGTCGCTGCCTGCGGCATGCTCCCGCGCCTCGTGCTCGCACTCCCCGCTGGCGCGCTGGTTGATCGCGCGGACCGCAAGCGCGTGATGATCGTGTGCGACCTGCTGCGCGCCTTCGCCCTTGCCAGCGTGCCCGTCGCGTTGGCGTTCGGCCGGCTCACACTGCTCCATCTCTGCGCCGTCGCGCTCATACTCGGCGGCGGCTCCATCGTCTTCTTCCTCGCCCGCATCTCGGCCCTGCCGCGTGTTGTGTCCAAGAGCCAGCTTCCCGCCGCCGTGGCGCGCAACGAGGCAGCAGAGAGCGCCGCCATGCTCTTTGGACCGCCGCTGGCCGGCGCCATCTTCGCGCTTGGCCGTGCGATGCCCTTCGCCGCCGATGGGCTCTCCTATCTCGTCTCCGCCATCTCGCTGCGCTACATTCGGACGCCCTTCCAGGCCGAGCGCGCTCCGCACCCGGAGAAGCGGCTCTGGGCCGACGTCGTCGAGGGGGTGCGCTGGCTCTGGCATGCCCCGCTCGTGCGCTTCATGGCGCTCGTCTATGCCGGGTTCGCGCTCTTCCTCAACGGCAGCGACCTGGCGTGGCTGGTGCTCGCGCAGCAGCGCGGCGCCTCGTCCTTCGTCATCGGTCTGCTCTTCGCCGTCGGCGGCATAGGCGGACTGGTGGGCGTCTTCCTCGCGCCATATGTCCAGCGACGCTTCCGCTTTGGGCAGATTATCCCCACGCTCGGCTGGGTCTACCCGCTGATGCTCGCGCTCTTCGTCGTCACACCCAACTTCGCCGTTATGGCGCTCTCAAACGCGCTCATCATGACCAACGACCAGATCTACGACGTCGTCTGGCCTAGCTATCGCATGGCGCTCATCCCCGACGAGCTGCAAGGGCGCGTCACCAGCGCCTTCCGGCTGCTGCTCTCCGCCATGCTCCCGGTCGGCGCGGCCCTCGGCGGCCTCGCCACACAGCAGCTCGGCCCCGCGCCAACGCTATTGATCTGCTCAGGAGGTCTTGTCGCGCTCGCCATCGCCGTCAGCCTGAACCCACATGTCCGTCACGCGCCGCCCATCCACAGCCACTGACGCCTCATTGGCGCACTAACACGGCGTCGTCTCGTAGCTCACCGAGGCCGATGCGCCCGCCCGCGCATCGTTGGCCGAGAACGTGATGACGCCGCGATTGCTGAGGAAGAATGAGGTGTTCGAAATCGTGACGGTCGTATGCTCGCCGGAGTCGAGTTGTCCGCTCGTGGGCGAGACTGACACCCCGCCGAACCACGGCGCGGTCGAATTCCATGAAATATCTTCCGGCCCCAGGTTCGTGAGCGTGACCGTCGCCTTGCTCGACTTCCTACAGCCGAGCGTCACGCTCGCCGGCGATACGCGCAGCCAGTCCGTCACCGGTGTCGCCGTGGGGGAGGGCGTTGCGGTCGGCAGGGGAGTCACCGTAGCAACGTGGGTCGCCGCAGGGGTCGCTCCGGCGCCGGCAAACGGCAATCCTGCCAGCACGCCGCTCGCCAGGCTCGACAGCACCCCCGCGAAGAGTATTGTCAGCAGCAGCGTCGCGATCACGCCGAGCGCGATGACGCCTCTCCGCGGCCGTCGCGGAGCGTCTCCCCAGTCATGCACCGCCAAGGAGTTGCCGCCGAAGCCGCCACCGCCCGGCCATTCAGGTGTCACGCCGGCCTGGCCGCCCGCGCCATCGCTCCCCATCGAGAGCGCCGGTGCGTCGAAGACGGTCGGCGCCTCGTGCGCGGGGAAGGGATCATGCGCGGCGGGCCGCAGCGCGCTCGTTCTCACCGGCGCGCCGCGGGCTCCTTGGGGCGCCGCGCCAATGGTCGTCGCGTCGCCGAGCGTCCGGTTGCGTCCCGCTGAGCGTAGCGCCTGGGCAAATTCAGCCGCCGTCGCCGGGCGCGTAGCAGGATCGGGATTGAGCGCCTGCATGACCGTCTGATCGACTCGCGCGGGCAGGTCGGGCCGCAGTTTCCGCAGCGGCGCTGCGCGCCCCAGAAGCTGCCGCCGCAGCACCTCGCCGTACGGCCCCTCACCGAAAGGCAATTCTCCGGTGAGCATCGTATAGGCCAACGCGGCCAGCGCATACACGTCCGTCGCGGGGCCGACCGCCTCGCCCCGGATCTGTTCCGGCGCCATGAAGTGCGGCGTGCCCATCACCGCCCCGTCGCGCGTCAGCGTCGGGGAGTCGTCCTCATCTTCTTCGTAGAGCGTGCCTGTCGCCGGCCGTGGCAGCTCCGCGCGGTCGAGCGGCCGCGCAATGCCGAAATCCGCCAGCAGCAGCCGCCCGTCGGGATGCAGCAGCAGGTTCGACGGCTTGACGTCGCGATGGACGATGCCGTGCGCATGGGCGTAGTCCAGCGCTGCCGCCGTCTGCCCGATATAGGCCAGCGTCCGGTCCAGCGGCAGCGGACCCTCCCGCGCCAGCAGGTCTGCCAGCGATCCGTCCGGGAGGTAGGGCATGACGAGGTAGGTGGTGCCGTCTTGCTCACCGAACTCGTAGATCGGCACGATATTGCCGTGGTCCAGCGCCGCCGTCGCGTCCGCCTCACGCTGGAAGCGCGCCAGGAAGATCGACCATGCCCGCCGGTTATCGCTGAGCTGCGGCCGCAGAACTTTCACCGCGACCAGCCGCCGCGGCCGTTCCTGCTGCGCCAGGTAGACGGCGCCCATCCCACCCTGGCCGAGCGGTCGCTGCAACACGCACGAGCCGAGCCGGGTTCCTACCAGCGTCTCCGGATTCCAGACCGTGCTCATGCTCTCACACCCTCACCTCGCGCCGGCCAGTGCGCCTCATCCCGCTCGACGGGTGCCCATCGCGCCCGCTCCTCCCGCCGCTCCCCCGGCGCACGCATCCACTGCCAACGCCAGTGTAACAGCAACGCTCGGTAACCGCCAATTTCGCCCGTGAACTCCTATCAGTTTTCGATCTCCGCCGCCGCCTCGCTCCAACCGCCAACTTCCCACCTTCCATTGACGTATACTGGTGCAATTGCCGGTGCAACACCCAGGGATGTGGCGCCCCTAGGAGATCGCGGGCGCCCGCTCGCGCACCGCCTCGCGGATGTGGGGGATTGGTGCGCGTGGAGAAAGGGCCGCCGCATGGCCAGGCCTCTCAGCCGCCCCGTGACCTGCCCCGTGCTTATCGGCCGGGCCTCCTACGTGGAGGCGTTCGCCGTTGCGCTCGACCGTGCCGCCAGCGGGGCGGGCCATACGATGCTCCTCTCTGGCGAGGCCGGCATTGGCAAGTCGCGCCTGCTTGCCGAAGTTGTTGCTGAGGCGGAGCGTCGTGGCCTCCATCACCTCCTCGGGAACGCCTACGAAGCCGACCGCGACGTCCCATTCGCCCCGCTCATTGATCTGCTGCGCGGCCTAGCCGCTTCCTGCCCCGACGATGACGAGCTCGCGCGGCGCCTGGGGCCGTCAGGTCCCATTCTGCTGGACCTCCTGCCTGAGCTCGCCATGCGTCTGCCAGCCACCGTTGCTCCACCACCCCTAGAGCCGGAGCAGCGCAAGCGCCGCCTCTACGCCGCGTTGACCGACGTTCTCGGCGGCCTTGCCCGCGAACAGCCGTCCCTCCTCGCCATCGAGGATCTCCACTGGGCCGACGAGACCAGCCTCGACTTCCTGCTCCAGCTCGCGCGCCACGTCCCACGTCTGCCCGTGCTCTTGGTCGCCACCTTTCGCAGCGACGAGGTCCAGCCACCGCTGCGCCACTTTCTGGCCGCTCTCGACCGCGAGCGACTGGCGACCGACGTCCCGCTGGCCTCGCTGGGAGCCTCTGAAGTGGGCGAGATGCTGCGCGCGATCTTCTCCCTCCAACGCTCGCCGCGCCTGGATTTCCTCGCCGCGCTCTACGGCCTCACCGAGGGTAACCCATTCTTCATCGAGGAAGTACTGCACGAGCTGGTCGTCAGCGGCGATATCTTCTATGCTGACGGCGGCTGGGACCGCAAGCCGCTCGATGAGTTGCACATCCCGCGGAGTATCCACGACGCCGTCCAGCGCCGCGCCGAGCGCCTAGGCCATGACGCCGCGCGTGCACTGAGCCTCGCTGCGGTGGTCGGCCGCCGCTTCGACTTTGCCCTGCTCTGTGAGGTCGGCGGCTACGAGGAAGGCGCCCTCCTCGACCTGCTCAAAGAGCTGATCGCCGCGCAGCTTCTGGTTGAGGAGACCGACGAACGCTTCGCCTTTCGCCATGCCCTCACGCGCCAGGCCGTCTATGCCGAGCTGCTGGCACGCGAGCGCCGTCAGCTCCACCGCACCGTCGCCGAGACGCTGGAACGGCTCGCCGCACGCGCACCCGAAGCCGCTCTCGCCGATCTGGCCTATCACTATTTCGCCGCGGGCGACTGGGAAAACGCGGCAGACTACTCGCGACGCGTTGGCGAGCGGGCGCTCTCTCTCTTCGCTCCCGGCTCTGCCGCCGAGCACTTCACCCGCGCGCTCGATGCCGCCGCGCGCATGGGCGAAGCGCCTCCGTTCTCCGTCCTGCGCTCGCGCGGGACCGCATACGAGACGCTAGGCGACTTCGAGCGCGCGCGGGCTGACTACGACCGCGCTCTAGAGCTCGCAAGCGCCACGGGCGATTGGCATGAGGAATGGCAAGCCCTGCGCGACCTCGGCATGCTCTGGTCCGGGCGTGACTACGACCAGGCCGGCGCCTATTATCGCCGCGCCTCCGAGCGGGCGCGCGAGGGCGACGATCCCTCTGCCGTCGCGCGCAATCTCAACAGCCTGGGCAACTGGCTGCTCAACGTGGACGAGCCTGCTGCTGCGCGCCGCCACCACGAGGAGGCTCTCACCGTCTTCGAAGCCGCCGGCGACCTTCGCGGCGTCGCGGAGACACTCGACTTTCTAGGGATTGCGTCGTATCTCGGCGGCGATCTCGTCGCCGGCACGCGCTACTACGAGCGAGCCGTTCCGGTGTTACGCGAGCTCAACGAGCGGAAGCTGCTGGCCTCCGCGCTCGCCACCATGACGTTGCGCGGCATGAGCTGGCAGACCGACACCATGGTCCCCGCGGCGGACAATCTCTCCGCGTCCATGGTCGAGTCTCGGGAGGCGCTCATCGTCGCTCGCCAGATCGGGTGGGCTGCCGGCGAAGCCTATGCCCACATAACCTTGACGTACGCGTTCGGCTCACGCGGCGACTATGCCGCCGCCGCCGAGAGTGTGCGGGCCGGGCACGAGATTGCGCGCGAGATCGAGCACCGGCAGTGGCTCTGCGCCCTAGACTGTGCCGGCGGCGCCCTCTACTTCAATATGTTCGCGCTGGACGAGGCGCGAGAGGTGCTCGGCGAGGCGCTGACGTTGGCGCGGGCCATCGGCTCATGGCACTGGATTCGCTGCGCTTCGGGCTTCCTGGCTGCCTACCATATCGAGCGCGCCGCGCTCGGCGAGGCGGAAGCCGTGCTGGATGCGGCTTTGCCGCCTGGGACGCCTTGCGTGTCGCTAGGCCAGCGCCAGGCATGGTGTACGCGTGTCCAGCTGGCTCTCGCTCGCGCCGAGCCGGATCGAGCCCTCGCCCTCACCGATCAGCTCGTCGTCGCCCCCAACGCACGAGGGCCCGAAGACATCCCGCGAGTGGCCTGGCTGCGCGGTCAGGCCCTCGCCGCCCTCGCACGCCATGACGAGGCGGAATCCCTGCTGCTCGCCGTCGAGCGTTTGACTGCGACGCACGAGGCGCGCTCCCTGCTCTGGCGCGTCCGTGTCGATCTCGCCGCGCTTGCTCTGGCGCGCGGCCGTCGCGACGATGCGCTGCGCCATGCCGCAGCCGCCCGCGACGTAGTGGCTGAGCTAGCGGCCAACATCCCCGATGCCGAGATGCGCGCTGCCTTTGTCGAGCGTGCGACGCAGAGGATTCCGTCCCTCGCGCCTGCCGTTGTGCCGCGTCGTGCCCTGCCAGATCCGGCCGCCGGTGGACTCACCGCCCGCGAGCGCGAGGTGTCCGCGCTCGTCGCCCAGGGATGCTCGAATCGCGCCATTGCCGAGAAGCTGGTCGTCAGCGAGCGCACTGTGGAGTCCCACGTCACCAACATCCTCGGCAAGCTTGGCTTCACCACGCGCGCCCAGATTGCCGCCTGGGTGGCCACGCGTGGTCTCGCCGCGGCGGACGCCTGACAGCTCGCCTCGTCCTCCGTAGTCGTCCTGGCCGTTACGCAGGATCTCCGTGCCACGCGCTCGCGAATCTCCGTGTTACCCACGATGCCGCCTATCGCGATTCCCGGTACGCTGATTCCCGTGCCTGGCGGTAGATCTTCCCGCCGGGGTGAACAGAAGGGGGAACGTGCACGATGACAGCACCAGATCAAGCAGGTCAACCAGACGGCAGTGTCAGCGTCGGCACTCTTGAGGAGCCAGCCGTCGGCACGCTGGCCTCCGCTCTGCGGGGCGAGCTGCTCCAGCCCGGCGACGAGGGCTACGACAAAGCACGCACGGTCTACAACGCGATGATCGACCGGCGCCCGCGCGTGATCGCGCGCTGTGTCGACGCGGCCGACGTCATCAGCGCAGTCAACTTCGCACGTGAGAACCATCTCGCGATTTCCATTCGCGGGGGCAGCCACAACGTGGCAGGGTTCGCGGTGAACGACGGCGGCATGATGATCGACCTCTCGCGCATGAAGGGCATACGCCTCGATCTCCAGCACCGCACCGTCTGGGCCGAGGGGGGAGTGACCTGGGGCGATCTCGACCACGCGACGCATCCCTTCGGCTTCGCGGTGCCCGGAGGCATCATCTCCACCACGGGCGTCGCGGGGCTGACGTTGGGCGGCGGCATCGGCAATCTCACGCGCACCTATGGGCTCTCCTGCGACAATTTGCTCTCCGCCGACGTGGTGACGGCCGACGGGCGCCTTATCACGGCGAGCGCCGACGAACACCCAGACCTGTTCTGGGCCTTGCGTGGCGGCGGCGGCAACTTCGGCGTGGTGACCGCGTTCCAGTTCCGTCTCAACCCGGTCAGCACGGTGCTCGGCGGCCTGGCGATCTTCCCGATTGAGGCCTCACGGGATGCCATGCGCTTCTACCGCGACTTCATGCGGACCGCGCCCGACGAGCTCAACGCCTACTTCGGGTTCCACATCGCGCCGCCGGTACCGTTCATTCCCGAGCCGATGCACGGCACGAACGTGTGCCTCATCTCGGTCTGCTACGCGGGACCGCTGGAGCAGGGTGAGGAGGTCATCCGGCCAATCCGCCAGTTCGGGCCGCCCTTGGTTGACGTGATCGGGCCGGTGCCGTTCCCCGCGCTCAATTCCAGTCTCGACGCGCTGGTCCCGTTTGGCAATCAGGATTACTGGAAGTCGGACTTCGTCAACGAGCTGACCGACGAAGCCATCGAGGTCCACGTCACGTACGGTGCGCGCGTCCCGACTCTCTCGTCAGGCATGCACCTCTATCCCGTCAACGGCGCCGCGAGCCGGGTGGAGAAATCGGCGACCGCTTGGGGCTACCGAGACGCGCAGTACACCCACAACATCTTCGCGATGTACCCCGACCCACAGGACACGCCGAAGAACAAAGCGTGGGTGCAAGACTATTGGCAGGCGCTCCATCCACATTCTGCCGAGGGCGGCTACGTGAACTTCATGATGATGGACGAGGGAGCGGATCGGATCAAGGCCACCTTCGGGCAGAACTACGACCGGCTGGCGCAGGTCAAGCAGGCGTACGATCCGTCGAATCTCTTCCACATGAACCAGAACATCAAGCCGCAAGCCTGACATCTCAGGCCGACATCGTCTGGGCGGCGTGGGAGCGACCACGCCGCCAGCGTTTCGGAGGCGGACCGGGGGGATGTCCGCCGGTCGCGATGGATCAACCCGTTGCCGTCTCATCTCATACGGAATCCGGTGCGGTCGTCGGCGTTCCGCGCCTGGCCTGAATGCGAACGGCGACCGCAAAACCGGGCGCTGTCATAGAGGAGCCAGCTATGTTCGTCACCGTCTTCAGCTTCCACGCCAAACCGGGCAATGAAGACGCCGTCGTCGCACTTTTCGATGAATGGCAGCGCGACCGCATGGCCGCCTCCAAGGGATTCGTCAACAGCGAGCTCCTGCGTGACGCTCGCGACCCCGCCAACTTCATCAGCCTCGCGCGCTTCGAGTCCGAGTCCGCCCTGCGTGCGGTGGCCGCCCATCCTGACCAGGACGCCTGGTATCGCAAGCTCGTCGGCCTCAGCGAGCGCGAGCCGGTCTTCACGGATTGCGAGGTCGAGTGGCGCGCCCGCTGACGCGCCCGTCTCCGTAGGGCTGTATCGTCTCTGCTCACCGGGCCATTGTCCCCGTAGCGCCGTGCCACCAGACGGGCACTCACACATGTGTGCGCGCTCGCCGCTCACACCCGGTTTCTCCCCGCGACGCGCGACAAGCAACGCGCAAAGGAGCACTGCCATGTCCACCCCGCAGACCATCACGGCAGATCTCGCCACCCTCCGCCGCGCCATCGAGCAGCAAGAGGAAAACACGATTGTCAGCCTCTACGCCGATGACGCCCAGATGACCGTCGTCGACAACACCCGCCCGCCCAGCAAGCCCACTCTTCTCTCCGGCAAGGCCGCCATCGCCGAGCACTATCACGACATCTGCGGCCGCGCCATGACTCACAAGATCGACCAGGCTGTTGCCGCTTCTGACGGCCTTGCCTACACCGAGGCCTGCGAGTATCCCGACGGTATGCACGTACTCAGCGCCAATGTGCTGGAGCTGCGCAACGGCAAGATCGCGCGCCACACGCTCGTCCAGGCGTGGGACCAGTAGTCCGCCGTATCTCGATTCCGCAGAGGGCGCGCTCACCGAGACATTCGTGTCGCGGTGGGCGTGCCCTCCTTGCCTGCGTCTGGGATTACCTGCCGCGCCTCATACCGATTGCGTCTGGGGTGTTGGCGAATCGTAGGGCTTCAGCCCAC
>CAYYCB010000128.1:5447-9412 GCA_964469715.1 uncultured Ktedonobacterales bacterium | reverse complement strand
GGATTCACCTTCTCCTTGAACCAGATGCTGACGGTCGTGGGTGCGGTCGTCACGGTCGAGTCCGCGGCGGGGTCGGAGTGGTCGTAGGTGGCATGCGCGAAGGCCACGTTGGGCACGGCCAGCGCCAGCGCGACGCCGAGAACCAACGCGACCGGCGCCAGACGAACGGAAAGGCGGCCGCCGCTCCACGAGCGGCTTATATTGCGCTTCAAGGTCCACTCTCCTCACCAGAGCTGGCAGTTCGACAACCGACGCTTCCTAAAGCGGCTCCCCCTGCGGAGACGGCGAATCCTTGGATAAGCCTACAGCGTACGGACCAGCTTGCGCATCAGGTGATATACGCATTCGAGTGAGAAAGAGATACCTTATACCTGCGCAGAGCCGGCGAGTGCCCGATGTATGACGGACGCTCTCTACCGCTCGGGACCGACCAGGCCGCGGCGTACGCCGTAGCGCACAGGGCCGGCTATGCGGACCCACCAACACGACGCGGCCCGCTCCCTGCGAATAGAAGGCTCACCTCGTATAAGATAGTGAAGCTATATGCCGCTGAGGCTCAACACAGAAGGAGGCAGCGATCTCTATGACAGATCACCCATCCACGCGCCACACCGGCGCCGGCATGCCGGCGCGGCGAACGGGCCTCTTGCCACGCGAAACCCCAGACCTCGCCCAGGACTCGCGCCACTGGGACGCCCGCCGTATCGTACCGGTGGCCGTACTCTGGCTGATCGGCGCCGCCGTTATGGCGCTGCTCTCGGTCGCGGCGCATTCCCAATCCGAGTTCCCCGGTGACGTAGGCCTCTCGTCGGTCATCCAGAAGCTGCAAAATACGCCGGTCGCCCCGCTAATCAACTTCGCGAGCAACGCCAATTGGCCCAAACCCGCCGGCATCATCGCCATCGCCATCATCCTCGTGCTGGCGCTGCTCCGACACGTCAGGGCGGCGCTCTGCGCGGCCGTTGCGGCGTTCGGCGCGGACCTCGTCAACGTGACGCTCAACGGCATCGTAGCGCGGCCCCGACCGAACAACGTCCACATCCACGTTGTGGCGCACCTGGGATTGCACAGCTTCCCATCCGGCCATGTCACACACGTCGTCGGCCTCTACGGCTTCCTCCTCTACCTCTCCTTCCATGCGATCTGGCTGCGGACATGGCCGAAACCGCTGGTCTATCTGGTCCGTGCCGTCTGCCTCTACTTCCTCATCTGCATTGGGCCGTCGCGCGTCCTGGAGGGGGAACACTGGCCGAGCGACGTTGTGGCGAGCTACCTGTTGGGCGCGCTTGTGCTGGTCATCGCCCTCGCGCTCTACCACCTGCTGGCGCATGCATGGCTGCGTATGACGCGCGGCCGGGAGGCACAGGCCGGCCTAGCCGCGAGTTGAGCGCGCGCGCCCCTTACAATCTCCTCCACACGACGAAGGGACGGCATCACTGCCGTCCCTTCACCATATCGGCGTTTACGCCCACTCACCGTGCCCTGACCATTCATGGTCAGGACCTCCAGTTACGCGCCCGCCAGCGAGTTCACCGAATCCAACAGCGCGTTGCCCTGGTCGATCAGTGACTGCGCCTGCTGCTCGTCAATCGCCTGCCCGTTGAAGGCCGCGCCCTCCAGAGCCGCCGACATCTGGGCAGCCAGCGCGTCGCGTTGCGTCGCGAAGCTCGCGAGCTGGTTTTCAAGGCTCGTGTAGGTCGAATCGTCCGCCTCCGACCCACTCCTCAGCGCCGTCGTCGAAATCTTCAGGCTCGCCAGCCCGAGTTCGCCCACCGGCGCATTGATCTGCTTGAACACCTGCGCCAGCCGCAGCAGCGTCTCACGGTGCGCTCGCAGCGTCTGCGGGACCGCCCAATCGTACGCCACCTCGAAGAGCGGGCGCCCCTCGTGCGCGTAGTCATCCTTCAGCCCCGTCAGCGTCAGGATCGTCGGGCGGATGTCCGTGTGGTCCGACCAGATGCTCGTGTCCACACCGAGATTGCGCACCCCCGGCCCGACCATGCCCAACCAGGTCGTCGTGATGTCCGGCGTCACGTCGCCATGATTCCACGCGTAACCCGAATTCTCCTGCACGCACCGCGCATTGCAATTCGGCGCGCCCGCGTAGAGGTAGTAATCCGGCTGCGCGAACCAGGTGAACGTCGGCGTCCGCGCGGGATCGGCCGTCACCATATGGAGCAGGTTCATCTCCACCGGATCGGCCATGCCAATCGTCAGATTCTCAGCCGTGGCGCCCGTGTAATAGTTGGGCGCGGTCAGGTTCCCCGTCGCCCGTTCGAAGGCCCGCGTGACGCTCGCGTCGCGCGCCGGATTGCCGTCGAGATACACCGTCGGCGCGTCGTCGGAATGCACCTTGAACGGCGTCGTGACACCCTGCTCGGTGGCGAGCAGGCCCGCCATGTTCGCGTTCAGCTCGCCCACGTTGTCCGCCGGGCACGTCGGAACCGTCGCGCTCGGGCAGGTCACGTGGCTATAGGTGCACGGCGTGTTCACTCCGTCGCAGACCGCGGCGTTGCTCGGCGCCCCGCCCACGAAATGGTCGTTCTCGTCGGACGTGAAGACGAAGAGTGTGTTGCTCTGGTTGATGCCGTCATCAGCCAGGCGTGCGAAGAACTTGCCGAAGGCGTCGTCATTGGCCTTCAGCGCAGCCACATAGCCCGCCTGGCCAGGGCCGTACGCCCCGCCACCGGCATGATTGTCGTGCGAGTCCGAGATATAGGCATACGTTACCGGCACGCCATGCTCCTGCATCGCCGCCACGTACGAGAGCGAAACCGCCGCCGGCATGCCGTCGAAGCCCGGGAAGCCAACGTGTCCGCTCGCATCCTGGATCACATTGCCGTTCAGGTCCGTCAGCGGACCATTTGGGCTGATCACCGGCGCGACGTATTTGTGGCCAAAGAGCGCATTGAAGCCGTCGTACCCGCCCGGCTCATCCGGCAGCTTGTCGACGCGGCCGTTGTTCGCGTCCGAGCAGATCGAGCTATTCTGCGCGCAGTGGATGCCGATGCCGACGAAGTCCGCGAAGGCCTGGCGCGGATTGCTCGCCACCTCTTGCGCCTGCGGGGAGCCGGCGCCGAAGACCGTCGGGATGTCGATTGCCGTATTTTCGAGGATCGTATTGGCAGTCGACACCGCGCCGAAGTCGCAGCCGGCTCGCGTGAACGGCACCCACGGCGCGGGCGCGATCTTGCCGTCCTGGTTGATCATCTCTGGCGTCGTGTCGGTCTGACCCGGCGCGGGATCGAAGAGCGGCGCCGTCCAGTACGCGAACGAGACGCCGGTGCGCGTCGTGCCCGTCGGCGTGAAATAGCGGAAGCTATTGCTGACGGGGATGCCGTGCCGATCGCCGTAGACGCCCGTCAACGACGTCAGGATGTCCGTCGCCGTATGCGAGATCAGCGGCGTGTGGTGGTTCGCCAACAGTGCGCCGTTGTTCTCGATGAAGTTGAGAACGTTGGGCATCTGCTCCAGGTCCGAGGGGACGTTGGGATTGTCGCGGGTGAAGTGGGTATTGTCGAACTGAATGTAGATGACGTGCTGGACGTCGCCCTTCGCCGAGTTGAGCTGGCAGACCTGGTCAGCCTTCGCGCTTGGCGCCAGCCGGTTCACCAGCGGCACGGCCGCCACACCGGCGACCACCACAGTCAGCAGCCCCAACGAGATCACACGGTTCGCCGGGCGCCGCAGCCAGCGGGCAATCCGCTTCATAGACCCCTTCTTTCCTCTTCACACTCGGCCGCGATACGGCGCCACCGTCGCACCGCGTCGCAGCCCCAACGTCCCGCCATGCGTTGTCACTCGCGTTCGCCGCTCGCAGTGGGACACCTACCAACGTACGTGGAGCGCATTACGAGGCCGTTGTTTCCAGGTTAAGGGAGTGCTAAGTGCGTTAAATACCAACCGTCCCGTACTCCAGCATAACGCGTGCCGCAACCAGCCGTCGAAGGGTATGCTCGTCCCTG
>CAYYCB010000128.1:1631-5347 GCA_964469715.1 uncultured Ktedonobacterales bacterium | reverse complement strand
GATCCGATGCCAAAGGGCACGATTGCCCCAGTATAGAGTACGGCCAGCAGGGTGAAGACACGCCGGTCGCGGCTCGCGCCCAGGCAGGCAACGAACACAGGCAACAGCCAGCCCAAATAGAACACCCACGCCACCGGCGACACCAGCACCATCGTCGCGTAGGTCCAGGCCTCGCCGAGCCCGCGATCCCCTCGCCTCCGCACCACCGCCACACCAGCCAACCAGAGCACCGTGACGAGCGCCGCCATCACCGGCCCGCCCGGCAGCGCCCAGAGCGCCTCATTCCACGGCAGCTTCGCCTCCAGCGTGCCATTCGCCAGGATCGCCCGCAGCGCCTGAACTAGCCCCGCCGCGCCACCGCCCAAGACCGCCATCACCATCACGAGCGCCGCGCCGGTCGCGAGCGTTCCGAAGACGACCCGCCAGCGCCCCCGTAGCGCATAGAGCGCCGCCACCAGCAGCACGTGGGGCTTGATGCAGGCCGCCAGCGCCAGCAGCGCCCCCGCCGCCAGTGGATGCCCCCTGTCCTCCAGCTCCGGCACGGCCAGCAGCGCCGCCAGCAGCACCACATGAACCTGTCCCTGCCCGATCCCCGCGAACATCGGCGCGCAGAGCAGCGCCAGCGCGACCACCAACCCCGTCGCGAACGCTTCGCGACCCGGCCATGCGCGCCGCAATCGCCCAGCCAGCAGCGCCGCGCAGACGGCGTAGAGCACGAGACTCATCACCACCCAGACGCGAAAAGCAATGCTGCAAGGCAGCAGCGTCAACGGCTCGAAGAGGATTCCCAGCAGGCTGGGATACAGGTACGGCGCGTGGATGGCTACCGGACATCCCTGATACGCCGGTGCGCTATGGATGAGCGTCGCCGTGTCGTAGATGTTCCCGCCCGGCCGAAAGCGCAGCAGCGCCGCCGCGGCGTAGTACGTGGCGAAGTCGGTGTAGGCGTCCGGTGGGCTGAATGAAAGCCAGAGGCCACCCAGCGCCCATACGAGCACGAGCACCGCGCCGATCCCCTGACCTGCGGCCGCCGACAGCAATCTCCGGCGCCCATCCAGCGTGACCGCGACACGACGCAGGTTTCCCGCGATGCCCACCGGCCGCCTCCTCGTCCGTCCCTGGCCGCGCCACCACATCCCGCTCTCCTGTGTATCAACGCGCCACATCACGACGAGGCACGCAAGATAGCCCACGCGACAGCCACCTGGCATGCCCCCGGCCCGCGGCCGCCGCAATCTCCAAAGCGGCGCCTGCGGCAGATGCCCGGTAGCGGCGGCAACGAAGGCCAGACACCGCGCAATAGCAGCATGGAACGTCAGGCTAGGGGCGAGAGCGATGACCACGACTCCGGCGTCATACCTGCCCAGTTACTGGCGTTTGTGCTGACTTGTGAGTGGATGGTACGCTGGGGCCATGAGTAGAGGTAACGAGTAGCGACAACACCCTGCAGGGCTGACCGATCCGGCGCTCACAGCGCACCGAGGACGGGGAGGGGACCCATGAAAGCGGTGGTCTACGACCGGTATGGGCCTCCGGACGTCCTGCGAATCGTAGACGTCGACCGGCCCGTCCCCAAGGAGGACGAAGTCCTCGTCAAGATACACGCTACAGCGGTCACCCGGGCGGACTGCGCGACCCGTGAAGCCAACCGCCGGAGCGGCCCCGCCGTCATGCTCCTCAGTCGCCTTATCAGTGGCATTCGTCGGCCAAGGCAGCGGATTCTCGGTACCGAGCTGGCCGGGGAGGTCGCGGCAGTTGGCGCGGCCGTCAGCCAGTTCGCCGTCGGCGACCACGTCTTCGGCACCAGTGGATTCAGGTTCGGGGCACACGCGGAGTTCATCTGCCTGCCAGAGAGTGCCCGCATCGCGCACATGCCGGCCGGTCTGAGCTTTGAGGAAGCCGCGACGATTTGCGACGGAGGGCTCAATGCTCTGTGGGGCCTAAGACTGGCAAATCTCCGGAAGGGGCAGCGGGTGCTCATCTATGGCGCATCCGGGGCCATCGGCACGGCGGGAGTCCAGCTAGCCAAGCAGGTCTTCGGCGCCGACGTCACTGCCGTATGCAGCACCAAGAACCTCGCACTTGTTCGGTCGCTTGGCGCCGACAGAGTCATCGACTACACACAAGAAGACTTCACCAAGAACGGCCAAACCTACGACGCCATTTTCGATGCGGTCGGCAAGCACGCGTTCCGGCGTTGTCGCGGCTCACTGAATCGCGGCGGCAGCTACCTCGCAACCGACGGGCTCGCGAATATCTTCCTGGCGCTATGGACCGCCCGGTTCGGAGACAAGAAGGTGATATTCCAGATTCCCCCGCGCTACACGAAGCAGGATGTCATCTTCCTCAGAGAGTTGATCGAGGCGGGAAAGTATCGGGCGGTCATCGATCGCAGCTATCCATTTGAGGACGTGATCGAGGCAACGCGGTACGTCGAGACGGAGCAGAAGACCGGCAACGTCGTCCTGACCATCGGCGGCGGCCACAGAATCTGAGGCGGCTCGCCACGATTATGCCCGGGACGCCGCCGCCGCTCGTGTCAACACCAGGCGCTCCACCACCTCAGCGCAGGTCGTCCAGACGAGTCGCAGGCCAAGATAGCCCAACACCAGACCGCAAACCGCGTTCACCAGCCGGAAGATTCCCGGCCGTACCCACTGCCGGCCCAACCGCAGGAGCAGCGTGACCCCCACGCACCAGAGCGACGCCCCAACGAAAAATCCCGCGAAGAACAGCAAGAGCCCTATACCTGTCGCTCCCATCGCCACCGCGCCGCTGCCCAGACCTGACCAGAATGCCAACCCAACCGGATTGGCCAGCCCAAAGAACACACCCGTGGCGAAGTCTCCGCTGGCTCGGCGCTGAGCCACTACCTCCGGCTGCCTTGCCAGCCAGGCGTCGTGCAGCGCGTTCCAGCTCACCCGCAACAAGAAGCAGCCCCCGACGATTCCCAGCACCACCTGAGCAGCCAGATTCCGCGCCAGCAGCGCCACCCCTGTCAGCGCGAGCATCGCCCAGAGCGAGTCCCCGAGCAGCGAGCCGGCCTCCACCAGGAACGTCGAGCGCGCCCCATGTCCCAGCCCACGCCGGATCGCCTCCGTATTCACCGCGCCGGGCGCCGCCGCATACGCCAGGCCAAAACCGACAGCGCTCAACGTGAGAACACCCGCGCTCACCATCGCTGGACTCCTCGCCACAACATCTGTACTGCCGCACAGTATATCGCCACACCGCCGCCCCTCCAAGCGCAACCAATCGCGCCGCTCGGCGTGCCCAAACTCGTGACGGGAGATGACAGGCTTTGACGGGATATGACGGGACATGACGGACATCGGTCAGTCGCCCCGCCCCCCATCGCCGTGCTACGCTACACCCACGCCCTCGCTCCCTACTTCGCCCGCCGAGCGTTCCCGCCCACCACCCGCTCCCTCGCCCACCCCGGCATTCATGCCGCCGTCGCCGTGCCCTGCCCATTCACAGGCAAGTCGTTCCCGCCCCGCTCCCTCGCCCGTTCATGGGCAGGATCTCCACACCGCGAAAGGCTGCCCACATGCGCTGCCAGTCGTTCCCACCCCACCCATGCCATGCCAGTTCATGGGCAAGAATCAAATCACCCGCCGTGCCCCTTTGCCACATTGCCGCGCAAATCTCGCCAAACGCCCAGGAAATCGGCATCCTCGCAAAAAAAGCGGCAAAAACGGCAATCTGCACCGCTA
>CAYYCB010000128.1:0-1531 GCA_964469715.1 uncultured Ktedonobacterales bacterium | reverse complement strand
AAATTCCGGCCACAAACGGCCACACCTCCCGAACGCGCGTTGACCACGCATACCGCTTGCCGTACACTCCCATCGGCAGCGTATGCCGGCAAGCTCCTCCTCAATTCGACGTTCTCCTACCACAGTCAAGGACCCCACCAACGATGAGCGATCCTGACAACACCCAAGCCACTTCCCCCCGCACCCGCACCGTCACCTGGGAGGATCCCCTCATCGACCTGCGTGCCTTTGACGAGATGGCCGGGCGAGCATGCCTCGAAGCAGTCCGCGACGGCCGCCTCCCTCCTCCGCCCATAGCCGAGCTCATCGGCTTCCGCCTTGCCGAGGTGGATGAAGGTCGAGTCGTCTTCACCTCCACCCCCAGTGAGGAGCACTACAACCCCATCGGCGCCGTTCACGGCGGCTTCGCCGCCACCCTCCTCGACTCCGCAATGGGCTGTGCCATCACCACCGCCCTGCCTCGCGGCGTCACCTACACCACCCTTGAGCTCAAGGTCAACTTCATCCGTGCGCTCACCAAAGACACCGGCCCCGTCCGCGCCGAAGGGACCATCATCCACTTCGGCCGCACCACCGCCACCGCGGAGGGTCGCATCGTCGACGCCCAGGGCCGCCTCTTTGCCCATGCCACCACCACCTGCCTCATCATCCGTCGTTCCCCCACCGATTCGTGAGGGCGTGGCCGCGCGCCTTCCTAAACCACCCGCAAAGAAGCGAGATGCCCGATGCTCGGCTCCGTCCAAACCGATCTCTCCCCCGACGCCCTCGCTCGCGCCATCGAAGAGAACACCATCGCCTACTGGCTCTACAAGGCGCGCCGCGCCGGATGGGATCTGCTCGAGCGCCCCGGCGCCCTGCTCTACCGCTCCGGCCTCGCCATCGGCCCCTGGCAGAACGGCGTCCTCCGAACCGACTTCGCGCCCGACCTGGCGGATGAGCGCATCGCCACCCTGGTCATGGACTTCCGCGAGCGCGGCCTCCCCTTCACCTGGTACGTCGGCCCCGGTCGCCGTCCCGCCGACCTCGGCGCACGCCTCCTCTCCCACGGCTTGACCCACGAAGTCGAGGAGCCGGGCATGGCCGCCGACCTCCACGCCCTGAACGAGGGCCAACCCACTCCTACCGGACTCGACATCCAGCGCGTCCGCGACGACGCCGGAGCCCGCATCGGCCTCGCCACCCACCGCCTCGCCCAGGACCGCGATCCAGACGTCTCCGCCGTCCCACTGGAACGCTTCGCCCCTGCCGGTTATGGCGACGATGAGCCGATGCAAGCCTTCCTCGCCACCCACGACGGTCGCCCCGTCGCCACCGCTCAGCTTCTGCTTGGCGCGGGTGTCGCCGGCGTCTACACCGTCGCCACTATCCCAGAGGCGCGCCGCCAGGGGATAGGCGCCGCCGTCACCCTCGCCGTCCTGCGTCACGCCCGCGATCTTGGCTATCGCATCGCCGTCCTCTCCGCCTCGCCGATGGGCGAGCCCGTCTACCGCCGCCTCGGTTTCGCGACATACTGTATGCTCAGCGAGTACGA
>CAYYCB010000127.1:0-9435 GCA_964469715.1 uncultured Ktedonobacterales bacterium | reverse complement strand
CGCGCCCGAGATTGCCGATGAGCATGATCTTGTTGAGCATGGCTGGCTGCCCCTCATCTCAGCGAAGGTCTCTTCCCGACCAAGTGGCCGCAAAACCAATCGCTATGCGTTCGCCTCCGCCTCGGGTATCGCCTCTTCAGCAGCCTCGCCGTCACTCGCACTCGGCGCCTCGGTCGTATCCTCGGCACTCTGAGGCGCCGCCTCGGCCTCGGCAGCAGCCTGCTCGGCAAGAGCTGCCTGCTCAGCCGCACGGGCCTGAGCCTCGGCTTCCGCCTCGGCCTCTCGCTGCCGCTGCTGTGCGACCGCTCGCGGATCACGCACAAGCATAAGGTGCCGGATGATCTCCTCGTTCACACGCAGCGAGCGCTCGACTTCAGTGACGGCCGCGGGCGGCATGGTCAGGTCGAAGAAGAAATACAGCCCGTCGCGGTGATGCTCGATGGGATAGGCCAAGCGTCGGCGACCCACCGCGTTCACCCGGATCACCTCGCCGCCATTCGCGGCGATCGATTGCGTGATGCGCTCGACAATCGAGCGCGCCTGTTCGTCGCCGACCTCAGGGTTGACTACGATTCCGAGATCGTAGTCCCTTGCCGTTCGGCTAGGTACTCGTGCCATGCGGTTATACTCCTTTGGGTTTGCACCGGCGGTATCACCATGCGCCCGCATGTGCTGCATGGTCTCGGCCGGGCAGGATGGATTTGGCGCGTTCCCGCGATAATTGGGAGCGCGCGTGACGGCGATTGCCGACAGTGGCGGCCTCGCCGGAGGCTCGCTCAGCCACCACCGCATTATAGCATCGTGCCCGAACCCGCGCAACAAGCGGATTACTGGTCACCCTGCTTGGCAGGGTGCCATTCCTCACGAGCGAAACCAAAGTGGAAATACATCGGATGGAGCGCGCATCACCAACGCAATACGCGCCCCTTCAGAGCCCTTAGAGCGACACATCAGGAAGGGACGGCCAGGGACGAGCCTCTCCCTAATCGCGCATCGAACATGGGCAGATCTACACGCCTAAGTCAGCGAGGCGCGCCTCCAGTTTCGCCACAGCATCCCGTGCCGCGGCTAGGCTTTCGCGTTCACGCTGCACCACATCCGGTCGAGCACGCTCGACGAAGCTAGGATTCCCTAGCATACGCTCGGAACGTTCAATGGCCGCACGCTGCTGCTCTATCTGCGCGCTCAGGCGTGCACGCTCCTTCTCAAGGTCGAGCATGCCCGCGAGCGGCAGAAAAATCTCGACTCCGCCGGCCACCATCGCCATGGCTTGCTGCGGCTTGGTGGCCAGTTTTCGCTCGATGCGCAGCGGCTCAGTCACCGCGAGTTGCTCGATCAACGAAGATTGCTGCTTGAGCATGGCGGCCTTCGGCTGCGAGACGAGGATGACCTGGACGCGCTTGCGCTGCTCCACGTCCGCCTGTTTCTTGGCGTCGCGAACGCGCGTCACGATCTCCTGCACGAGGGCAAAATCCGCCTCCGCTGCCTCGTCAAGCTGCGCACGGGATCCCGCGGTCTGCATCGGCCAGGGTGCGACGATGAGCGCGGGTGCGGGCCGCGCCACCTCCGCGACATCGCCGTAGAGATGCTGCCAAACCTCCTCGGTCACGAAGGGCATGAATGGATGGAGCAGGCGTAGCGCCCTGTCGAGCACTGAGCGCAGAATCTGGGCGGTACGCTCGCGCTGACTAGCATCCTGCAATTGGGCCTTCGCCGTCTCGATATACCAGTCGCAATACTCCGACCAGAGGAACTCGAAGACCTGACGCCCCGCCTCACCGAATTGATATTCCTCGATGAGCCGCGTGACCTCACCTGTCAGCCGTTGGGCACGGCTGATAATCCAGCGGTCAGCCAGTGTCTGAGGCCGCAGCGCCTCCAGCTCCGGCATGCCGCCGCCAACGTCCTCCGTCTGCCCGATGACAAAGCGCGACGCGTTCCAGATCTTGTTGGCGAAGTTGCGATTGCCCACGATGCGGTTCATGGAGAGCTTGAGGTCGTTGCCAGGCGTACCGCTTGTCGCGAGCGTGAAGCGTAGCGCATCCGTGCCGTACTGGTCCATCACCTCGATAGGATCAATGGCGTTGCCCAGCGACTTGCTCATCTTTCGGCCCTGCTCGTCGCGAACGAGGCCGTGCAGATAGATGGTATGGAACGGCACTACGCCCAGGAAATGGATACCGGCCATTGCCATGCGCGCGACCCAGAAGAAGATGATGTCGTAGCCTGTCTCCATCACGCTAGTTGGGTAATATCGCCGAAGATCCGCGGTATCCTCCGGCCAGCCAAGCGTGCTAAACGGCCACAGCCATGAGCTGAACCAGGTATCCAGTACGTCCGGATCCTGGTGGATCGCCTCGCCGCCACAATGCGCGCAATGTGACGGGTCTTCGCGAGCGACCGTGGTCTCACCGCAGGTGTCGCAGTACCACGCGGGGATACGGTGTCCCCACCAGAGCTGGCGTGAGATGTTCCAATCTCTGATGTTCTCCAGCCAGTCGGTGTAGGTCTTGCCGAAGCGATCGGGCACAATCCGCATCTGCCCGTATTTATAGGCGCCGAGGGCACCTGTTGCGAGCGGCGCCATCTTGACGAACCATTGCGTCGAGATGAGCGGCTCAATGACTGTGTGACACCGCTGACAGTGGCCCAGCGGAACCGTATAGTCCTCAATGTGGTCAAGCAGGCCCAAACGCTCGAACTCCGCGACGATACCACTGCGGGCTTCATAACGATCTTGACCCGCGAATGGGCCGGCCTGCTCTGTCATGCGACCGTCAAAGCCGATGACCTGGATCCGTTCGAGTCCGTGACGATTGCCGACCTCGAAGTCCGTGGGGTCGTGGGCAGGCGTCATCTTCACGGCTCCGGTGCCGAACGCAAGGTCAACAGCCTCGTCGGCGACGATGGGGATGCGCCTGTTCATGATGGGCAACACGGCAAAGCGCCCCACGAGGTCGCGATAACGCTCATCCGCTGGATTGACCGCTACGCCCGTGTCACCCAGGATGGTCTCGGGCCGGGTCGTGGCAACCGTGATGTAGCGCCCGTCCTCGCCTTCGATTGGATATCTGACGTAGTAGAGCTTGCCGGGCGTCTCCTCTACCTCGACTTCGAGATCGGAGATGGAGCTCATGTCTTTGGGGCACCAGTTGATGATGCGCTCGCCACGATAGGCCAGGCCCTCCTCATACAGGCGCACAAACACCTCGCGAACGGCGGTAGCCAGTCCTTCGTCGAGGGTGAACCGCTCGCGCTCCCAGTCGGTGGAGACGCCGAGCCGGCGATGCTGGTCTTGGATGCGATGCTTGTACGTTCGCACCCACTCCCAGACGCGCTCGATGAACTTTTCGCGCCCGAGCTTGTGGCGGTCCAGCCCTTCTTTGGCGAGCTGCTTTTCCACGACCACCTGTGTGGCGATGCCGGCGTGATCCTCGCCGGGTACCCAGAGCGTCTCATCGCCCAACATCCGGTGATAGCGCACCATGATGTCTTCGATAGTTGCGGTGAGTGCATGGCCGAGGTGCAGAGCGCCGGTCACGTTTGGCGGCGGCATGCTGATCACGAATGGCCGGCGTTCGGGATTCGACCTCGGACGAAAATATCCGCCGCGCTCCCACCAATCGTACAACCGCTGCTCGGTGGCTTGGGGATCATACGCCTTCGGGATCTGGTCAAGTCGCCGGGTCGCGTTCGGCTCCGTGGTCATCGTTCCGCCTCATCCTGAGTCCTGCGCGCGGGATTCGCGCGCATATAAAAGCCTTCCTCGCCGGGACGAGGAAGGCTAGCTCGTGGTGCCACCTGGCTTCGCGAACGCCGCACGATGGAGGCGTCCGCCTTTGTAGCGCGGTAACGGGCGCCAACCGCACGACGTCCCAGGCCGCGAGGCAAGCCGAACCGGCTTGCTTCACGAACTCCCAGGTCACTTCCACGGCATGCGCTGCGGGGGCTCGCAGCCAGGGCCCCCTTCTCTTTCAGCCGGGCGCCGTGTACTCGTCCTGGTCGTCGCGGTGCACTATTGGAAGATTTCTCCGGTGAGTCTACGACTCTCCGGCTACCGTGTCAATCAAACGCCGAAAGCCACTTACACGGGCCTGGAAACGCCTCCAGGGTCGTCGTCCATCGCTTAGCATAAGACCAGAGCGGTTAGCGGCCGCCACGAGTGCCGACGAGCTCTGGCCCTTGCGGTGAAGAGACGCGGGGTTGAGCGGCGCTACGAGGAGCAGCACCTACGCGCCGTACCACCCAACGAGGCAGCTTGCCCTTTGAGGTGACTCCGGTGAGACGGCGGAAGCTCAGGATGACGAACACCAGCAGGAACCAGTTCACCACGCCGGCGATGACGATTCGGAGTGTCTGATCAATCGGCAGGAGAAGAAGGCCGCCCGTGATCACAATGTTGAGCAGCGTGAGCGGGATCAGGAACAGCCAGGCAAAGCGCATGAGCTGGTCGGCGCGCAGACGTGGCAACGTGGTCCGCACCCAGATGAAGAGCAGGAGCAGGGCGAACATCTTCACCTGGAACCAGAAGACGCAGATGATATTGAAGATCAACTGCCCAACGAAACCCGGAAACAGACCCGTCCAAAAACCGACAGCCGCGCCGGGACCCGACCAGCCGCCGAGAAATATCGCTGTCGCGACCGCGGAGACAATGGCCATATTGCCATATTCACCGAGGAAGAACATGGCCCAGCGGAGGCCGCTGTACTCAGTCAAATAGCCCGCGACCAGCTCCGACTCAGCCTCGGGAAGGTCAAACGGCGCGCGATTCGTCTCCGCCAGGCCGCAGATGTAGTACACGACGAAACCGAGCGGCTGAAGAATCCAGAACCAGAGCCAGGGCGTCTCGGGACGCATCTGCGCAGCCACGATTTGGCTGAAAGAGATCGAGCCGACCCCGCAGACAAGATCGGGACGCTGCCCGGTGCACTGGGGAGCGAGCGCGCTGGTGAGCATGATCACGCCGACGAGCGAGAGCACGAGCGGTAGCTCATACGAGATCATCTGCGCCGTCGCCCGCAGACCGCCGATAAGCGCGTATTTGTTGTTCGAACCCCAACCAGCCATGAACACGCCGATGACGTCTATCGAGCTCATGGCGACGTAATAGATGATGCCGGTGCCGAGGGCGCCCGCGGTCATATACGGCGAGAACGGCAGCACCACGAAGGCCGTCACCACCGGAGCGAAGAACACCATCGGCGCCACACGGAACACGATGTTGTCGACATTACCGGCTTTCACGTCCTCTTTCAGCAGTAGCTTGCCGACGTCCATGATCGTCTGCAGCGTACCCTGCGGCCCAACATGAAGTGGCCCGTAGCGGTCCTGCATCAACGCCATGACCTTGCGCTCGAGGTACACGAGCACGGTGGCTGCGCCCATCAGAAAGAGGAGTGAAAACAGGAAGGTGACGAGGAAGTGAATGATATTCTGGACGACGTCGTTCATGTGGCCCCCTGCTAGCGATCTACGTCGCCCAACACGATGTCGATGCTGCCGAGGATCGCGATTACGTCGCCGATCTTGCGCCCGCGCAGCAGCTCAGGCAGGATCTGCAGGTTGACGAACGACGGCCCGCGCAGCTTCGCCCGATAGGGATATTCCGAGCCGTCGCTGATGAGGTAAATGCTCTCTTCACCGCGTGCGCTCTCGACGGAGAAGTACGTCTCACCACGCGTCGGACGCAGCGCGATGGGGCTACGTACGGAGACGGGGCCACCTGGAAGCTTGTCAATCGCCTCCATACAGAGCCGTACCGACTCGTACATCTCGTCCATCCGAACCCGATACCGGGCGAAGCAATCACCATCCTGACGCAGCTTGATGTTGACGGGTATCTCGCGGTACGCGCCGTAGGGACGTGCGACGCGGACGTCGAACGGCACACCCGAGGCCCGCCCGCATGGTCCCGTTACACCGAACGCCATAGCCTGCTGCGGGTCGATGTAGCCCACGCCCTGCGTGCGAGCTTCAAATATCTCGTTGCCCGTGATGAGCTCTTCAAGTTCCGGCAGACTCTTATTGAGGAAATTGTCGAGGAATGCCACACAGGTCTTCAGCCAGTCCTTCGGGAAGTCGTAGAGCACACCGCCCACGCGCATGTAGTTGTGGGTGAAGCGATGGCCGCTGAGCGCCTCGAACATGTCGAGGATGATCTCCCGGTCACGGAAGGCCCACAGTACAGGCGTGAACGCCCCGAGGTCCAGGCCATAGGTGCCGATAGCGACGAGGTGGCTCGCGATACGCTCTAGCTCGTTCACGATCAACCGGATGTACTGCGCCCGCCGCGGCAGCTCCAAACCCATGAGCTGCTCGACCGCGCCCGCGTAGCATGTCTCGTTGATCATTGGACTGAGGTAGTCGGCGTTGTCGATATAGCGCGGGCCGGCCATGTAGGGCCGGTTCTCGAAAATCTTCTCCATGCCGCGATGTAAGTACCCCATAACAGGAGTGCACTGCACCACGGTTTCGCCGTCCAATATCAGCACCAGCCGCAACACTCCATGCGTGGACGGGTGCTGCGGCCCCATGTTGAGGATCATCTCCTCACTGCGGATGCCGGCGTTGTTGGGCATGAAGCCTTCGTCAGC
Organism: uncultured Ktedonobacterales bacterium; assembly: GCA_964469715.1. Taxonomy (GTDB): domain Bacteria; phylum Chloroflexota; class Ktedonobacteria; order Ktedonobacterales; family JADMIN01; genus CAWAWP01. Next base: position 2,839 of record CAYYCB010000127.1, on the reverse strand, counting down.
CCGCGTCCGCGCCTCGCTCATCTCCGTCGCCATGCAGGTTACCCTCTCTGCGGCTTGATGGGGCCAGCTTCAGTGTCCGCGTCCACCTCGTAGCCATGCTCGGGGCTCGTGCCAGACTCGACCCCCTGCCCAGTCTTCAGGTACACGGCCGCACTGCCGAACGTCAGCTTCCCAGGGTGAATGCGCTCTTCAAGGCCCTGGCCCAGGCGCTTCTGCGTGACCTCGCGGCCAAAGCGCTGCTGCTCGCCCGCGACAGCGCGAATCGCGTCGGACTGTGTCGTGGCGCGATCGTGCACAGTGAGCGGCATGGGACGAAAACTCTTGAGCAGGGGATAGCCGTTGAATTCGTCGTCGAGCAGGATGCGCCTCAAATCGGGGTGTCCGCGGTAGATGATGCCGAACATATCATAGGTTTCTCGCTCAAGCCAGTTGGCTGAGGCGTAGATCGCCACAAGAGAGTCAACTTCGGGACGATCGTTCGGAACCTTGACGCGCATCTGAAGCAGCCAATTCTGGCTGATCGAGCGGAGGTGATAGATGGATTCGAGGTGCTCGACCATATCCGCGCCGGAGACACAGGTGAGCATTTCGAAGTTGAGCTGGTCGCGCAGCACCGTTGCCGCCTGGAGCAACTGATCCGGCGACACCTCGATGCCCACGATCCCGCCGTTCATGCGCCGCTTGGGCACCGCGCCGCCGATGGCCTGATCGAGTATCTCCAAGCGCTTAAGCAGCAATCCCACATGCGCTACGCTGTCAAAAGCGTTGGCGCTCGGCTGGTCGGCAGGCGCAGTCTTGCCAGCGACTAGATCCACCGGATGACTCCTTTCCGCCAGGCATAGACGAGGCCCAGCGCCAGGACCGCGATGAAGAACACAATCTCAATGAACCCGAAGATGCCGAGCTGCTGAAAAATCACGGCCCACGACAGGATGAAGACGATATCTACATCGAAGGCCACGAAAAGCAGGGCGAAGATATAGAATGCCAGCGGGAATTGCACCCAGGCCGACCCAATCGGCGTCTCGCCTGACTCGTAGATCGTCAGCTTATCCTTCGCCGGCTTACGCTTCAGGAAGAGCGCGTTCAAGAGATCGGCGAAGACGAGACTGACGAGGACGAACCCCGCACCGCCGAGGAAGAAAATGGCGGCGAAGAGATAACCGGTGGCTGCCACGAATACCTCCTTGGGAAGGGGTCAGGCGTTGGGGCATGCTATGGATTCGACCTGGTTGGCCACGAGGCTCCAGGCGCGCTTGTCGTGAACGTGCTGTGCGACCGGATGCGAACGGGTTTGAAGTGCGCCATCTGCGATTATAACATAGCCCTACTGCCCGAACAACGCGCCGCGACTCCTGCTAATCGCCGCTTTGCTTGTTTATCCACGGCCCCTATCGTGCCGTGGTGCCCTCGCGCTCACCACGCCGATGCTTACGCCTGACGGCGAGCGGCGGAGGCGCTGCACAGTGTTCACTGATCATGGTTTCGCGTGATTGAGGGTATACGCCGCGCTCGCCAGGGTATGCTAGTACGTGAAGCGCAAGCACTTACACGGCATGGCATGCTTCGCGACCTCGGCATGAGCTTGTGCGCTGCGCCCTTCAGCGGCGCATCCGATCCATGGCCCATCCGTCATACAGCGCGGCCGGGGACGCGAGCAGGCCGGGCAGAGTTTCGTACGAAGGAGTACTCGAAGATGCGACTGCTCACATTTCGCGATGGCGATGGCACACGCATCGGCGCGCTGAATGGCGATGGTGGCCGAATTGTTGACCTGGCGCGGGCAGCGGCGCTCACCGGCGAGGAGCCGCCCATTGAGCTACGCGATATGTTAGCGCTGATCGGCAGCGGCACAGAGGGCCTGGGAAGGGTTGCGGCGCTCGTAACGAGCCCCCCTTCTGTGGCGCTCCTCCCCCGAGACGCAGTGGAAATTCTCGCACCTATCCCTCGGCCGAGTAAGAACATCTATTGTCTCGGTCGCAATTACGCAGAACATGCTACCGAGTCACAGAGGGCGAGCGGGGAGGAGGTGCGACGTCAGGAATACCCCAATGTCTTCACCAAGGCCGTCACAACCGTGAATGGTCCATTTGCTGATGTGCCCTATGACCGTGACATCACTGAGCAACTCGACTGGGAGGTCGAGCTTGCGCTCATCATCGGCAAAGGAGGGCGCCGCATCCCCCGCGAGCGCGCTCTAGAGCACGTGTGGGGGTATACGGTCGTTAACGACATCAGCGCGCGCGACCTCCAGCACAAGCCGGGGTTGCAGTGGTTCCAGGGGAAAAGTCTCGACGGCTCGTGCCCGATGGGCCCATGGATCGTTACCTCCGACGAGGTCCCCGACCCGCAGAGCCTCCGGCTGCGTCTCTGGGTCAACGACGACCTGAAGCAGGATGATACAACCGCCAACATGACCTTCGACGTCGCCACGATCATAGAAACGCTGTCGCGTATTCTGACCCTTGAACCGGGGGACATCATTGCGACGGGAACACCGGCTGGTGTCGGCTATGGGCGCATCCCACCCGAATTCCTCAAGTCCGGCGATCTGATCCGCTGTGAGATCGACGCAATCGGCACGATGGAGCACCGCGTCGTCGAGCATGGCTCGTAATTCTGAACTCTCTCGCGGCTCTGAACACGAGTATCTGCGACGAAACGGCGCCCGCCGCATTTTTGCGGCGGGCGCCGTGGTGAGGCCGGTGGGATTCGAACCCACGACACGAGGCTTAAAAGGCCCCTGCTCTGCCCCTGAGCTACGGCCCCGTTATTGATGAACAGGGTGCCGGCGGTGGGATTCGAACCCACAAGCCCTGTCGGGCAGCGGTTTTTGAGA